>DASRJH010000254.1:0-6614 GCA_035649575.1 Planctomycetota bacterium
GTCCGAGCTGTCCGGCGATCTGCAGCGCGATCGGCGCCGCCGTGCGCGGACGTGGATCGAACGTCTGCACCGTAGTCTCGGGGGTCGCGGCGCCGGCCGAGGCCAGCGTGCCGTCGCTGACGATGTGCGCATGACGGCCCAATCGTTCGCGCGCCGCAGCGCCGCGCGCGAGATCTTCGCTGGACAGCACGTGATCGACGACGCCGTGTTGCAGCAGGATCTCGGCGAACTCGCGCACCCCCGCGAAGTGCAGCCTGCAGTCTGGATGCCGGCGGCGCAGCGCGCGCAGCACCGGCGTCATGAGCAACGTGTCGCCGAGACCGCCGCGCCGCACGACGAGCACATCGGTCATGGCGTTGCCGCGATCACTTCTTGTGCAGCGCTTCGTGCACGCGTCCGACCATCTCGGGTCCGGGGCGCAGCGTGGCATCGCCTTCGTCCTTCCACTTCGAGGGACAGCCTTCCGTGGTCTTCTTGCCGAGGTAGATGTTCGCTTTGAACTTGCGCAGGATCTCGTCGATGTTGCGCCCGAGATTCAGGAAGTTCACTTCGCTCGTCATCAGCTTGCCGTCCGGCGCGATCAGGTAGGCGCCGCGCAGCGCGAAGCCGCCGTTCCAGATGCCGAACTGCCTCGCGAGGTCGCCGTTGCGATCGGCGCCCATGTGGAACTGCACGTTCGCGAGCTCCTTCTCTTCGCGCTGCCACGCGAGGTGGACGAACTCCGTGTCGGCGCTCACGGTGACGATCTCGCACCCCATCTTCGCGAACCGGTCTTGCTGCTCTGACAGAGCAGCGAACTCGGTAGCTCAAACGAACGTGAAGTCCGCGGGATAGAAGAACAGCAGCGTCCACTTGCCGTTCTTCTTCGCCTCCGCGAGGCTGTACTTTCCGAAACCCTTCGTCTTCGGTTCGTAGGTCGTGAGGGTGAAGTCGGGCACTTGCTGGCCGACCTGGATCAGTGGGAGCTCGCTCATGAATGGAATGGAGAATGCGTCCTGAATCGGGGCTCGGAACCTAACGCGGTCGAGAGCGGGTTCCAAGCAGCAAGATACCTGGGGCGCGCACGACCGCGCGGCGCACGGATGTGCACTTCACCATTCCCTGACAGCAGCGCCGCGGGCACCATGTTCGGCCCGACTACGCCGTGACGAACCCGCCCCCCGCGCCGCCGCCTCCCGAAGCCTCGACCGCCGCCAAGGCCCTGGCCGCGGCAGGCGATGTCGAGTCCGCGCGCGACGTCGGCGCGCTCGACGACGCGGCGCGTTCTGCGGCGCTGCGGCTCGGGCGCCAGAAACGCGGCCTCGTCGAACGACTCGTCTACGGCCCGCAGCCGGCCACGAGCGAACTGCGGGGCGGCGCGTTCGCCGCGAAGAGCGCGGACCAGAAGGGTGCGCCCGTCGTCGCCGCAGCGCTCGCTTGTCTGCGCCGCGGCGAGGCCTTCACGGCCGACGGCAAGCTGTCGGCGGCGCTGCGTGCGGCGGTCACCGAGCAGAAGGCCTACGGCTTCACGGTTCCGGCCGAGTTCGGCGGCAAGGACGGTCGTTACGTCGAGCTCGCGCTGCTCGAAGAAGAACTGGCCGCGAACGGTCTCGGGCCGCTCGCGGTCGAGATCTCGGGCGAGCTCACGATCGGCGCGGGCTCGCTGCTCGCCTACGGCAGCCAGGCCCAGAAGCGTTTGTTCCTGCCGCTGGTCGTGCAGGGCGAGATGCTGGCTTTCGGCCTCACGGAGGTCGCCGTCGGCGTCAACGCGAAGAAGGTGCGCGCCTACGTCGAACCCGACCCGCAGCTGTACTCTGGTCGCGGCGGCTTCCGGCTGTTCGCGATGGGCGACCGCAACAAGCTCTGGATCACGAACGCGACGCACGGCGGCCTCGTCGCGATCGTCGCGCGCCTCGGCAAGGACGGCAAACACGTCGGCCTGTTCGTGCTGCGCCTGCCCGAGCGCGACACGACGCCCGGCGACGGCGTCGACCACGAGTTCTCGTGCAAGTCGTCGAACACGGGCGCCTTCAAGGCGAACCACAACTCGCGGCTGCACTTCCTGAACTACCCGATCGAGCCCGAAGGGCAGATCCAGGCCGACGGCGTCGAAGTGCTGTTCTACTGCCTGCGCATGGGACGCTGCATGCTCGCGGCGATGGCCGCCGGCTACCAGCGCATGTTCGCGGCCGACGCCGCGGCCTACGCACGCGCGCGCAGCGGCGTCGGCGGCCCGATCATCAAGCACGAGCTGCCGCGGCAGCATCTCGGTCGCATGCTCGGCGGTGCCTTGCAGTCGCGTGCGTTGAGCCACCTGTCGCTGCAGCAGGACGCGGATGGCATCGACCTCGCGGGCTTGCGCGATCTGACCAAGTCGGCCGCCGCCACGAGCGCGCTCGAATCGCTACAGGCCTGCGAACGCGTGATCGGCGGCCGCGCGTTCGACCGCAGCTCGCGCGTGCACGACGCGCGCGCGAACATGCACGTGTTCGGCGTCGTCGAGGGCGAGGACGACCTGATCCTGATGGGCATGGTGAAGGACGTCACCGACAACTTCACGAACCGCTACATGGCGGGCCTGCTCGGCGTGATCCAGTCGCTCAACGAAGATGCCGGCGGCAAGCCGTTGCCGCCCGAGCAGAGATTGTTGCGGCTCACCCCGCTGACCGCGCTGCGAGAACCGAAGCGCGTCGCGACCGCGGCGCGGCGGCTTGTGACGAAGGGATCGTTCTGGAAGCTCGCGGGCTGGGTGCTCTGGACCGCGCTGATCGAGCTGCTGCGGGCGCCGCTGCTACTCGTGCCGACGGGCTGGCTGCCGCGATACCAGGTGTTGCCGCACGGCCTGCGCCGCTACGCGCGTTTCGCCGAGACGCGTCTGCGCTGGCTGCGGTGGGCCTGGCTCGGCATCAACATGCAGTTCCAGCTCGAGCTGACGCGGGCCCAGATCCCGTTGCAGCGGCTCGGCAAGGTGATCGAACAGCTCGTGACGATGCTGGCACTGTGCCATCACTCTGCACAGCAGGACCTGGGCCAGCAGCGCGTGGCGGCGCTGCAGTGCGAGCAGCTCATGACGCGCGTCAAGGGAAACCGCCTGCTCACGGGGCTCTGGCAGATGGAACGGCTGCGCAAGCTCGTCGGCCAGGTCGGCGACGACATCGAGCAGGACCAGAGCTCGCTGCTCGCCGGGATCGAACCGCAGCCAGTCGCGCACGCCTGGGAGCCCGCCGAGCGCAAGAAGAAGGCGTAGGCGCGGAGCGGGGTCGGGCGGATGGGGTGCGCAGCAGTTCCCGACCCTGGTTCTTGCACACCTCATGTGCGCACTGCATGCTGTGTGTATGAAACGTACGAATCTTGTGCTTCCTGAGGACTTGCTCCGCGAGGTCGTGCAGATCAGCGGTGAGAAGACGTTCTCCGGGGCCGTCGTGGTGGCCTTGCAGGAGTTCGTTCGGCGCGCGAAGGCTCGCCAGATCCTGAAGCTCCGCGGCACCGGTGCGTGGGAGGGTGATCTCGGCGAGATGCGTGGCGACGCGTCACCGCCGCCCCGCAGGAAGGCCCGATGATCCTGATCGACACCTCGGTGTGGATCGAAGTGTTCCGCCGAGAAAGACCGCTCGACCTCGAGGCCGTGGTCGATCTCGGCGAAGTGGTTGTCTGTCCACCCATCGTGCAGGAGGTCCTGCAGGGCATGCGCGAAACCGGAGCCTTCCGGCTGGCCAGACAATCCATGCTGGCGTTCCCCATTGTCGAGTCGCCGATGGCGATCGACGTGTGGCTGGAAGCTGCGCAGCTCTACCGGACCGCCCGCGCCGCCGGCACCACGATCCGCTCGGCTACCGACTGTCTCATCGCCACGTGCGCACTCCGCCACGACCTCGAAGTCCTGCACCGCGACCGCGACTACGAACAGCTTGCGAAGGTCGCGTCCTTGCGGGTGCGACAGCCATGAGGGTTCGCGCCGATCGCGGCGCGCTTTCCGCGCGCAATGGCCCTGGCACGAATCTCACGAGCCTCGGCGCGCGATCGCCGCGGTTCCGGACGGTGCCGTGATCTTGGTTCGGCCCGGAGGGCCGGTGTCGGTGTGCACCATGGCGCCGGGACTCCGACGCGCCTCGAGCAGGCTGTACACCGCGCGGTGGTCGTCCGCCAGGCCCGGCATCCTCACGGCAACATCGACAGCAGCGTCGCGGAGCAGATCGACACCTTCGATCGTAGCCGCGAAGCTTCTGTCGGGAAGCCAAGGGGGCCGCACTGAAATCCCCCGCTACGGCAACAGCACCATCGCACCCGTACTCTCGCGCGCCTCGAGCCGGCGGTGCGCCTCCGCCGCCTCGGCGAGCGGCAACGTGCCGCCGACATGCGCCTTCAGCACGCCCCCCTGCACGAGCCCGAACAACACCTCGCTCGCACGCAGCAGTTCCTGGCGCGTGCCTGTGTAGTCGTGCAGCGTCGGCCGCGTCAGGAACAAGGACCCACCCCGCTGCAGTTCGGCCGGCGACACTGCCCGTGGTACGCCCGAACTGTTGCCGAACGACACGAGCATGCCGCGCGTCTTGAGACAGCTCAGCGAGCGATCGAAGGTGTCCTTGCCGACCGAGTCGTAGACGACGTCGACGCCCTTGTCCTTCGTGATCCGCTGCACGACTTCCACGAAGTCCTCGCGGGTCGTCACGATTGCGTGGTGGCACCCGTTCTCACCGGCCAACGCGGCCTTGGCATCCGTGGACACGGTGCCGAACACGAGCGCGCCCAGATGCCGCAGCCACTGGCAGAGCAACAGCCCGACACCACCGGCCGCGGCATGCACGAGCACACGGTGGCCGGGACCGACCCGGAACGTGCGGCGCACGAGATACTCGGCCGTGATCCCCTTCAGCAACACCGCCGCTGCTTGGACGTCCTCGACGGCCGCGGGGATCGGCACGAGGCGCCACGCCGGCACCGTGCGCCTGTCGGCGTAGGAACCCGGGTTCACGCCTCCGGCGTAACCGACGCGATCCCCGATTCGCACGCCGCTCACACCGTCGCCGATCTGCTCGACGACGCCGATCGCCTCGCTGCCGATGCCCGACGGCAGGGACGGCAACGCGTAGAGCCCGCTGCGGTGGTAGCAGTCGAGGAAGTTCACGCCGATCGAGACCTGGCGCAGCAGCACCTCGCCGCGCTGCGGGACCGGCACGGGCAGCTCGTCGAGTTGCAGGCACTCGGGACCTCCGGTCGCGTGGATGCGGATCGCACGGTTCATCGGCTCACCGATACCAGCGTACGGCCGCAAGTCGCCGGCGCGCGAACGCTCGCGACAAACCTGACACGAACATCGCACCGCCGGCTTCGACGGGCCCAGCGAGCGGTGGCTATGCTGACCCGCGTCCTACCTCCGTCAACCCCCGCCAAGGAGCCCCCCATGCGTCTTCCTTCCATGCTGGCCTTGCTGTTCAGCGCGATCCCCGCGCTCGCGCAGAACTGGTACATCCCCGACAACGTCGCGACCTCCGGGGGCTGCAACGTCATCCCGTTCGGCCAGCAAGTCGGCGGCCCGTTCTATCAGTGCAAGTACCAGCAGCGCTGCACCGCGACCGAGCTCGGCGCCACGGTCAACCTCATCACTGGGCTGGCTTTCGCGCCCTGCCAGTCGGGTCGCGCCCACTACGACACGCTCGAGATCGTGCTCGATCACATTCCCGCGTCGCAACCGCTGACCGCGACGTTCGCGAGCAACCTGACGCCCAATGCGGTCACCGTGCTGTTCGCGACGAACTACACCTGGAACGTCACGGTCAGCACATGGAACGAAGTCGGCCTGCAGGTCCCTTTCGTCTACAACGGCACTGACGATCTCGTAGTCCAGGTCACCACCGTCAACGGCACGGCCCCGCTCCAGGGCATGCGCACGGGCAACCACCAGCGACTCTGGTGGGTCGCTTCCTCGGGCACGCCAGCTCCCACGGGCAACTTCGACAACGCCGCCCAGAAGATCGAAGTCAGCATGCTGACGGCGCACACGTCCTCGCACGGCGATGGCTGTGCCGGCAGCAACGGAACGCCACGGCTCAGCTTCACCGGCTCGGCGCAGGTCGGACAGACGCTGTCGATCGATCTCGTCAATGGCGTTCCGTCCGGTGTCTCGCTGCTGATCGTCGGCACGACCAACTCCTTCCCGTTCCCGCTCGAACTGAGCTTCCTCGGCATGCCGTCGTGCTACCTCTACACCGACATGGCCTTGACCAGCATCGTCTTCAACGATGCCGTCGGATCGGGCAGCTTCGTCTTGCCGATCCCAGCGTCGGCGTTCGGGTTGCTGTTCTACAGCCAGTTTGCCTGCCTCGATCCGCCGGCCAATCCGTTCGGGTTCACGAGCAGCACCTACGGCCGCGTCCTGTGCGGGCTGTGACCCCGCCAGGCTCGGCTAGCCGAAACGACCGGTGATGTACTGCTCGGTCAGCTTGTTGCCGGGGTTCGTGAACATCTTCTCGGTGCGATCGAACTCGATCATCTCACCGAGATACAGGAAGCCCGTCCAGTCGGAGATGCGCTGCGCCTGCTGCATGTTGTGAGTGACGATGATGATCGTCACCCTGGCTCGCAGCGATTCGATCAGCTCCTCGATGCGCAACGTCGCCGTCGGGTCGAGCGCCGAC
>DASRJH010000255.1:0-13933 GCA_035649575.1 Planctomycetota bacterium
CCGGTCCGCCTGCGCGACGCGAGCCAGAAGGCCCTCGACGGCGGCGCGCTCGACTCCGACGAAGCGCTGCTGCTCTACCGCGGCCTCGACCAGCCGTCGCTCGGCATGCTCGCGAACGACGTTCGACTGCGGCTGCACAAAGCACACGACGACGGCAAGGTGCGCGTGACCTACATCGTCGATCGCAACATCAACCCGACGAACGTCTGCGTCACCGACTGCGGCTTCTGCGCATTCTACCGTTCGCCCGACGCGGCCGATGCCTACGTGCTCACGCGCGAGACGATCTACCAGAAGGTCGACGAGCTGATCCAGAAGGGCGGCATCCAGGTGCTGATGCAGGGTGGCCATCATCCGCGGCTCAAGACCGATTGGTTCGCGGCGCTGTTCAAAGACCTCAAGACGCGTTACCCGCAGGTCTGGATCCACGGCATGAGCCCTCCCGAGATCACGCACTTGAGCAAGCTCGAGAAGCGCCCCGTGCGCGACGTGCTCGTCGACCTCAAAGCCGCGGGCCTCGACTCGATCCCCGGCGGCGGCGCCGAGATCCTGGTGCCGCGCGTGCGCAAGATCATCGCGCCGAAGAAGGCGACCACGCAGGAATGGCTCGAGGTCATGCGCCAGTGGGCGCTGCTCGGTGGCAAGGGCACCGCGACGATGATGTTCGGCCACGTCGAGACCGACGCCGAGCGCATCGAGCACATGACGCGCATCCGCGAGCTGCAGGCCGAGACGAACGTGTTCACGGCGTTCATTCCGTGGACCTATCAGCCCGACCACACGCCGCTCGGCGCCGAGCTGCTGCGGGACCGCGGCGGCATGAAAGCAACCGTCGCCGAGTATCTGCGCACGTTGAGCTTGGCACGGCTCTACCTGCAGGGCGTGCCGCACCTGCAATCGAGCTTCGTCACGCAGGGCATGAAGACGTGTCAGATCGGCCTCGGCATGGGCGCCGACGACTTCGGCTCGGCGATGCTCGAAGAGAACGTCGTGAGCTCGGCCGGCTGCACGCACCCGACCTCGATCCCCGAGATCGAGCGCCACATCAAGGACGCGGGCTACGTGCCGCAGCGGCGCAACATGATGTATGCGCCGGTCGAGACGCCCGCGACCGACCGGTTCGGCAAGCCGCTCGGACAACAGAAGGCCGTGGTGTCGCAGGTCGAGGCGTAGCGCGATGCTGCGCTGCGCGACCCTTTCGGCCGTCCTGTGCCTCTGCAGCTGCACGTACAACTTCCAACTCCATTACACCCGCATGGGGATCGGCGTCGACCCAGCGGCCGACGCGATCGATGCGGCGTGGCGCGATCACATCGAAGCCGCGCAGCGCAAGGACCTGCCCGCGGTGTGCGCCATCTACACCGACGACGTGGTCTACGCCGTCGTTGGGCAGCCGTTGGTGCGCGGCAAGGCCGAGATCGAGGCGATGGAGAAGGCCTCGCTGGCCGCAGCCGACGTCGCCAACGCGATCCATGCAACCTGGGCGCTGCACGTCGACGGCGACGTCGCACACGAGATCGGCAGCGTCAGCGGCGAGGTCACCCCAAAGGACGGCCCGGTGCGATGGGTCATGTTCCACTACGTCGCGGCCTGGCACCGCGGCCCCGGCGATTCCTGGCGCATCGCACATCTCGTGGGACACATGGAAGCGGACAAGGCGCAGTAGCCGGCAAGCGCCTTCACGCGCGCGTCGATCCACACCGCGTTCGCTTCGCCTTCACCATGGCCTCGTAGCCTCCGCGATCAGACCCGTCGCACGACCAACACCGAGAGGTCGTCCGAGACCGGCGTGCCGCGCCGGAACACCTCGACAGCCTGCTGCACGCCGGCCACGAGCTGCGAGGCCGAGGCGCCGCGCAGGTCCGACAGCACGTGTTCGAGCCGCGCCTGACCGAACAGCTCACGCCCCGGTCCCTCGCATTCGACGATGCCGTCCGTGTAGAACGCGACGGCGTCCCCCTTCTGCATGCGGATCTCGCCGGCTTCGTAGCTCGCGTCCGCATCGAGGCCCAGCGCCATGCCTGACAAGACCGGGCACGCCACGCCGTCGCGATGCACGTGCAGCGGCAGGCAGTGCCCCGCATTGACGAAGCACAGCGTGCCATCCGCCTCGAGCACGGCCGCGACCATCGTGATGAACTTGCCGACCTGCGCGAGCCGGCAGTGCACACGGTTCACGCGTTCGACGACTTCGCCGAGCGGACGATCCTGGCCGATCTCCGCGGCGAGCGCGCCTTGCAGCGCGGCCGCGAGCAGCGAGGCCGCGATGCCCTTGCCGGCCACGTCGGCGACGACGAGCGCCTGCCGGCCCCGGCCGAGGTCGAACTGGTCGACGTAGTCGCCGCCGAGCTCGTTGCAGGGCACGCACACGCCCGCGACCTCGAACGCAGCCGTCGACTGGAACTGCTCGGGGATCAGCGCGGCCTGCACCTCGCGCGCCATCTCGACCTCCTGGTCCATGCGCCGCTTGTCCTCGGCTTCGCGCAACAGGCGCGCGTTCTCGATCACGGACGACGCGTCCTGCGCGAGCCGTTCGAGGATGTTCATGTCGAACTGGTCGAACCCGCCGCGGCGACGGCGGCTGTCGAGGTAGAGCACGCCGATCACCACACCACCCGGCGTGCCCGCATCGCTGCGCACGATCGGCAACGTGACGGCGGAGAGCAGCTCGAGCGACACGATGCTCGCCTGCTGCGCGAGATCGACGTCCTCGGTCAGGTCGGCGATCACGCACGGCTTGCCCTGTTCGATCGACTTGCGCACGAGGGTCTCGCTGGCCTTCACGCCCTCCTTCGGCAGCGTGAGGCCGCCGATGGCGCGCGCGACACGCGTCTCGAGCGAGTCGTCGGGGCGCCGCAGGATCAGCATGCCGCGCTCGGCTCCGGTCACTTCGATCGCGAGGTCCACGACGTCCACAAGCACTTCCTCGAGCGTGAATCCGCCGCCGAGCTTGCGGCTGAACTCGAAGAACCTGGCCAACCGCGCCAAGCCGCTCTTCGAGGCGTCCGGAGGCACGCGCGTGACGATCCTCGCTTCCGCGGCGAGCCCGAGCGTGACCGGTGCGCGGAACGTCATGCGCACCGGGGACTCGGTTCCGAGCTCGATGACGTCGCCATCGGCGAGCGCGTGCCGCTCGACCTTGTTGCCGTTGACGAGCACGCCGGCGCGGCTGCCCACGTCGACCACGTGGAAGCCGCCGCTCTCGAAGCGGATTTCCGCGTGTTGCTTCGAGATGTGCCCGTCGGGAACGTAGACGTCGCTCTCCTTGGCGCGCCCGATGCGAAGAGCGGTCGGTCCGAGCGCGCAGCTGCGCGATGGGGATCCTGATTGCTCGATCTCGAGCAGCGCATGGGGAGCGGACATGGCGCGCAGGATGCTCGGGGCAAGGCGCACGGCGGTCAAGGCGGCGGTCGCACCGGGCCTGCCGTGTCGAAAAGTGGCCGCATGGCTTGACGGTCGCGGCACAGCCGGGCACCAAGGAGTCCATGCGCGCAAGCCATGCCCTCGCCGCGGTGTTCGTGGTCCTGATGGCTCTCGTGCTCTGGCTCTCCGGTGGTCGCGAGCCGGCTCCGGACTCGGGGCCAATGCAGCCGGGGCCCGCGGCCGCCGCAGCGGTCGAGACGTCGGCGAACAGGCTGCCGGGGAACGGGCGGTCGCTGGTCGGCGATACCGGCGAGTCCACAGCACCCACCGCGCCATCCGCGCCATCCGCGGCCCCGAGCATCACTGGCAACCTGCACATCGTCGTGCACAACGAACGCGGCGACGCGCTCCCGGGCTGTTCGGTGAGTGCGGCGGAGCACGAAGCGATCACGGACGCGACGGGTTCCGTCACCTTCACGGTCAAGGCAGGCCGCACGTTCGTCGTGGTCGCCCCGCCCAAGGGCAGCGTATTGCGCGCCCGCAACGGCTGGCAATCCGTGCGCGGGGGCTCGACGACCGAACTGACGATCGAGTTGGCCCCCGATGCGAACGTGCTCTTCTGGGCCCAGCTCCTCGCCGCCGAGAACGGCCGTCCGCTGCCCAACGTCGAAGTGCGCGTGCAGCCCGGCGACACGCTGGTGCGCAGCGATGCCGAAGGATGCGTGCAGGTTGCGATGGCCGGCGACAAGACCTGGCTCGACACGCACGTCGCCGGACGTTGTCTGTGTCGCATTCTGCCGGAGCCCGGCCATGAGACACGCGCAGCAGCTCTGCGCGTTCCGCTCGCAACCGGGTCCACGCTGTCCGTGCACGTCGTCGACAGCGCAGAGGCCGCCGTGACCGACGTCGCCATCGAGCTGCGGCTCGAGCCCTGGGAGTTCCAGTGCCCACAGGCCGCCCGCTTCCGTGGCACCGCGTTCGTCTTTCGGGCCTCGAGTGATCTCGGCGGACGGCTCTCCTTCGCGGACGTGCCGATAGGCGTCACGCTCGAAGTGCGCGCGAAGGCACCTGCCTCGTTCGCTGCCGTCACTCCGCAACGGTGGGTCCTCACGGCCGCGCACGAGGAACGCACCATCGTGCTCGTTCCCGCGGCTTCGGTGTCTGGCCGAGTCGTCGATGACTCGGGAGTACCCGTCGCCGGCGTCACCGTGCAGGCCACCGCGTCCGACGGACCCACCATGCCCCGTGTGCCCGGCCCAGCGGAAGAGGCACATCGCGCGAAGACTGCCGGCGAGGGCACGTTCCGGCTCTCTGGCCTCGGCGCCGGCCGCTGGTGGATCGGCATCCCGTACGGGGGCAAGCACCAACCCACGAGCGTGGCAGTCGAAGTGTCCACCGGCGGCACCGTCGAAGTCGAACTGCGCGCGATCGCCGGACTACCGGTCGCTGGGCGCGCGTTTGCTCCCGACGGCAGTCCGGCCAGCGGCGTGCCGCTCGAGGTGCTGATCGACGACGAGTTCGTCGCCGGCGCCAGGACCGACGCCGAGGGGCGCTTCCGCTTCGCCGACCTGCCAGCCGGGACGTGCAAGTTGCGCAGCGATTCGTTCGAGACGGACCTCGGCCTGCCCGAACCCGTGACGGTGGCAGTTGGCAACGAACAGGTCGAGCTGCGTCTGCTCGCCGTGAACGGCAGCATCTCGGGCCGCACGATGGGCAGCAGCGACGTGTGGGTCACGGCCATTCGCCGCGACGACGGCAGCGTGCTCGGGATGCGCTGCGAGCTCGACGGCTCGTTCTTCTACCGCGGGATGCAGGCCGGCACGTGGGACGTGACGGCGATGGATCGCACGGGCCGTGCAGCTTGTCAGGCGGGCGTGCAAGTTCTGCCTGGCCGCGAGACCACGGGCGTGCTGCTCATGCTGGAGCCCGCAGCCATGCTCGCTCCCAAGCATGGCAAAGCCGACGAGTTCGTCGTGCGCAACGGTGAACACGTGGCCTGGATGGACAACCTCGAGCGAGGAGTGGCCGGTGAAGCGCGCGTGCCACCCGGGACGTGGACGGTGGTCTTCCTACTGCGAGGCAAGGAACTGAGCCGGCGAGAGGTCACGGTGCAGGCGGGGCAGGAGCTCGTCGTCGACGGCGACCGCTGAGCAGGGCCGAAACGAGTCCATCGCGATGCGTCCGACGTGTCGCAAAGTGGCCGCGCGGCTTGACGGCTACGGCACAGCCGGGCACCAAGGAGCCATGCGCGCAAGCCATGCCCTCGCCGCGGTGTTCGTGGTGCTGATGGCGCTCGTGCTCTGGCTCGGCAGTGGCGGCGAACCGCCTCCGAACCTCGGACCAACCCAGCCGAAGGCGCCCGCGGAACCCGCAGCAGTCGAGACGTCGGGCAACAAGCGGTCGCTCGTCGAGGACGCCGGCGAGCCCGCCGCGCCATCTGCGGACTCGAGTCAACCACCGCGCGTGACGGGCAACCTGCACATCGTCGTGCACAACGAACGCGGCGACGCGCTCCCGGCTTGCGCAGTCAGTGCAGCGGAGCACGAGGGGCGCACGGACGCGACAGGCAGTGTCACCTTCACGGTCGCCGCAGGCCGCACGTTCGTCGCGGTCGAGCCACCGGCCGGCAGCCCGTTGCGCGGCCGCAGCGGCTGGCAGACCGTGCGCGCGGGCTCGACGACCGAACTGACGATCGTGTTGGGGCCGGTCGGCAACATGCTGTTCTGGGCGCAGCTCGTCGCCGCCGAGGACGGCCGCGCGCTGCCGGGCGTCGAATTGTTCGTGCTGCCGGGCAACACGCTGATGCGCAGCGATGCGGAGGGACTCTTGCAGGTCGTGATTGCCGACGACAACACCTGGCTCGACGTCCGCTTCGGTGGACGCTGCCAGTGCCGCATCGTGCCGGAAGCGGGCCACGAGACTCGCGCCACGGCGCTGCGAGTCCCGCTCACGACCGGAGCCACCTTGTCCGTGCAGGTCCTCGACACCGCTGCGGCCCCCGTAGCCGGCGTCGGCGTCGAGCTGCGCCTCAACCCCTGGCAACTGCAGTTCCCACCGGGATCGCGCGCACGCGGCACGGAGTTCGTCTGGCGGGCCGGGAGCGATCTCGGCGGACGGCTCAGCTTCGCCGATCTCCCGATCGGCATGACGCTCCACGTGACGACGCGAGCCACGGACTCGTTCGCCGCCCTCGAGGAACAACGCTGGACCCTGACCAACGCGCAGGAGGAACGGATCATCACGCTCGCTCGCGCGAGCGGTGTGCATGGCACGGTCACGGATGAATCCGGGGCTGCGGTCGCGGGCGTCACGGTGCAGGCCAATGTGCCCGAAGGTCCGAGCAGGCCGCGTGCGCTCCGCCACGTGGAGGAATCCCGCCGCACGACGACCGCCAGCGACGGCTCGTTCCGACTCGGCGGACTCGGCGCCGGCCTCTGGTGGGTCGGCATCTCGTACGGTGACAAATACCAACCGACGAGCGTGTCCGTCGAGGTTCCGACCGCGGGCAGCGTCCAAGTCGCGCTGAAAGCGATCGCGGGCCTGCCGGTCGCGGGGCGCGCGTTTGCTCCCGACGGCAGTGCTGCCATCGGCGTGCTTCTCGAAGTGGGTATCGACGACAGATTCGTCACCACCGGCCCAACCGACACCGAGGGGCGCTTCCGTTTCGCCAACCTGCCGGCTGGACCGTGCGAGCTGCGCATTCATGAGGCGTTCACCCACATCGGCTTCGCCGAACCCGAGACCATCGAAGCCGGCGACGAGAACGTCGAGCTGCGCCTGCAGGCCGTGAATGGCAGTATCTCGGGACGCGCCATCGGCGGCAGCGACGTGCGGATCACGGCTTATCGCAGAGACAGCCACAGCGTGCTCGGTGAGGGCTGCGAGCTCGACGGCTCGTTCTTCTACCGCCGGCTGCGCGCCGGCACCTGGGACCTCACGGCGATGGATCGCACGGGCCGCGCGGCGTGCGTGGCAGCCGTGCAGGTACTCGTTGGCCGCGAGACGTCGGGCGTGCTGCTCGACCTGCAACCCGCGGCCAAGATCGCGCCGCGACATGGCAAGGCCGACGAGTTCGTCGTGCGCAACGACGAGCACGTCGCGTGGATCGACAACCTCGAGCGCGGAGTAGCCGGCGAAGCGCGCGTGCCGCCGGGCACGTGGACCGTTGTGTTCCGACTGGCCGGCAAGGAGCTGAGCCGGCGCGAGGTCACAGTGCAGGCCGGCGAGGAACGCACCGTCGACGGCGATCGCTGAACGAGCGGCGCCTTGCAAGCACCGGCCGCTCGGGGCATGGCGTCACTTCTTGGCGCCGACCGGCGAGTCACCACCGACGCTCTGTCCGAGCGACAGGGACAACACGTTCACCGCCGTCGCGTAGACGCGGCCACCCTGCTTGCCGTTCCTGTCGACCGGGTCCCACGATCCCGCATGCGCGCCGTCAGTGCGCTGGTGCACGACCAGCGCCTCCCGCAGCGACTGATACCACTTCACCCACGCGGTATCACCCGCCCCGATCATTGCAAAGGTGCCGGAATGCCAGTCGAGGAAGTCCATGCCCGTGGCATCGGGGCCGTCGCGCCATCGCGGCACTTGCTTGCCCAACGAGTCCATGAGCTCGACAAGCCGTGCATCGGTCTTCGGCCCACGCTGCGCGTAGATGCGCAGCGTGGCTTCGAGCGCCGGCGATGGCATCGCGAGGTCGCCGCGTTCCATTGCCGACAGCGTTGGCTCCAAGTCCATCCTGCCACCACCGAGCGCGGTGCCGATGCTGCAGGCCAGGCTCGCCCAAAAGGTCGCCATCGCGTCGCCCTTCGTCTCGCCGGGCTGCGCCGGCCAGGTGCCAGAAGGCAGGCGCAGCGCCACCAGCCGTTCCAACGACTGCTGCGGCGGCGGTTGGTTGCTGCTCGACTTGACCGCGACCATGACGCAACAGCTCAAGGCATGCGCCACGACCGCATTGCCAGCCTCTGGAGCGCCGACGAAGCCGTCTACCTGCATCTGCGTTTCCAACCACCGGAGTGCCTTGAGCAGAGCCTCACGGTGCTCGCCCTCGCGTTCCGTGTTGCCGCGCGCCAGCAACGCGAGCGTTGCCCACGCCGTGACGGGCAGGTCCTGGTCCGGCTTGCCGGTGCCGGTGCACAGGTCGGTCTTCGGATCGTGGCGCTGGAACTCCGACGCACTCCAGCCGCCATTCTCGTCCTGGTGTCGGACCAGCCAGCCGATGCCCGCATTCATCGCCTCGACCGTGGCCTTGCCATCGATCGGCGGCCTGCGCGGCTCCGTCGCTTGCGCCTGGGACAGACCGGGCAAGATGCAGACCAGGAGCGCGACTAGCGATCGGTCGGACATGATGGCTCGATGGGAAGGGCTGCCGCCAAGGAAACCCGGTTCCGGTCCCCGGGGCAATTCCCTCCCCCGGGCCCGCGTTCGGGCTCCCAGCCAACCAGCACAGCGCACCTTCTTCTCCTCGCGCCTTCTCCGGGACCGGGCCGCCCTCTACCTTCTGCGACCCGGTTCGCGCCCCGCATGAACGCCTTCGCCTACGCCCACCTCGACGAGTCCCTCGCCACGAAGCTGATCGCCAAGGCCGGGCTCGGCGACATCGACCGCAAGGTCCAGAACGGCGAACGGCTCAGCGAGCAGGACGGCATCCGCCTCTACGAGACGCCGCACCTGGGCGCGCTCGGTCTCATGGCGCACCGCGTGCGCACGAAGAAGCACGGCCGCAAGGTGTTCTTCAATGTGAACCAGCACGTCAACTACACGAACATCTGCATCTACTCGTGCAAGTTCTGCGCCTTCGCGGCGAAGGAAGGTGAAGAACGCGCGTACCTGATGACGCCGGCGATCGTCGAGCAGAAGGTGCGCGAACAGCTGCACCGGCCGGTCACCGAAGTGCACATGGTCGCCGGCATCCACCCGACGATGCCCTACGAGTACTACCTCGACGTCGTGCGCGCGGCCAAACGCGCGCGGCCCGACATCCACGTGAAGGCGTTCACGATGGTCGAGATCGAGCACATGCTCAACATCTCGGGCAAGTCCGAAGACGAAGTGTTCGCCGACCTGCGCGAAGCGGGTCTCGGGTCGTGCCCGGGCGGCGGCGCGGAGGTGCTGACCGATCGCGTGCACAAGGCCGTCTTCCGCGAGAAGACGGGCCCCGACCGCTGGCTCGCGACCGCGCGCAAGGTGCAGCAGCACGGCTTCAAGATGAACGCGACGATGCTCTACGGCCACATCGAGCGCGTCGAGGAGCGCGTGCAGCACCTGATCAAGCTGCGCGAGCTCCAGGACGAGTGCGGCGGCTTCATGGCCTACATCCCGCTCGCGTTCTGGCCCTACCACACCGACCTCGCGAACTTCGGCCACGTCACGACGGGCAACCTCGACCAGCGTTCCATCGCGGTCGGCCGCCTGATGCTCGACAACTTCCCGCATATCAAAGCCTACTGGATCATGCTGACGCAGGAGTCGGCGCAGACGGCGCTGAGCTTCGGCGCGAACGACATCGACGGCACCGTGACCGAGGAGAAGATCACGCACGACGCCGGCACGACGGAGCCGCAGGCGCTGAACGAAGCGCAGATCGCGCACCTCGTCAGGGAAGCGGGCTACGAGCCGGTGCAGCGTTCGACGGTCTACGAGGAGATCGGGACCGCTGCGGCGGTGTGAGCCCCTACGAGCAGGTGATGGGCGAGGATGACTGGCAACGTCTGGCGCCGGTCATTCGCGCGATCCACTCGCCCGGCGAAGTCCGTGGCACGCTGCGGATCCGCCGCGGGACCGGCACGCTGGCGCGATTGCTCGCATGGCTCCTGCGGCTGCCGCCACCGGGAGAAGCCGTCGAGGTGCGCCTTTTGATCCGGAGCGAAGGCGACCGCATGCAGTGGACGCGGTTCTTCGGGGCGAAGCGAGTGCGCACGTCGCAGCAGACGGGCCGCGGGTTGGTGCGGGAGAGCTATGGCCCGTTCGTGATCGCGTTCCGGCCGACTCGCAACGGCACCGGCGTCGACCACGTCCAGACCTGGGCCGCGTTCGGCGCCGCGCGCTGGCACGTGCGCCTGCCCGCACTGTTGTCGCCATGCGTTTCCGGCAGCACGCGCGAGGAGGCCGGCGCGGCGTACCTCGAGGTCGAGGTCAAGTCGCCGATCGTCGGCCGGGTGATTGCCTACGACGGTCTCGTCCGACCGGTGGCCTCGACATGAACGCCATGCTGTGGCTCATGGCGTCGCAGGGCACGATGGGTGCCTTCGACACGCTCTACTACCACGAGTACCGCGCCCGGCTGCCGGCCGGAGGAACGCGCACGCGCCTCGAGCTGGTCCTGCACGCGCTGCGCGACTTCGTCTACGCGGTGCTGTTCGGCACGTTGCCCTGGTGGTCGTGGTCCGGTTCGTGGGCCTACCTGCTGGCGGTCCTGCTGGCGACCGAGATCGCGCTGACCCTGGCCGACTTCGTGATCGAGATCGAGGCGCGCAAGCCAGGCGACGTGTTCGCCGGCGAGCGCGTGACGCACGGACTCATGGCGATCGTGTATGGCGCTTTCCTCGCCTGTCTGCTGCCTCGGCTCCTCGAGTGGCGGAACGGGCCGACCTGCTTCATGCCCGTGCAATGCGACGCGCCGTTCCTGCTGCGCGTCGCACTCGGATTGATGGCTGCGGGCGTGTTCGCGTCGGGACTCCGCGACCTGTACGCAGCACTCGGGTTCCCGAGAGGGACGTTCCCCTGGGAACCAGCACGGGATCGCAAGTAACCGCGGATAGGGAATCTGCGCTTCGACAGCGGCCGCGCACAGAACGACGACGGCGAGGAAGCTGGGCATGGGTCTCCTGATCCGCTGCAGCCCGGGCGACAAGGCCGCCCCGGCGGGCGGGCTCGACCGGGCCAACCCCTCCCGACCGCCAAGCCTGGGGCGATACGCCGACGGAATCGCAGCTTGTCCCACCTATCCTCCGAAGCGGCCTGCGATCCACGGCCAGCTGCAGCGCGAGGGCAAGGGCTCAGCACGCCAGCTGTGATCGACGTGCAGTGAAGGGCGGCGCGCGCGGTGGCGCGATCGTCACGGCCGCAGCTGCACGAGCCGCCCGCCCGCGGCGATCACGCCGTGCGGCCTCCCTGCCGGGAACGGCGTCGGCGGCAGCCAGCGCAGCAACACGCATTCCGCGATCGGATGCGCGAGTCGGAGGCGCAGCCGCGTGACTGCCTCGCCGTCGCCAGCGACGACCTCGGCGACGACGCCGGCGCCCGGGCGGTCGACGATCGTGCCGGTGCGCAGCGGCGTGCATGGGAACAGCGCGCGTTCCGCGACCACGAACGGCGCGCCTGACATGAGCTCGATCGTGCGCGCGTCGACTCGCGCGACGTCGAACCCGGTGGCACGACCAGCCGCCATCGGATACGTCGTCAGCACGTGCACAGGCAGCCTTGCGTTGCCGAGGGCGTGGCGCACCTGTGCTGCCGCGAACTGCGCGTGCACCGTGCCGCCCGGGAAGTCCAGCAGGTAGACCGCTTTGGCCTGGCTCAGTGCGGCGGCATGCGGGACGAGGAAGTGGCGCAACACGGTCGCGTCGCGCGGCCGCTGGCTGATGTTCTCGTTCTTGCGGAACTGCCACGTAGCTTGATGCGCGATCCACGCTACCAGCACGGCGCCGGCGAGCCATCGCCAGCGTCGCGCGCGCGCGAATGCGAGGCCGACGCCGAGCGCAACGCCGGCCGCTGGCAAGACGAGGTAGCGCTCGCAGAGGTAGACGACGGCGATCGGCAGCCAGGTGACGAGCACGAGCAGGCCCGCCCAGCGCGCGCACCGGTCGCGCCGCAGCCCGAACGCAAGCGCGGCGAGACCGGCGACTCCGAGCGCAGTGCCACCGAGCGTCGTGAACTCGGCGTAGTGCGCCGGTTGCATGAAAGGCAGCGTGTGCTGAGCGATGGCGAGATTCTCGAGGTAGTTGCGCACGCCGGTGACGACGTGGCCGCCGAAGCCGGGATGCCACGGCACCACGAAGTACGGGAACACGAGACCGCTGCCCGGGGGCACGGCGATGCTGCGCAACCAGAACACGCCGCCGGCGACGGCGGCGTGGCCGAGCCAGAGCCAACGGTCGTGGACCAGCGCCGAGCGCCACGTGACATGGCGCCCGAGCACCAGGACGTCCCACGCCATGCACAGGATCGGCAGGCCGATCGTCAGTTCCTTGGATAGCAGCGCGAACGCGTAGCACGGCAACACGAGCCAGCGCCGCGTGCGCGACGGGCCGTCGTGCAGCAGCAGCGCGCCGAAGAAGCCGAGCGCCGCGAGCGTCTCGTTGCGGCCGGCGACGTACCACATCGTCTCGGCGTGGAAGGCGAACGCGGCGTAGAGCACGCTCGCGGCGAACGCCGCCCACGGCGTGCGCACGACACGGAACGCGAGCAGCGCGACCAGCACGACCACGGCGCCGTGCAGCAGCAGGTTCGTGCCCAGCATCACCGCGGCCGTGCCGCCGGTGAGCGCGCGGTCGAGCGCGTAGCTGCCGACGAGCATGGGGCGGAAGAAGCGAACGGCCTCCGTGGGTTCGATCCACCACAGGTGGTCCCACCGGTTCTCGAGCACGCTCGCCTGCAGCAAGCCGATGCGGCCGTCGGCGCTGTCCTGGATCGTCATCAGGAAGCGGTAGTCGTCGGGCTCGAGCTGCGGGTACGTCAACACGCAGGTTCCCGTGGCAGCAGCGAGGGCCAGCACGGCGAGCAGTGCCGCGGCGAGCCACCGGCGTGGCGCCCGGTCAGCGGGTTTCGTCGTCACGCGCGCAGGCTACGGTCGGCCCGCGCGAGGCGACACTGCACAGCTCGGTCTATGGTGGGCGAGTCGACGTCATGAACGGAGTTCCCCATGCAAAGAGAGCCGGGCTGCTGAGCCGCGTGGTGGGCTCGTGGATCCCGCATCCCCGCCGCCGGCGCGAACACGCCGTGGTACGTCACCATGTGCCGCCGCAGCCTTGGCACCCAAGCGGTGACGTTCCACGCGCGGCCCCGATTCACGAAGGAACTCGACGTATGGGTCGAGCCCACCGCTCCCAACGCGGCTCGCGTCGTCAAGGCCCTTACTGACTTCGGCGCGCCACTCGCCTCGCACGGGGTGACAGCGCAGGACTTCGAACGCTCCGGCGTGGTGCACCAGATGGGCATGCCGCCAAATCGGATCGACGTGATCACCGCCGTGGACGGTCTGGTGTTCGGTCCCTGCTGGGATCTGTGTCGTCGCGAAGTTCGGTGACGTCGCCGTCGCCTACCTCGCGAAGGCGGATCTGATCGTCAACAAGCGAACGGTGGCCAAGCCTCAGGACCTGGAAGACGTGCGTTCCCTCGAACGCGCGCCGTGAGAAGCCATCGGGCCACGAACCCGTGCAGCGTTCGACGGTCTACGCGGAGATCGGGACGGCTGCGACGGTGTGACGCGCAGGATCCGCGCTTCTATGAGAGGGCCACCTCCGTCAAGCGCCTTGGTGCTGCTCGGTCTGGCGATGACGAACGACTCCGCTGGCTTCTATTCGCACTATTGAAGGCCACATGTCGGGCCGGTGCATCATGAGATCCG
>DASRJH010000256.1:0-18925 GCA_035649575.1 Planctomycetota bacterium
CGAGCGACAGATCGAGCATCGCCGCGACCTCTTTGTTGGCCTTGCCGAGCGCCAGCAGCTGGAACACCTCGCGCTCGCGCGGCGTCAGCGCGCCGAGCGCCGTCGAGTCGCCGGCTGCAGGAATCTCGCCGCGCACGGCGCGCGCCATGATGCCGTTCGCGACCTTGGGCGACAGATAGGCATCGCCGCGCCGCACCGACTCGATCGCCAACGCGAGCTCCTCGGGCTCGGGCGAGTAGCACGCCGCGGCTGTTCTTCAGTAGCGAGAGAACAGCGCAGCGCCCGCGGCCAGCACCTCCTCGGGACCGCCATCGAGCTCGCGCCAGATCCGCAACGCGCTGCCGAACTCCGGATCCTGGCGCGAGAACGCTTCGATCACGAGCCAGCCGCGGTAATCGATGCTGCGCAGGGCTCCGAACACGCGCGCGAAGTCGACCTGGCCGGTGCCCGGCGTGCCGCGGTGATTCTCCGACAGCTGCACGTGGCCGAGCGTGCCGCGGCTCGCCGTGATCGCCGCAACGACGTCGTCCTCCTCGATGTGCGCGTGGTGCGTGTCGAGCGCGCCGCAGACCGAGGGATGGCCGACGTCCCGCACGAGCGCGTCGCATGCGACCGCCGTGTTCAGGAAGTAGCACTCGAACCGGTTCAGCGGCTCGACCGCAAATCGCACGCCGCACGCAGCCGCGCGTTCCCCGGCCGCGCGCAGCACGTCGATGCAGCGCGCGCGTTCGTCGGCGGTCGGCGGAGCTCCCGTGAAGCGGCCATACGCGGAGTGGATCGGCCCGGCCAACACATCGGCGCCGAGCAACGCGGTCTTCTCGGCGAGACGCGCGAGGTGGTCGACGGCGGCGCGGCGCTTGCCCGCATCGGCGTCGAGCGGATTGGCCTCGGCCGTCGCGAAGCCGACCGCCGTGGCCGCGAGCCCATGCGCAGCGAGCGCGCGCCGCATGGCCTCGAGCTCGTCGTCGGTCGCTCCGACCACGGGCAGCTCGGCACCCGCGTAGCCGTAATGCGCGAGCCGTTCGAACCAGCGTTGGTGCGTCTGGCCGAACCGCGGCGCGAAGTAGAGGAAGCTGAAGCCGAGCCTCGGGGTCGTCATGGCGCTCACCTGCTACTTGCGGAGCTCTTCGACGGTCCACATCGCGAGGCGTTTGCCCGCCGCGGCGCGGCATGCGGCCACCTGTTCGACCGTGATCGGGGCGGCGTCGTTGGACCACCGCTGGCGCACGTAGGTCAGCACGTCGGCGATCTCGGCGTCCTGCAGCGTCCAGCCGAGCGGCGGCATCGCGCCCACGAACTTCGTGTCGCCGACCATGATCTCGCCTTGCAGGCCGTGCAGCACGATGTGGATCGCGCGCGCCGGAGTGCCGTTCAACCAGTCCGAACCGTCGAGCGGCGGGAACGAGGGCATCAGGCCCTTGCCGTCGAGGCCGTGGCACGCGATGCAGGTGCGGCTGTAGACCGAGGCACCGCGTTCGTGCACCGCGGGATCAGGCGCGAACGTGCGCGCGATCGGCGCCGGCGCGGGGTCGTCGCGAGAGCCGCGGAACTCGGCGACCGACGCGAGCGCCCCGGCCAGCGTGTCGTGGCTGCCGATCGGCACGAGCGAAACGTCGTCGAACCACGCGGTGCCCCTGGCTCCGCCGTAGCCGCCGAACAGGCAGTGCACGACGATCTGCGAACTGCTCGCATCGAACTCGACCGCGACGCGCGTCCAGTCCGTGGTGCCCTGCACGCCGGCCGTGCGCTTGCCGCCGTGCACGTTCAGCATCGCGCCGTCGCTGCCGCGGATCGGCGTCACGTTCTCGGTGCGGATCCAGCCGCTGAGCCGGTAGCGCGTGCCGCGCTGCACCTTCACAGCCACGGCGACGCCGCAGTCCGACGCGCGCTCGGTCGACACGCGCAGCGACGGTGTGCCGTTGCGGCCGTCGGCAGCCTGCGCGACCGAGACGGCGCCCGCGCCGGCACCGCTGTAGACACGGAGATCGTTCCAACCGGCCGGCACGCCGTCAGCGGCCTCTGTGAAGTCGGCGTTCGGCAGCAGGTTCTGTGGCTCGGCCGGTGCCACCCGCTCGAGACCCTCTCGCTGCGCGGCCGCGAGCACGGTGTCGGCGTGGCGCCGCGCCGCGATCTGCCACGCGTCGGCCAGCACGGGATCGCCGAAGATCGCGGCCTGCCCCGCGACGCCACTCCGCAGGATCGCGGTGCCGATCTCGGGGTCCACTGCGCTCTCGGCGAGCCGCACGAGCACCTCGCCGAGCGCGCGGCCGTTCGCGCGGATGCCGGTTTCGGTCACGAAGCATTGCTTCAGCACCGAGACGTTCGCGAGCGCGATCGCGGCGCGGGCCGTGCCCGCGTGCGACGAACGCAGCGCTGCGGCGACGACTTCGTCGCTGAGCGCGCCGAGTGATTTCAGCGCGTGCAGCGCGTGCGGACCTGCCGTGCCATCGGTGCGAACGAGGTCCACGAGCGCCTTGGCCACAGACGCATCCGAGCACTCGACCAGGAGCCGCTGCGCATGCAGGCGCCACGTCAGGTTTCTGTGCGAGAGGCCCGCCAGCAACGACTGGGGCTCCTTCTCGTCGAGCACGGGGAACGCGTCGGCGGCGGTACCGCGCGGGAACACGCGGTAGATGCGGCCGTAGCGCGTGTCGCGCAGCGGTGTCTCGTAGGCGCTGCCACGCCCGGTCTTCGCGTCGATCCCGGCCGAGCTGCGCGTCGGCGTCGGGTTGTGCTGGATGATCAAGTTGTACCAATCGCAGATCCACACGGCGCCGTCGGGGCCGACCTCGGCGCAGACGGGGCTCGTCCACGCGTCGGCCGATGCGAACAGGTTGTTCGGCGACTGGCGTGCTGTGAAACCACCACCCTTGCGTTCGAGCTCGAACATCGCGACGAGCTTGCCCGTCGGTTCGCAGACGAAAGCGATGCGATCGCGGTACTCACGCGGGAACCGCGCGGCCGTGTAGACCGCGTGGCCCGCGGCCGCGGTGAAGCGGTCGAAGAAGTCGGCCTGGCGGATGTCGCGCGACATCGGGAAGAACCGCGGATCGTCGTCGGCGCGTGGCGTGGACCGCGGCTCGAGACCCACGGCGCGGTAGGCGGCGTCCGGGAACGTGTGGAACCAGCTCGGGTTGCCGTTCGCGGTCGACCCGAGCACGTCGCCGTCCTGCGTGAAACCGAGCCCCCACGTGTTGTTCGTCGTGTGCTGCAGGAACTCGAGCTTCTGGCCGTCGGGCCGGAAACGCAGCAGCCCCTGCGCGAAGTCGTGGCGTTCGCCGCCGACCGCGCCGCGGAAGCCCGAGTAGCCGATCGTCGCCCAGATCCAGCCGTCCCGCTCCCACCGCAGGTTCGACACACTGGCGTGCGTGTCGCTCATGCGGAAACCCGTGAACAGCACCTTGCGCACGTCGGCGCGGTCGTCGCCGTCGGTGTCGGCGAGGAACAGCATGTCGGGGCCGTTCGTGCAGATCACGCCGCCGTTCGCGAACGTCAGCGACGTCGGGATCGACAGCCCTTCCGCGAAGCGCGTGAAGCGGTCCGCGCGGCCGTCGCCATCGGTGTCTTCGCAGATCGTGATGCGGTCGTGGCCGAGATCACGCTGCGCGAGGTTGTTCGGATAGTCGACCGTCTCGACGACGAACGCGCGCCCGCGGTGATCCCAGGCGATGTGGATCGGATTGACGATCTGCGGCTCGCTCGCGAACAACGACAGCTGCAAGCCCGTTGCGACCTGCGCGAGCTTCATCGAGTCCTCGGGCCCGAGCGGCTTCTGCGCGCGCGTGATCTCGCGCTTCTCGCGATAGCCGGGCAGCGACACGGCTTCCTCCTCGAGCTGCGGCAGCGAGAGCTTTGCGAGCAACTCGCGCTTTTCGGGACCGACGGCCCAAAGGATGCCGTTGCGCAGCAGCTGTTGGAACGCCGGCAGATCCCAGACGCGGTGATCGTGGCCACCGGCCGTGTAGAAGACGCGCCCGTTGCCCTGCGTGCGAACCCACGTCCACGGCTCCTGCTCGCGCCGCTGCAGCACCACGCGATCGGCGGCCCATTCGTCGTGTTCGTAGGTCTCGTCCCAGGCGCGGTAGGCCGTAAGCCCGCTGAGGATCGGATGGTCCGGCGCCACGGCCTCGACCGCGAACTCCTCGCCGCCGTGCCGCGCAAAACGCCCACCGACGAGCCGCACGAACGCCGGCGAACGGCCCCAGCACGCCGACGCGCAGTGCACGGCCACGAAGCCGCCGCCGCCGTCCACGAAGGCGAGCAGGGCGTCGAGCTGCTCTTCCGGCATCACGCCCCTCTGGTCCCAGTTGCCATAGAGCAGCAGCGCGTCGAACGCGGCGAGCGTCGATGCAGAGAGCGCAGCCGGGTCCTCGCTGTACGAAAGGTCGATGCCATCGACGCCTAGCCCCTTCTTGAGCGCCGCGTAGCGCGTGATCGGATCGTGATGCGGACCGTTCTGCGTGGGCGCGCCGAGGAACAGCACCTGCAGGCGCCCCCCTGCGGCGGCGGCGGGCGGCGACGCCTGCTGGGCCGAGGTACTGCCCCCGAGCGCAAGCAGGTCGAACGCAAGCAGCAGGAAGGGCCACAGGCAACGAGTGGCGGTCGACCGCGCGACCGACGAGGCAGTGGCATCGAGCATCCCGGCAGTGTCCCCCCGCGCGCCGAGGCCGACAACAGGCGGCACCACTGGCCGCGAAGGACGGCCATTGCTCCGGCGCGAACTCCACACCGAGCTACAGCTTCGACCTGATCAGCCGCTGGGGCCTCCACCTGATTCGGCTCCGCGCGACGAAGTGTTTTGATCACGATCGCCGTCGTGGTCCGGATTGAGACCACTTGCGGCGCTCTGAGTCTGTTCTTCGGCAGTCGACGATTTGACGAGCTATCCTGCCCGGTTCCCCTCGAACACAGAACGACCATGTCTCCATCGCGCCATGCTCCGTCGCCGCACGCCCTCGATGGCGTAGACATCCAGGCCACCGTGCCGGCCGAGCTCGCGCACGTGCTTTCTCCTGCAGCGCTCGCCTTCGTGGCCGACCTGCACCGGCGGTTCGATCCGCGGCGCAAGGCGCTGCTGCAACGACGCAAAGAGGTATTGGGCCGGATCGCCGCAGGCCAGCTGCCCGATTTCCTGCCCGAGACCGCGTCCGTCCGCAGCGGGCAGTGGCGCGTCGCCGAAGTGCCCGCCGACCTGCACGACCGTCGCGTCGAGATCACGGGCCCCGTCGACCGGAAGATGATCATAAACGCGCTGAACAGCGGAGCCGCCGTGTTCATGGCCGACTTCGAGGACAGCTGCGCGCCGGCGTGGCGCAACTTGCTCGAAGGCCAGCAGAACCTCGCCGACGCCGTGCGCCGCAAGATCACGTTCACCGACGGGCAGAAGCACTACGCGCTCAACGAGAAGACCGCCGTGCTGTTCGTGCGTCCGCGCGGCTGGCATCTCGACGAGAAGCACGTGCTGATCGACGGCGTGCCGTGCTCGGGCTCGCTGTTCGACTTCGGCCTGTTCCTGTTCCACAACGCGAAAGCCCAGCTCGACCGCAACGCGGCGCCATACTTCTACCTGCCCAAGATGGAGAGCCATCTCGAGGCCAGGTTGTGGAACGACGTGTTCGTACACGCCCAACAGCAGCTCGGCATCGCGCGCGGCTCGATCAAGGCGACCGTGCTGATCGAGACGATCCTCGCGGCGTTCGAGATGGACGAGATCCTCTACGAGCTGCGCGAGCACTCGGCGGGGCTCAACTGCGGCCGCTGGGACTACATCTTCTCCTTCATCAAGAAGTTCGCGCACGACCCGGCTCGCGTACTGCCCGATCGCTCGGCCGTGACGATGGAGCAGCACTTCCTGCGCAGCTACTGCGTGCTGCTGATCGAGACCTGCCACCGCCGCGGAGCCCACGCGATGGGCGGCATGGCGGCGCAGATCCCGATCAAGGGCGACGACGCGGCGAACGAGAAGGCGCTCGCGAAGGTGCGCGCCGACAAGAAGCGCGAAGCCGGCCTCGGCCACGACGGCACCTGGGTCGCGCACCCGGGGCTCGTCGCGGTCGCGCGCGCCGAGTTCGACGCCGTGCTCGGCGAACGGCCGAACCAGCTCGGCGTGAGGCACGCTGGTCGCGTGACGCAGCAGGATCTGCTCGCCTTGCCGGCGGGCCAGATCACCGAAGCCGGGCTGCGCCAGAACCTGTCGGTCGGCGTGCGCTACTGCGAGGCATGGCTGCGCGGCAGCGGCTGCGTGCCGCTGTTCCACCTCATGGAGGACGCGGCGACCGCGGAGATCTCGCGCACGCAGGTCTGGCAGTGGCGCAAGCACGGCGCGCGCCTCGCCGACGGCCGCGTCGTCGACACGGCACTCGTGCGCACGACTCTCGCCGAAGAGCTCGCGAAGGTCCGCGCCGAGCTCGGCGACCAGCGCTACGCCGCGAGCCGCTTCGGCGACGCCGCGAAACTATTCGAGTCGCTGATCCTCGCCGACCCCCTGCCCGAGTGGCTGACCGTGCCCGCGTACGCGCTGCTCTGATCCTCTACCTCGCTCTCTCACTTCCTGTTTCGTTCCCTCAACTGCAACCATGACCAGCAACGCTGATTCTGCACCCTGTCCATACCTGCCCCACTTGCGCAACGTGCCGCGCAACCGCTTCGAGGGGATCGAGCGCGACTACACGCCGGCCGACGTCGAGAAGCTGCGCGGCAGCCTGCTCGTGCGGCACACGCTCGCGGAACACGGCGCCTCACGGCTCTGGCAGCTGCTGCACCGCGAACAGCACACGCACGCCCTCGGTGCCCTGACCGGCAACCAGGCCGTGCAGATGGTAAAGGCAGGTCTCGAGGCGATCTACCTCTCGGGCTGGCAGGTGGCCGCCGACGCGAACCTGGCCGGCCAGATGTATCCGGACCAGAGCCTCTACCCGGCCAACTCGGTGCCGAACGTCGTCATGCGCATCAACCAGGCATTGCAGCGCGCCGACCAGATCTCGCACATGGAGGGCAAGAGCAACAAGAACTGGTTCGTGCCGATCGTCGCCGACGCCGAGGCCGGCTTCGGCGGTCCGCTGAACGCGTTCGAGCTCATGAAGGGCATGATCGAAGCCGGTGCGGCCGGCGTGCACTTCGAGGACCAGCTCGCGAGCGAGAAGAAGTGCGGCCACCTCGGCGGCAAGGTGCTCGTGCCGACGCAGACGTTCGTGCGCACGCTGAATGCAGCCCGACTCGCGGCCGACGTCAGCGGCGTGCCGACGGTGATCGTGGCCCGCACCGACGCCGATGCGGCAGGCCTGCTGACCAGCGACATCGACGAACGCGACCGGCCGTTCCTGACCGGTGAGCGCACGAGCGAGGGCTTCTTCGTGACGAAGCCAGGCCTGCCACAGGCGATCGCGCGCGGCCTCGCCTACGCGCCATACGCCGACATCGTCTGGTGCGAGACGAGCCACCCGGATCTCGACGAGGCCAAGGCCTTCGCCGAGGGCATCCACGCGCAGTACCCGGGCAAGCTGTTGGCCTACAACTGCTCCCCGTCGTTCCACTGGAAGAAGCACCTCGACGACGCGACGATCGCGCGCTACCAGCGCGAGCTGAACGCGATGGGCTACAAGTTCATGTTCGTGACGCTCGCCGGCTTCCACGCGCTGAACCTGTCGATGTACACGCTGGCGCACGACTACAAGGACCACGGCATGGCGGCCTACGTGAAGCTGCAGCAGGCCGAGTTCGCCGCCGAGGCCATCGGCTACACGGCGACCAAGCACCAGCGCGAGGTCGGCACCGGCTACTTCGACGCGGTCTCGCAGGCCGTGAGCCAGGGCAAGTCGTCCACGATGGCGCTCGCGGGCTCGACCGAGGCCGAGCAGTTCTACGGCGACAAGGAGAAGCGCCACTCGGCGTGAGCCGATGTCCGCGGCGCTCGGCGCCGCGGGCGACCCGGATCAAAACGAGCTGATGAAGCTCACGACGCCGTTGCTCGTGACCGCGCCGAACGGATTCTGGCCGTTCGGCAGGCTGTTCGGCGCGAACAGTGCCACCGCGGTCGCGTAGACCCGAGTGCCGTAGGCGACGCCGGCGGGGATCTGGAACTGCGTCGTCAGGCTCGGTGTGCCGCCCGCGAACGCGAGCATCAAGTCGATCGACCCGACGTAGAGCGAGCAGCCGGGCATGCCGAGGAAGGCCAGCTGCGTGCCGGTGAGATCGGGCGTGAGGCTCAGGATCGTCACACCGAGGTAGTTGGTCGAAGCAGGCGCGGTTTCTGGGATGTCGTCGATCGCATAGGTGACGAGCGTGCCCGAAGCGCTCGCCGAAACCGGCGGCGGCGACGCGCTGAGGCTGATCGCGCGCATGTTGCTCGCAGTCACCGTCAGCGGCAGTGCCTGCGCGAGCACGATCGGACCCGCGTCGATCGAGGCGCCACCCGGCGACCAACCGATCAGGTGCTGCTCGGTCGTCCCGGTCTGCTGGCCCGTGCCGACGCTCGCGATCGTGTTCCACACGTATCGCACGACGCCGGTCGCGAGGTCGAACTGGAACTGCAGCGTGCTCGGATTCGCCGTTGCGGCCGGGTGGCTCTCGACGCCCTGCCACGTGACGTGAAGCACGCCGCCGACCTCTTCCCACACGATGTTGCCCGAACCGGGTTCGGTCGGGTTGTAGTCGTGCCAGCAATACCAGGCCGTCGTCGCTTCGTTCAGGAAACCGGCAGCGTTCGGCGTGTGTGAGTTCGGGGACGCCGGCATCTGCAGCGGCGCGACCGCGATGATGCCGTTGCTGTGCACGGACAGCGTCGTCGCCGACCCGCCCGGGTATGGCACCGGAACCGACGGCGTGAGCGCCGTCTGCGCATCGTCGCCGAGCGCGAGCACCGCGGCCGAAGGGCTCGGCGCCAGATACGCGCCGCCACCGTTCGTCACCGAGTAACCGCTGCCCACAGGAGTCAGCGTGATCGAGTTGCCGTTCAGCGCGAGGCTCGCGGCGGCTGGCGTCGCGAAGTACTGGTAGAACGAATCGCTGATCGTGTAGCAACCGCTGCCGTAGCTCGTGTGCGCGGCGGGCCCTTGCAGCACTGCCGTCGCGAACACGGCCTGGCTCAGATTCCAGTAGCTGCCGGTCGGTGTGGTCTCGAGCCGCAGCGCGCGCACCATGTAGGTCGAGGACCCCAACGGTGGCGCGGGGTCGGCGAACGTGGTGCCCGCGACCGCGGCCGTCGTGAGACGCGTGAAAGGACCTGCCGGCGACGCTGCGCGGTAGACGTGATAGCCCGCCACGGCGTCGGGCGAGGCGTTCCACGACAGCATCACCTGCGGCCACGCCGGAGCCGCCGCGAGGTTCCACGCCGGGGCGACGATGTGCTGGCGCAAGGTCGGGTCCCCCATCAACGCGATGTGCACGAAGCCCGTGCCGAAGCCGCCCGCGTAGGTGTCGTTCTGGCTGTGGCGCGCGCCGGTGCCGATCGTGTCCCCCATGCCCATCTGGTGGAACGCCCAGTGCGGGCGCCCGCCCCAGAAGTCGACGAGCGTCCACCCCGAACAGAGCGGCGCGCGCAAGAAGCTGTCCTGGACATCCCAGTCGCCGAAGTAGCTGCCGAACAGGATCGTGAACACGTTCCGGTTCGTGCTCGTCGCGAAGGCTTGGGTCGAGCCGACGCCGCCCGCGCCGAGGTAGGACCCGCCACCGCAGCCATAGGACCACGCGTAGCCGTTGCCCGACGTCGTGTTGAGCGTGGTGAAGTAGTCGGCCGCGATGACGTTCGCGGGGCCGCAGAGCACCGAGAAGTTGCGCCAGCCGGTCGCTGCGAAGGCCTCGCCCGCGAACCAACCGAAGTTGTCGTCGATCACCGCGCGCTGGTCGACCGTGAACACTTTGTGGCGGTAGTCGTGATCCTTGTCGAGGTAGTTCTGCAGCAGCACGGCCTCGGAGCTCCCGAAGGCCGGCATGTTCGAGAGATCGACGCGGCCCACGCTCAGCTCGACCTGCGACGGCAGCGAGCTCTGGTCGAATTTGCCGTCGCCGGGCACGTTGTGGTTCTCGGTCCGCGTGGCCGTGGTGACGTTGATCGTCGTGTCGGTCCAGGGACCGTTCAGCTCGCCGTAGTAGACGTCCGCCGGCCAGGCACCGACGTGATCCGGGTGACCGTCGGGAGCGATCGAACCCGAGTATGGCACGGGAACGCGACCCAGGATGAAGACGGTCTTCACGTTCAGCGGGTCGGCGTTGTAGTCGGCGGCGATGAGGGCCTTCACGCTCGGCACCGACTGCGTCGGCTGCACGTCGTGGCGGATCACGAACCAGCCGTCGCCGACGAGATCCTGCACGAGGCGATCGAGCCGCGACTGCAGCACGAGCGCCTTCGTCGCGTCGACGAGCAGGATCAGCTTGCCGCGGGTATGGATCGCCGAGCCTTCGATGCCGGCCGCGACGAACCCCCTGCCCTCGGGGCTGCCCGGCTTGTAGAAGAAGTACTCGTAGCGCCCCCCGACGAGCGCGTTGTTGTCGACCCAGGAAGTCGCGGCACCACCACCCGGGATCGCTGTGGGCAGTCCCCAGTTGGGCGCCCCTTGCAGGCGCCGCGAGACCGAGTAGGCCGTCGCATTCGGATCGAAGGGCCACGAGAACGTGATCGAGGGCGGGCTGGCCGTCGCCTGCGCCGTGACTCGCACCGCGGCGTCGATCGGGGTTTGTGCGGACGCAAGCGAACCGAGCAGCGCGCCGACGGCGGCGAGCCGGACCGGAAGAGTGGCGTTCTTGCAGGCCATCGACGCAGCCTGCCACTGCACGCTGCGCAAGGCAATGAGGGGGAGTCAGGAACCTGCCTCGGCCAGACGGCAGGTCGAAAGGACCATGGCAAGCGGCTCTCCGCGGTCCGGATCGTCGGGAGCCACGAGAAACGGAACCGAGTCGCCTGGTTCCAGACCCTGCAGCAGCTGCGCCGGAATGGAGGAACGTGTCGCGCGCGAGCCCGCGTGCGACGCGAAAGCCACCTTGCTCTTCCTGCTCTTCCTGGTCGGCTTGCCAATGCTCTCGATGCGAACCTGCGCCAGTTCGCCGTCCTCGAGCAGTCTGCGGCGGCGGTTGAGGCGACAGAACACGCCGACGTAGCAACCCAAGAAGAGAACGCCGACCGTGCCACTTACCCAGAAAACCGTCGTCCAGTGCCGATCGACGGTAGCCTGCGAGACGCGTCCGACCTCCGTGTGTGCCGGATCGTCGGGATCGAAGGTGATCAGCAGCTTCTTACCCGGTTCCACGGCACTCCAGGTGCCCGAGGAAACCGATGCCTGACCCTCGATCCGCTTCCCCTCGTGCACGAACGAGAAGGCCAGGTGCTTCGTCCTCGACTTGCCGCCGCTGCGCCATTTTCGTTCGACGCGGGCATCGGTCGCGACGCCGTGATCGCGCAAGCGCTCGATGCCGCGAGCCACGCTTCTCGTGGTGAGGACGACGATGACGGTGGCAATCACCAGCACGACGGCGGTGGCGATGAAGCCGAACCGGACCAACGGGCGGAAGACAGCGACGCGCGGTGGTCGCCCCAAGGCGAGGTCCGTGCGCAGATTCGACGGCGCGGCTCGATCGAGCGCAGAGTCGTTCATCATCGGCTGGTCGCTTCGCCCGGCATGGTAGCTGCCCCGAGGTTTTGCGGCACCATCGACCACGTCGGTGCCGCCGATGAAGTCGCACTCGGGACTTCCCGCCATGGCTTCTGGCACAACCGTCATCTGCTCCGTAGGTGGGCATCATGGATGACTCCGCCCAATCAACGGCCGTCGCTCCCGCCCCGGTCCTGCCACAGGACCGCATCGCCACGCTCGACGTCGTGCGCGGACTCGCCGTGCTCGGCATCCTGGTCATGAACATCGTCGAGTTCGGCCAGCCGCTGCGTGCCTACGAGAATCCTGTGATGGGCGGCGGCGCCACGGGCGCCGCCCTGTGGACCTGGTTCGTGCAGAGCTCGCTGTTCGATGGCCGCATGCGCGCCCTGTTCTCGATGCTGTTCGGCGCCGGTCTCGTGCTGATCACCGAACGTTTGCAGAAAAGCGGCCGCGGCGCCGATGCGGTCGACCTGTGGCTGCGGCGCTGTCTGTGGCTCGTGCTGTTCGGGGTGCTGCATCGCTTCGCGCTGCAGTTCACGGGCGACATCCTCTACCAGTATGGGCTGCTCGGACTCATCGCGGTGGCCTTTCGCAAGCTGCAGCCGCGGTCGCTGCTGCTGGCCGGCGCGCTCTGCCTCGCGGCTTTCACGCCGATCGAGCTGTGGCACCACCACCAGGCATCCACGCAGCGCGACCAGGCCGCGCAGGCAGCGCAGCTCGAGCAGTCCGGACAACCGGTGCCCCAGCCGCTGCAGGACGCGCGCAGGCGCTTCGCACCGCCGAAGCCCGACGCGACTGCGGCCGAGATCGAGGCGATGCGCGGCGACTACGCGACGGTGTTCGCCTATCGGTGGAACTTCCACCACATGTTCCAGTCCTCGATGCTCTACTACATCTTCGTCTGGGACGTGCTCGGCATGGTCTTCGTCGGCATGGCACTCGCGCGGCTCGGTTTCTTCCAGGGGCAGTGCCGGCCGGGCGTCTACGTGGCCGTGCTCGCGCTCGCGGTGCCGCTGGTTCTCGCGTCGTTCGTGTGGGCGAACGCGTATGCAGCAACGCTGTTCTCCGCCGCCGAGCTCGAACTGAAGCTCGCTCACGGCATCGCGCATCCGTTCGTGCGCGGGCTCGTCGGTCTCGGCTGGGCCGCGGGTTTGATTCTCATCGTCCAACGCGGCTGGATGCGCTGGCTGACCGGAGCACTGGGGCGCGTCGGGCGCATGGCGTTCAGCAACTACCTGCTGCAGACGCTCTGCTGCACGTGGTTCTTCTTCGGCTACGGGCTCGGCTACTACGGCCGGTTGTCGCGCGCCGAGCTGATGCTCGTGTGGCTCGGCGTCTCGCTCGTGCAGGTGCTCTTCAGCTGGCTCTGGCTGTCGCGGTTCCGGCTCGGACCGGTCGAGTGGGCGTGGCGATCGCTGACCTACCAGCGCTGGCAGCCTCTGCGCGGCCAGGGCCAGCCCGCGTGAACCGCGGCTGGCGTGGCCTGCGCGACTGCGGACTCAGTCCGGGAACTTGCGCAACTCGCCGATGTCCGGCAGCTGCGTGATCGTCGTGCCCATGGAGAGCGTCGACGCACGCGTCGAAGCCGCCTCGATGTCCAGGTCCCTGGTCCTCGTGGTGGTCGTCCGCGTCGTCGCCGTCGTCCCGGTCATCCCGGTCGTGTCGGTCGTGTCGGTCGTCTCGGTCGTCGTCCGCTGTTCGGCAAGCTCCACTCTCAGATCAGCGATGCTCAGGCTGAGGTCGGTGATCAGCTCCTGCAAGGTCGGATCGGTGACCTTCTTCGCTGACTTGCGCAGCTTCTTGGCGATGTCGGTGATTTTGTCGATCAGCGCTGGCACGGTGTTCCCCTTGGCAAAGTGTTCGGGTCTGGATCGGCGTCGCGGGGTCGCGACCTGAATGCATGCCGGGAACCTGCCGTGGCAGCGGCCGGTGACGGCCCTCTCACGCGCCCGAACCGGGTCGCGTGCGCTCTTGGATCGCCCAATACACGGCCTCGGGCGTCGCCGGACAGCCGAGCGCCACGGGCCCGCTGCCGCCGAACGCCGCGACCGCATCGCGCAGGGCCTCGCGCACCGAAATCGCCAGCATCAACGGCGGTTCGCCCGTGGCCTTGCTGCCGAACACGGCGCCGGCTTCGCTCGCGCGACCCAGCGTGTTCACCACGAACCGCTCGGGACACTCGCCGATGCCCGGCAGCTTGTAGGTCGAAGCCCCGCGCGAACGCAGCGCTCCGTCGGGGCCGAACACGACCTCCTCGCAGGTGAGCCATCCCATGCCTTGCAGGAACCCACCCTCGATCTGGCCGCGATCGATCAGCGGCGCGAGCGAATCCCCGACGTCGTGCAGGATGTCGATCGCGAGCAACCGGTAGTGCCCGGTGAAGCCGTCGACCTCGACCTCGGCGACCGCGGCCCCGTAGGCGAAGTAGCGGAACGGCTCGCCGCGTCCACGCTGCGCATCGTAGTGGATGCCCGGTGTCGCGTAGAAGCCCATCGCGAACAACGGCAGCCGCTGCAGGAACGCGCGCTCGACCACTTCGACGAAAGCTACCAGCTTGCCGGCACCACTCACGCGGCCGTCCGCGAAGGTCACCTCGCCGGGCGCGCAGCCGAGCAGCTGGCCGGCTACCGGCGCGAGCCGTTCGCGGAGCTCGACGCACGCGCGGCGCACCGCTTCGCCGTTCAGGTCGCTGCCGCTCGACGCCGCGGTCGCCGACGTGTTCGGCACCTTGTCGGTGCGCGTCGGCATCAGCCGCACGCTCTGCGGGAGCACGCCGAGCGCGCGCGCCGCCACGACGCGCACCTTCGTGTGCAGGCCCTGCCCCATCTCGGTGCCGCCGTGATTCACCTGCACGCTGCCGTCGCGGTAGACGAGCACGGACGCGCCGGCCTGGTTCAGGTACGTGGTCGTGAACGAGATCCCGAACTTCACGGGCGTGATCGCGAGACCACGCTTGGTGTCGCGGCTTCTCGCGTTCCACGCCGCCAGATCGCGACGCCGCTCCGTGAACCGGCTCGAGGTCATCAGCTCGCGCCAGATGCGGCCGATGCGATCGGCGTCGCGCACTTCCTGCCCGTAGTGCGTGCGATCCCCGGGCCCGTAGAAGTTGTGTTCGCGCACTTGTTCGACGGGCAGGCCGAGCGTGCGGGCGACGCGGTCGACGATCTCCTCGACGATGACCATCGCCTGCGAGCCACCGAACCCGCGCATCGCGGTGTTCGACGGCAGGTGCGTCCGCGCGACGCGCCCGCGCGCGCGTAGGTGCTCGATGCGGTAGCAGTTGTCGATGTGGAACAGCGCGCGGTTCATGATCGCGGCGCTGAGGTCGAGGCTGTAGCCGCCGTTGCTGAACAGCTCGACGCGCAGCGCGCGCAGCCGGCCGTCGCTTTCGAAGCCCACTTCGTAGCGCGCGAGGAACGGATGCCGCTTGCCCGTGATCGCAAAGTCGCGTCGACGATCGAGGCGCACGACGACGGCGCGCCCCGTGACGAGGCAGCCGAGCGCTGCGATCGCCGCGAAGCTGCTCGCCTGCGTCTCCTTGCCGCCGAACGCGCCGCCCATGCGCAACGCCTCGCAGATCACCTCGTGCGCAGGCACGCCCAGCACATGCGCGACCGTGATCTGCGTCTCGGTCGGATGCTGCGTCGAGCTGTGCACGTGGAGGCCGCCGGCCGCGTCGCGGTGCACGTAGGCGCACTGCATCTCGAGGTAGAAGTGCTCCTGCCCGCCGACGCGCAGTTCTCCCGACAGGCGGTGCGCGCTCGCGGCCATCTCTTCGTCGGGCCGCCCGGTCTCGATCGTCTGCGGTTGCGTCAGGAAGCTGTCGGCCGCGATCGCGGCCTCGATCGTCAGCAGCGCCGGCAACGGCTCGTAAGCGACCTGCACCTGCGAAGCCGCCGCGCGGGCTTCGGCTTCCGTGTCGGCGATGACCCAACACACGGGCTGGCCGTGGTAACACACCTCGCTCGGAAACAGCGGTTCGTCGTGGCGCACCGGACCGATCTGCTGCGCACCCGGCACGTCGGCTCCGGTCAGCACCGCGCGCACGCCGGGCATCTGCAACGCTCGGCTGGCGTCGAGGCCCTTCACGTGCGCATGCGCATGCGTGGACTGCACGGGCCAGGCGTGCAACGCAGTCGGATCACGCAGCGCAAGGTCGTGCACGTAGCGCGCTTCGCCGGTCGCGTGCAGCAGGGCGCTCTCGTGCACGGCGTGCGTCACGACGCCTCCGCCCAGAACTTCGCCAGCAGGCTCGCCAACATCGCAGATCGGTAGGCGGCGCTCGCGCGCACGTCGTCGATCGGCGTGAACGCGGCCGCGACGGCACGCTGGCAGGCGCGCAGCGACGCGTCGTCGAGGCGATGACCGACCAACGCGTGCTCGGCCGCAAACGCGCGGACCGGAGTCGCCGCGACCCCACCGAACGCGAGCGCCGCCTGTTGCACGCGACCATCCTCGAGCCACATCGCGAACGCTGCGCTGACGCTCGAGATGTCGTCGAGCTCGCGCTTGCTGACCTTGTAGAAGCGCGCGACCGACGGCGGCGGCTTCGTTACATGGACCGCCACGAGCAGTTCGTCGGCTCGCAGCGCGGTGCGCCGATAACCGGTGAAGAACTCGCGCAGCGGCACGCTGCGGCGCGAGTTCGCCGACGCGAGCTCCACCACAGCGTCGAGCGCGAGCAGGGCTGGCGCGGCGTCGCCGACCGGCGAGGCCGTCATGAGGTTGCCGCCGAGCGTCGCGCGCGCGCGGATCAGCGGCGAGCCGAACAGCGGGATCACCTGCGCGAGCAGCCCGAGACGCGCCTGCCGGTCGCGCAGTTCGCTCTCGAGCTGCGCCCAGGTCACCGCCGCCCCGAGCACAACCTCGCCATCCCGCTCTTCGATGGCCCCCAGTTCGCGCACGCCGCCGAGCGCGATCACGTGCTCGAAATGCGCGCCGGCCTGGTTGACCTCGACGACGAGATCGGTGCCGCCCAGCAACAGCGTCGCCGACGGATGCTCGGCCCGCAGCGCGATCGCTGCCTGCAGCGTGGCCGGACGATCGAATCGTGCCCTGCGCGCGCGGTATTGCAGCGGCGCTGGCACCGGAGCCGCACGCAGCAGCCGTTCGCGGAACGCATCGCCGTCGGTCGCCGCGGGCAGCTGCGCGGCCGCATCGCGGATCGGCCGATAGCCGGTGCACCGGCACAGGTTGCCGGCCAGCGCTGCCAGGGGCTGCGGCCGTGGCTCGCTGTAGTAGAAAGCGAACAGGCTCATCACGAACCCGGGCGTGCAGTAGCCGCACTGCGAACCGCCGTGCTCGACCATCGCCTGCTGCACGGGATGGACCGCGCCACCTCTGCGCACACCTTCGACGGTCCAGACCTCGCCGCCCGCGACCTCGGGCAGCAAGACGAGACAGGAGTTGATCGCCTGATATGCGCTTCGTCCGTTCGCCGCAGCCGTGACGACGACGACCGCGCAGGCGCCGCATTCACCTTCGGCACACGACTCCTTGCTGCCCGTGAGTCCGCGCGCGCGCAGGAACGCGAGCAGCGTCGTGTTGGGGTCGACATCGACGACCCGCACGTGGCTGCCGTTCAACCGGAACTCGAACGAAGTGTCCATGTCGCATTCGGCCCACGAACCAGCGCGACCGCCAACGTGCAGCACGCGCCGGCACGACCTCGCCGACGACGTCGTGCCGCCGACCCCAGGATACTCGCGAGGCTCTGCGCACAGACCAGCACGAACTGCAGCTGCACGCCGCTCGAAGTCGCTGGTCCAGCGGATCACCGAACATGCGACGAACGCACGAGGCGGATCCCCGCGCGCTTCACTGCAGGAGGAACGGATACGCGTTCGTCAGCTGGAGCACGCCGCCCGCGTCGAACGTCAGGCCTTGCCACCCGAACGCCTGACCGACCAATCCCGGCAGGCTGGGGACGTTGACGCTGGCGGTCAGCGACGGCCCGAAGACTCCGGCCGCCAGCACGAGGCCATTCCAAACAGCGAGCGGATCGCCAGATCCCGGTAGCGCCACCGCCGGGACTGGCAGCCCGATCCACAGCACTCCCAACTGACCGCTTGCGCCCGTCATCGCCGCGTTCGTCGCGCCACCGATCGTGCCGCCGGTAACGCTCAAGGCGGGCAGATCGACCGTGGTGGCGGCGATCGCGGGCCCGATCGGCGGCACGGCACCCGCCAGGACGACACTCGGGTCGAGGCGCACCGTCCCGACGCCATCGATCGCTCTCCCGAACAAGGCCGGGAAGCCGAAGTCGGCGTGCAGCGCAGTGGCACCATCACAGCGGAGCGAACCGCCTTGCATCGACACGGCCGCCGGTGTGGCGGCGAACAGCGAACCGGTGGCGGAGACCATGCAATTCGTCAGCTGCACGCGCCCACCGACCTGCACGAGCCCCGGCTGCTGGAGCAAGGGCGCCGTCGGGTTCGTGTTGTGTCCAGAGGCCACGCTACAGTCAACCAGCGTCACATCGCTGGCAGTCAGGCTCGCCGCGGTCGGATTGCTGCTGAGGATGCAGTGCGTCAGCACGACTTGAGCGCACTGCGCCGCGACGAGCCGGAGCTCGCTGAAGGCACCGCCGCGGACGTGATCGAGCAGGATCTCACCAGCACAGCCTTGGCAGGTCACCGTCGTCAATCCGCCACTGGGGAGAGTCGAACTCAGTTGGTGGATGGCGACGCGCTGGCCAACGCCGAGCGAGCTGATGGTCACGCTGCTGGTGGGCCCCAGCATCGACACGCCGAGTTCGCCGAGGATCGTCAGACTCTTGCCGGAGATGGCGAACGACGCGTACTGCCCGGCACGCACCAGCAGCAGCGAACCGTCGGGAACGGCGCCGACCGCCGTGCCGATGTCGGTGAAGTGGGTGCCCGGGCCGCCCGCGGCATCGACGACAAAGGTCTGTGCGGGCAATGCCGCGAACAACACCAAGCAGGGAAGTGAGTGGCGCATTGGGACCCCGGCGCCGGTGGAACCGATCCGGCGACTGCATGCAAGATGATCACGAACCCGGCGGTTCGACAAGGGGGGCGCCTGGCCGCTTGCGTCAGCGAGCGGCAGGGGCAAGCGGCGTGCAGCTCCGGTGATGCTCGTTGGCCAGTGAGCCTGCGCTTCATTTCCCTTGCGGCCGCACGCGAACCGTGAACGTGCCGCCGCGCTCGGGCACGTTGATCGTCCCGGGCTCGCAGCTCCAGCGATCCTGCTCGCCGCGTTGCTGCTCGTCTGGCGCGGCATCACCGGCATGCAGGGTGGATGCTGTTGCCACTGAGGACGCGCGGCGCTTCACCACGCCGTCCGGATCTGCTACACATGAGGACTCTCCCAGGGAGGTG
>DASRJH010000257.1:0-40568 GCA_035649575.1 Planctomycetota bacterium
CCCGACCTGCGCGGCTTCCTCGAGGCGGCGCTGCTGCTGCCGCGCTCGCTGACGGCGCGCTTCGACTTCCCGCAGTGGCGGCCGCCGCAGCTGCCCGACACGCCGCGCGAGCCCGTGCGGCCAGTGCTGGCGCGCACCTAGATCACCTGCGCCCGAACCACGCGTCGCCGGTGATCATCGGCGGCATGTACTGACGGGAGCGGCAACGCACCATTCGGTTCGCCAAGTCACAGCACGAATTGTCGAGTGTCGAGCCAAGCCGGCGACATTCTTGCCGATCGGATGCGCATGCGAACGTAAGGTGACCGTCCCAGCCGACGCGAGCAGGACGAAAGCCGGGCCAGCGCGCCGTGAATCCACCGTAAAGAGTGTTTCACAACACCCGCAGGTCGTCCGACGCAACTCCGTCCCCAGAAGCGCAGCTCGAGTGCGGCCGCGTGCTAGGTGCCGGCGGCGCTGCTGTTCTCGGTTTCCCGATGCATCCATGATCAACTCGTCGTCGATGTTCATGGAGGGGGGAAGGATCTGGCGCTCGATGCTGCCGTGGGTGCGGCGGCACCAGCGCAAGCTGCTGCTGGGCGCAACGCTGTCCGTGCTCGTCATCGGCATCCGGCTGTCGCTGCCCTGGATGTTCAGGAGGATGCTCGAGCCGCTGATCACGAGCAACCCCCTGATCTCGAGCGAGGCGGGGCGCCGCGAGCTCTCGAGCGTGGTCGCGCAGCCCCTGCTCTTGGGCGTGGTCGTCCTCGGGCTGCTCGTCGCGCTGGGGCTCGTGGACTACCTGATGCGGCTGCAGTTCGCCCAGTTCGCCATCGGCGTGGTGCGAGACCTGCGGGCCAAGGCATTCCAGTCGGCGATCCAGATCGACCCGTGCATCCGGCCTTCGGGTCAGGGCGATCTCGTGGCGAGGCTCGTCGGCGACACCGCGCGGATCAAAGAGGGCTTGAAGGGGTTCCTCGTCCACGGCGCCACCAACGGTCTGATGCTGGTCGCGGCCAGCGTCGTGCTGCTGTGGGTGAATGCGACGCTGGGGGCGGTCTTCGCGGCTGCCTACGCGCTGATCGGAGGCGTGGTGGCCTATGGCGCGACCCGCGTCTACCGGCGCACGACCAAGCAAAGGTCCAAGGAAGGGCTCTTGGCCGAGTCGATCCTCGATGCCAGGCAAGATGCCGATCCGGCGTTCGCAGCCCTCAACCTGTCCAGCGGCAAGCACGAGGCCACGGTCACGCGCCTGCAGGGGCGCACCACCTGGGCGGTGCACGCGATCTTCGGCTTGGCCGTCCTGCTGCTGATCTGGTTCGGCTCGCGCGCGGTCATTGCTGGGACGCTTTCCGGGGCGGACATGGTGGTGTTCATCCTCTACGCCCTGATGACGCGCGCTCCGGTGGTGCAACTCTCGCGGCAGGGGACGCGCACGGGCAAGATCCTGGCCTGCGTCCAGCGACTGGAAGAAGTCATTCGCACCGGTGTTGAGCTGGAGTCGGCCGCTGCACTGCCTGCGCTGGAGCGGCAGATCCGCCTCGAGGGCCTGAAGGTCTATCGCCGCTCCGCGGCGTGCTGGACGCGGAGGCTCCGCGTCGGGGAACTGATCGTGCCGGCCGGCAGTCGGGTGGCGATCGTCGGCCCGAGCGCCGCGGGCAAGTCGACGCTCCTGCAATTGCTGGCGGGCACGCTTCGGCCGAGGAAAGGCCGAGTGTGGTGGGACGACGTCCCGTTGCTCGATGCCTCGAAGCGTGGCCGCCAGGAGCGCATCGAGTTCCTGACACAGGAGCCGCGCTGGCCCAAGCGGCCGCTGTGGCACCTGCTCGGCCTGCCCGATGCCGTCCTGACCCCCGCGGCCCAGGAGGTGTTGACGGCGAGCGGCGCTGACCGCGTGATCCGCCGTCTGCCTCGCGGGCTCGAGACCGAGATCGCGTCGGACGGTCTGGCCGCCGGCGAGCGACGGGACCTGCTGCTGGGACGTGCGCTGCTCAGGGATGCGTCGGTGATCCTGCTCGACGATCCCTTTTGGGGGCTCAGCCGGAAGAAGGCGCGCCGGCGGTTGCGCGCGCTGCTGGCGATTCGCGGCAAGGCGACCGTGATCGTCGCGGCCCATCGCCTTCCGAGCAGGAAGCTGTTCAACCGCGTCATCCGACTCGAGAAGGGGACGGTCGTCTTCGACGGCCGGCCGGAGCACTACATCACGGTCGAGGAAGGGGCGAGCCGGGTGTCTGCCGCGTCCTTGCAGGCGTCATGAGCATGAACGGGGGCGCGTCGTGAAGCAGGCGGTGATCCTGGCTGCGGGCCGCGGAAGTCGGCTGGGCGAGGGGATCCCGAAATGTCTCGTCAGGCTGGGCGATCGGGCGCTGATCCATCACCAGCTCGATGCGCTGCGTGCGACGGGCATCGACGAAGTGTGCGTCGTGGTCGGTTATGGCGCGGAGCGCGTGCGGGCGGCGCTGGGGAACCGATGCCACTACATCGACAATCTGCGCTTTCACGAGACCAACAGCCTCTACTCGCTGTGGTTGGCGCGGGAGTGGCTGCGCGGTCCGTTCCTCCAGATCAACTGCGACCTGGTCGCGCACCCGGAGATCTACCGCCGGCTGCTGTCCGTCCCCGGAACCGCGCTGGCCTACGACTCGCTGTCGGGCGATGGCGAGGAGCACATGAAGGTGGTCGTCCGGAACGGGCTGCTGCGCGACATCCACAAGCAGCTCGACCCCGCCCGATCGTGCGGGGAGAACCTCGGGTTGCTCAAGTACGACCGCGTCGCGGCCCGCATCCTCTTCGAGGAGGCCGACGCGCTGATCGCCTGCGGCGGCGAGCGCTGCTGGGCCCCCGCGGCCATCGCCCGGCTGGCGCAACGCGTGCCTGTCCAGTGCGTCGACGTGGCCGGCCTGCCCTGGTCCGAGATCGACTTCGTCGAAGACGTGCTCTACGCCCGCTGCGAGGTGTTACCCGAGTTGCGCGCGGTCCCGCGAGCGCGCGGGGCCCGCCTGCCGCGGCTGGGCGCGCGCATCCTGAAGGCCTTCAGCACGATGGGCGGCGTCTTCGAGAGCCCTTCCTGAAGTTCGAAGCCCACTCTACGCCGTCCACCCGAGGTGGCCGCATGCCCGCTCCAAGGACCAGCATCCTCTTCACCGGCTATGCCCCTGTGCATTTCGTCTGTTTCCAACCGCTCTACGAGAGGCTGCTGAGGTCGAGCGAATACGACGTCTTCCTCTCGGGCGGCCTGCGTTCGGAGGGGGAAGACGGAGTGCGGCACGACGCGCACGCCATGTACGAGCAGTTCGGCGTCCCGGCCCATCGCGTGCTCCCGGTCGAGGAGATCCAGACGCGGGACTTCGACGTGCTGTTCGCCGCCAACACGAAGCTGATCGAGCCGCGCAGCGTGGGCACGCGCGTGCAGATCTTCCATGGTGTCTCTTTCCGCAACAAATCGGTGCGCGACGAGAACATGGGCTGCGATCACTACTTCGTGATCGGGCCCTACCAGCACCGGAAGTTCGTCGAGGGTGGATTGCTGGCTCCGGACGATCCGCGCGCGGTGAAGGTCGGGTTCATGAAGACCGATCCACTGCGCGCCGAGCGGCACGACCGCCAGGAGCTACTGCGACGCGTAGGACTCGACGGCTCGCGTCCGATCCTGCTCTACGCTCCCACGGGCCAGAGGCACAACTCGCTCGAGACGATGGGGGAAGCGGTGATCCGGCACCTGGCGGTGACGGGGCGCTACGACATCCTCATCAAGCTGCACGATCACCCCAAGGACACGGGCGTGGACTGGCCGACGCGGCTCTCGCCGTTCGAGGACGAGCACACGCGCGTGACGCGGGAACGGGACATCGTTCCCCTGATGCTGCTGGCCGACCTGCTGATCTCCGACGCTTCGTCGGTCACCAGCGAGTTCGCGCTGCTCGATCGACCGATGGTGTTCCTGGACGTGCCCCTGCTCCTGGAGAAGGCGGCGAAGTCGGGTGCGCTGGACACCGAGACCTGGGGCCGGCGAGCCGGCGTCGTCGTGAAGAGCCCCGAGAAGATCGCCGCCACGGTCGAGAGGGCGCTGGCCGATCCCACAGCGCTGTCCGACGTACGCCGCGCCATGGCCGACGACCTCTTCTACAACCCGGGTCGAGCGACGGACGTGGCGATGGCCTGGATCGAGAGCCGTGCCCCGCGCAACGGCCTGGCTCCCCTGGCCGGACCGGCGCACGAGCGCGGCCGTAGCGATCGGTGACAGAGCAGGGGCGGGCTGCACACTGCGGGTTGACCTCGCGGGTTAACATCGTGCGGCCGTGTCTTCTCTCCGACATTCCTCCGACTGTCCCGCCGCCGCAGCGCTCGCGGACTTCGCGCTCGGCAACATGCCGCGGCACCGATTCGAACGGATCGCCGCGCACGTCGAGGAGTGTTCCGCGTGTGCTTCGGCCCTCGCCGACCAGGCGGCGCTCGAGGACGGTCTCGTTCGCGAGCTGCGCGGGCTGTCGGTTTCGTCGCCGACCGCGACGCCCGTCGCCGCGGACCTGACCCTGGCCGCCAAGGCAGCGTATCGGAGCACCGGTCCCGGCAACGAGCTCGTCGTCGACCGCGGCCGCAAGATCGCCGCCGAGGTCGCGCGCGGGCCGCTGCGACTTGGTCGGTTCGAACTGTGCGCCGAGCTGGGCGCCGGCGCGTTCGGTCACGTGTTCAAAGCCCGCGACGTCGAGCTCGACCGCACCGTCGCGATCAAGATCCAGCGCGCAGCCGCGTTCGCCGGCAGCGACGAGAAGGAGCGGTTCCTGCGCGAAGCGCGCAGTGCCGCGCAGCTCGAGCATCCGAACATCGTGTCGATCCACGACACGGGCGTGACCGAGGACGGCGCCGCGTATCTGATCACCGAATTCGTCGATGGCGTCACCCTCGAGCAGCGCCTGCTCGCCGGCCGGCTCACGATCGACGAGGCGGTCCGCCTGGTCGCCGACGTCGCCCAAGCACTCGGCTACGCGCACGAGCGTGGCGTCGTCCACCGCGACGTGAAACCCTCCAACATCCTGCTCGACGCAGCGCGGCGGCCGCACGTGACTGACTTCGGCCTCGCCAAGCGCGCGTGCGGTGACGCGACGATGACCCCGACCGGCCAGGTCATGGGAACACCGGCTTACATGTCGCCCGAACTGGCGCGCGGCGACTCCCACGACGTCGACGCGCGCAGCGACGTGTTCTCGCTCGGCGTGATCCTGTACGAGCTGCTCACCGGAGAACGGCCGTTCCACGGCAACCGGCGCATGCTGCTGCTGCAGGTGCTCGAAGCGGACCCGGTGCCACTGCGCAAGCTAGCCGACCGCGTGCCGCGCGAGCTGGAGGCCGTGTGCCAGAAGGCGATGGCGAAGGCGGTCGGGCAGCGCTACGCCAACGGGCGGGAGTTCGCCGACGACTTGCAGCGCTTCCTGCGCGGCGTGCCGGTGCTGGCGCGCGCGGTCGGGCCGTTCGGCCGGCTCTGCCGGTGGTGCGTGCGCCATCCGCTGGCCGCGGGTCTGCTGCTCGCGGTCACGCTCGGCTCGGCGCTCGGTTTCTGGCATCTGGGGAAGCTGTCGTCGGAGCTGGTCGGCCGCTCGGCGATCGACAGCGCCCGGCACTACGCGGAGATGCTGGAACTGGTCAACGACGTCTACAGCAGCGAGGTCGTCGACCGGCTCGGGACCCACGGCGTCGAAGTCACCGCCGACTACGCGGCGCGCGCCGGCGCGGTGCCCCTGCCGGCGACGCTGCTCCGAGTGCTGCTCGATCGCATCAGCACCAGCCAGAGCGGGATGCTCGGCTGGCAATACAGCGGCTATCCGTTCCGGAACCGGCCCAGCCACCGCCTCGATGACTTCGCGCGCGCGGCGCTGGCCTCGCTGCAGCGCGACCCGAAGACGCCGTTCTACGAGTTCGTGGCCGACTACGACGGGCGGCCGGCCCTGCGCTACGCGACCGCGCGCGTGATGGGCGCCAGCTGCGTCTCATGCCACAACACCCACACCGACAGCACCAAGAGCGACTGGCGGGTCGGCGACGTCGGCGTGTTGGAGATCATCCGGCCTCTCGACCAGGACGCCCTGCGCACGGCGGAAGGGTTGCGGGGCACGTTCTTCCTGGTCAGCATCGCCTCCGCGCTGTCCCTGGGGCTCGCGATCGTGGTGCTCGTCGCGGCGAATGCTCGAGCACGGCGGGGCCGGCCATGACGCACCGCGACTCGACCACGCAGTCCACGTCGCGCAGCCTGCTCGCGCGCGCGCAGGCGAACGACGCGGAAGCCTGGGATCGGCTCGTCGACCTCTACGCGCCCAGCGTCCTGCGCTGGTGCAGCGGGCACGGCCTCGTCCAACACGACGTCGCCGACGTGTTCCAGGAGGTGTTCCACGCCGCCGCGCGCCATCTCGCCGCTTTCCGCAAGGAGAGGCCGCAGGACACTTTCCGGGGCTGGTTGCGCACGATCACCGCCAACAAGATCCGCGACCACTTCCGGCGGCAGAAGCGCGATGCGCCGGGGGTCGGCGGCAGCGAGCCGCAGGCCGCACTCGCGCAGGCGCAAGCACCGCCGCCGCCGGATCATGACGAGGAGGAGGCGGTGGCCGCCGGCGTCGGGAGCGAGCTGCTGCAGCGCGCGCTCGACCAGGTCCGCGGCACGCTGCGCGAGAAGACGTGGCTCGCGTTTCGCGAGACGGTCCTCGCCGGGCGTGCGGCCGTCGACGTCGCTGCGGAACTGGGCATGACGCCGGGCGCCGTGCGCGTGGCGAAGTGCCGGGTGTTGCAGCGGCTGCGCGAGGAACTCGCCGATCTCGAATGATCGGGAGGGTGCTCGCGTCACCCGCGCAGTAGCTCGCGCGCCCTGGCCACGCCTCCTGCCTGCCAGCCGTGCTCGCTCGCGGTCACCCGGCCGAGCGCGACCAGGTGGTTCCAGCGCCGCGCCGGCCGCGTGGTCGCGAACTCGCGTTCCGCGGTGCGATAGAACTTCTCGGCGTGCAGCGCGCCGTCCTCGGAGACAGCGAAGCCGAGCAGCAGATCGAAGACCGCGCGCGGGTCTCCTTCCAGTGCTTGGTAGCGCCGGACGAACGCGCAGGTGCCCAACTGATCGCGCGCTGCGATGCAAGCCCGCGCGCCCTCCAACAGGGCCGCACTGTCCTTGGCGTTCAGCCCAGGTCGGTCGTCGGGCAGCGCGAGCTCCTTGCTCTGCACGTTCCGGCTCTGGCCGGCGGTGTGGTAGGCCCCGACGATCAGGCTCGCGGCCGCGTTGGCGGGCGCGGTCACGCGGGCGATCTCGCGCCACGCGTTCGCGGCGTCCTGCGCGTGCACGCCGACCGACGCGCCGTGCACGCTGCCGCGCGGCTTCTGCGCATCGCGGTCGTCGCGCCGACCAGGGTCGCACAGCAACAGCTTGTTGGCCGCCAGCGAGATGGCCTCGCCGACGTCCTCGGGCGAGTAGCCGGCGGCCAGGGCCTCGGCGACCGCCGCCGCGGCGTCCTCGCGGCTCGCGCCGAACACGGTCTGCGACAGCGCGTCCAGCCAGCCGTCGTCGCCGCGGCGGGCGCCCGGCTGCCACTTCGCGAAACCGTGCCGATCGAGCAGCTGCGGCAGCAGCGTGCGGATGCTCATCGGCCCGCGCTCGCGGAGCTGCTTCTCCTGGTCGACGCAGTACCGCACCGACTGCCGGAGCAGCGTGTGCGCGTGGTGCTTGCCACACAAGCGCAGCATGTCCCAGGCCCGCCACGCCAGGACCACGCGATGCACGTCGGCGTCGTCGTGCACCAGGGGCTGCAAGTGCTCGTAACCTTCTGCGGGGTCTTTGCGCATCAGCGAGGCGAATGCCTGCTCGGCGCCGCGCACGTCGAGCCCGCGCACGCAGCCCTGCAGCGTGGTGCCCTCCGCAGCCTCGTCGCCGTCGGGGATTCGCCTGAGCACCTCCCGCGCGCGGCCGCCACACTCCCGGATCCGCTGCGTGTTGCGATACAGCACCTTCAACACGGGCAGCGGCTGCCCAGGGCCGTCGAGCCGCCCGGCCATGTCCAGCGACGGGGCCAGCGCCATCGCGCAGTGGAAACCGACGTAGTCCTGGCCGCCGAACGTGCGCGCGTTGGCGAGTGCTCCGGCCGCGACCAGCGTGCGCAGGTCGGTGCCCGACCGCAGCTTGCCGACCAGGCCCGCGATCAGCTCGTCCAGCGGTGTCTCCTGCATGAAGGCCACGAGCGGTTCGAGGTCGCCGAAGTCGAGTTCGTCGCCGAAGCAGTCGAAGAGCCGCTCGTCCGGCAGCACGGCGAGTCCCGTGCCCTTCTGCAACGACGGTCCGACGGCCGCCACCAGCATTCCCTGTCCCACCCACGCGAGAACCTGCCGCCGAGAAGTGATGAGGGTCATGTCGCTCCTTGTGTTGGTTGCCGACCTCGTGAAGACCTAACGGCGGCACGTTACACAGGAGCTGTGACTCCGGCGGCGGTCTGGCGCGCCTGGCCTGCCGCATTCTGTCCGCGAGTGGGGAACTGTGCTAGCCTCCCGCCACCCCACGGCACCGGACGCTCGGGGCTCGCCCCGTGGTCCGCGCACACATCCGCTCGATGCGCTACGCTCGACCCACGCGAACCCGGCCGCAGGCTTCCGTTCCGGGCGCAATGGCGCGGCACGCGGGGCGCGCGGCGCTGGTGCTCGCCGCGGCTGGTTGCGAGATGCCGGAACGGCGAATGCAGGAGCCGGGTCGACTGCCCGACCTCGTCGTCACCGCGCCGCCGGATCCCGAGTCGATCCTCGCGCCCGCGCAGGCCAACTCGACGGTCGAGCCGCGGACCATCCGCGAGCGCATGCCGCAGACCACGCCGGACGTCCTCGACCAGGAGCTCGGCGTCGTCGTGCAGAAGACCAACCAGGGCGGTGGTTCGCCGGTCGTGCGCGGCCGCACCGGCAAGGAGACGCTGCTCTTGATCGACGGGCAGCGGTTCAACGACGCGACGTTCCGGCGCAACACGCAGTATCTGAACACGATCGACATCGGCGCCGTCGACCGCATCGAGGTCGTGCGCGGGCCTGCATCCGTGCTGCACGGCTCGGATGCGATGGGCGGCTCCGTCAACGTGATCACGTCCCGCCGCGACCCGACCGGCACCGACGCGATCGGCGGCCACGCGGTCGGCAAGTTCGAGTCGGCCAACCTCGGACTCGTGGGGCGGCTCGGGCTGGACGCCGAAGTCGGCGGCTTCGGCTTCACCGCGGGCTCCACATACAAGCGGCTCGACGACCTGCGCGCCGGCAGTCACGGCAATCCGATCGGCGCCGTCGACATCGACGGCCGGCAGGTTCCGACTGCCTACGACGAGATCGACTTCGACTTCAGCGTGACCACACGCCTCAACAGCACGGACACCATCGACTTCCTGGTCCTCTACAGCCGGCAGGAGGACGTGCCGCGCAGCGACGTGCTGATCGCCAACGAGAACCAGCCCGTGCCGCCGGACCTCGTGCGCGACTTCGACCCGCAGGTGATGCGCTGGTACCAAGCGCGCTTCCGGCACGTGAACCCGGGCCTGCTGCTCGAGCGCCTCGACGTGACGCTGACCTTCAACAACCCCGAGGAGGTGCGCAAGCGCGTCCAGACCTCGTCGCCGCAGGTCATGACGGTCGAGGAGGACGAGAGCGTGATCCCGGGCATGCGCGCGCAGGCGACGTTCGCCGTCGCTGGCAAGCACCACGTCGTGACGGGGATCGAAGCGAACCACCAGACGGTCCACTCGAGCCGCTACCGGGTCGACAGCGTGGCCGGCACCGTGACGCCCCAGGCCGGCCGGTTCCCGGACGATGCCGTCTACGCCAGCTACGGCGTCTACGTGCAGGACGAATGCGAGGTCGCCGACGGCTGGACGTGGACCAACGGGCTGCGCTGGTCCGCGTGCTACACGAAGTTCGACCTCGGCGGGTTGACCGTCGGCCCGGCCGGCCCGTTCGGCGAGTTGTCGGAGACCTTCAGCGATTGGACGTTCGCCACCGCGCTCAGCGTGCGGCTCGACGAGCATACGCACGCCTACGGTTCGTTCAGCAAGGGCTTCCGCGCGCCGAACCTCGACGACCTCGCCGTCCTCGGCGACTTCTCCTCGGGCGAACGCATTCCCAACCTCGACGTCGACCCGGAGACCGTGCTCGTGCCCGAGATCGGGCTGAAGCACCGCTCGGCCCGGTTCCGCGGCGAGTGTTGCACGGCCGTCGCCTTCTACGACGACCTGCTCGACAGTGTCTTCGCGTTCTCACAGGGCGGCACGGACTTCTTCGTCGTCGACAACATCGGCCGCGCGACCATCTGGTCGGCCGAGGTGGGGGGCGCGTGGGTCGCGTCCGAGTCGGACGGGCTGATGCCCGAGCATTCGATCTACGCGCAGGCGTTCGGGAACATCGGCCACAACTCGACGGCCAACGAACCGGTCAGCAAGGTCCCGCCGCCGCAGGCGGAGGTCGGATGGCGGCTCGACGCAGCCGATGGCTCGTGGTTCGCGCAGGCCTACTGCGTCGTCGCGATGCCGCAGAACCGGCTCTCGGCCGCCGATCGCGCCGACCCGCGCTTCTCGGTCGACGGCACGTCCGGTTGGTGGACGGTGAACGTGCGCAGCGGTCTGCCGCTCGACGATGGCGTCCGGTTGACGATGGGGATCGAGAACATGTTCGACCAGCGCTACCGCGTGCACGGGTCGGGCATCGACGCGCCCGGCTTCAACGCGGTCGTGCAGATGGAGATCGAGTTCTGATCCGACGGCTGCTCGTGGTTCCGTTCCCGGTGGACACCTCGAGAAGCGCGTTCCCGGGCCGCGGGCTCAGGTAAACCCTGGATCAGCGGCCACTCGGGGTCTTTGTAGGATCCACCGCAGGCCCGCCCTCGGCTCTCCTTGCATGAGGCGCGATCGACCATTCTCCAGCGTCCCCGGCCCGGATCGCGGTCGAAGCTCGTGAAGCGCAGCGCACGTGCTCGCGCCGGACCACTTGCCTGTGTGATCGGCGACATCAGTCTGGTCCGCGCCTTGGGGATGCGCGGATTGCCGGTCGCGGTGGTGACCGAGGACCGCAGCGCCAAGTGTACGCGCTCCCGCTACTGCCGGACCGTCGTCACTACGCCCGGCTGGATGACCGAACCGGACGGCGCGATCGCCGCCTTGATCGCATGGGCAAAATGGCAGCCCGCGCCGCCCGTCCTCTTCTATCAGGGAGATCACGACCTGCTGGCGGTATCGCGCGCCCGGGAACGGCTGGCGCGCTGCTTCCGGTTCGTCCTGCCGGACCAGGAACTGGTCGAGGACCTGGTCGACAAACGGCGGTTCGCGGCGCTGGCCGACCGACGCGGGCTGCCCGTGCCCGACACCATGACGATTCCCGAGGGCAGCAACGCAGCCGATGTGCTGCAGCGGTGGCATCGTTTTCCGTGCGTGTTGAAGCCTGCGATCCGCAGCAACTGGTACGAGCTCATCAGCAGCCATCAGAAGGCGCTGCGCATCGAGACGCGGACCGAACTGGAGCTCCTGCTGCGCCGGTTCGAAGCCGACATCGCGCGGTTCCTGCTCCAGGAGTGCATCGAGGGCGGCGAAGAGAACCTCCTGAGCTACCACGCGTACGTGCGACCGGGGGGTGAGATCGTCGCCGAGTTCACCGGACGCAAGATCCGGACGTCACCGATGCGCTACGGTTTGTCGACCTACGTGGAGATCACGGACGATGACGAGGTTCGGCGGCTTGGCCGTGAGACGATCGAGAAGCTCGGCTTTTCGGGTGTCCTCAAGATCGACTGCAAGCGCGACGCTGGCAACGGGCGGCTCTACATGCTGGAGATCAACCCCCGCTTCAACCTCTGGCACCATCCCGCAACGGTGGCTGGCGTCGGCATCCCCGAAGCGGTGTACTGGGATTGCGTGGCGCCCGATCGGGTGAAGCCGATGCGGCCGGCCAGGAAGGGCGTGCGCTGGATGGTTCCGATTTCGGACTTCAAGGCCTCGAGGGAATACCGCGCCGCCGGCCAGCTCTCGCGCGCTCGGTGGCTGTTCGAGCTCCTGACGGTCGACGTCAACGAGGGGTTCCGGATCGGGGATCCCTTCCCCGTGCTGGCCGACCTCGCCAAACTGCTCAAACGCTTGATCTTCCGGGCCGCACCGAAGGCCGGTCCGACGACATGAGACTCGCGCTGATCTCGGACATCCACGGCAACCTCGAAGCGCTGGACACGGTGCTCGAGGACATCGACGCGAGAACTCCCGGCGCGCGCATCGTGTGCGCCGGCGACATCGTCGGCTATGGACCCGATCCCGACGCGTGTGTCGATCGCCTGCGGTCGCGCGGCATTCCGTGCGTCATGGGCAACCACGAGGAGATGGTCCTGGGCCGGCGGAACTTCTCGCGTTGCGTCCACGCGGGCATCACGGCCGCGGTGTGGACGCGACGGGAGATCTCGGCCGCGACACGGGGATTCCTGGAGAGGCTGCCGCGCTGCGTAGAAGCGGCTCCCGGTGTCATCGTCTGCCACGGCGATCTCGCGGATGCCGACACCTACGTCAGCGACGCGGAAAGGGCCGACGACGCAATCGCACAGCTCCATGCCTCCTGGCCGGATGCCCGAACGCTCGTCTGTGGCCACACGCATCACGCCGCCTTGTATTCGCAGACGACCGGCTTCGAGCGCGTGTCAGTTCCTGGCGACCGGGAGCTGCACGCTGGCATGGTCTACGTCGTGAACCCGGGCGCCGTGGGCCAGTCCCGTGCCGGTGCGCCGCTGGCCTGCTACGCGGTCCTCGACTCCCGGGGCGCGTCCGTATCGTTCCGAGCGCTGGCCTACGACCATCGCACCACGATCGCCAAGATGTGCCGAGCCGGCCTGGTGCCCAGCGTGGTCCTGCAGAGACCGACGGGGATCTGGCGCTACATCGAGTCGTGGAAGCGCCGGTGGGCGCGCTATTGGGCGGAACGCGCACCGACCGGCGGCAACGGGACGTGATCGACCACTCCGGTCGCGTCACCCGTGTGGTCTGCGTGCAGCGCAGGCACTAATGTACTGGGCCCCTCTTCGCCGCACCTGCATCGAGCACGCGTGCCGGCGCCCAGGTTCACCGATGGGACTGTTCGATTTCTTCAAGAAGAAGCCCGCCCACGGGGCGACTCCGTCCTCGACACCACCGCCGCCGCCGCCTTCGCCCACGGAGAAGTCCGAGGCGCCAACCGTCGTGAGTGCCCAAGCGTCCAAGCCGGCGCCCGCGCCAGCGAGCGCCGCTGCCGACAAACCCGAGCCGGCCCCGTTCGTCGAAGCGACCGACGCGTTCGGTCGCCGCGTTCGTCTCCCGCGCGACGAGTACAAGAAGAACGTGCTGCCCGAGCTCGTGAAGGCGCACGGCAACGATCCCGACCGGCTCATCGCGGTGATCCTGCAGGCGGTCCGCGACGGCCTGCCCAGCGAGGTGATCGCAGCGGCGAACCGCCTCACGGTCATCGACAAGGACGTCGATCGTGCGCTGTCGGTGCTCGGCGTCGTGCTGCGCGACGCGGGCGAGCTCGACGCCGCCGAGTCGACGATGCAGGAATTGCTGCACAAGCGCCCCGACTCGCCGAACGCGCGGGTCGGCCTCGCGATGCTCGCGGAGAAGCGCGGCCATGCGTCGCGCGCCGAAGAACTGCTCTGGCAGGCCCTGCAGAAGGACTGCAACCACGCCGATGCCGTGCATTGTCTGCTGCAGCTGCGCCACCGCGCCGTCGGCGACGCGGGCTACCGCGCCGAGATCGAGAAGATCGCGGCGCTGCCGGGTTCTTGGCGCGCGCAGCTCTGGCTCGCGCGGCTGTCGCTCAAGGATGGTCGCACGGACGAGGCATCCACGATCTACCGCGACGTGATGGCGCGCGCCGGCTCGGAATCGGACGCGCTCGTCATGGCGAGCGGCGACCTCGTGTCGGGCCATCACCACGCGTTGCTGCAGGAACTGATCGTGCCGCGCTTCCAACCGGGCAGACACCATCCGCACGTGGGCCTGGCACTGCTGCACCATTTCCTGCAGACGCAGGACGTGAGCGCCGGGACCGCCTTGCTGCACCAGATGCACCTGCACTACGGGCACCTCGTCGCGGAGCCGCTGCAACCGTTCACGGGGGAGTTCGACCGGATCCGCATGCAGATGCTGCCGCCGCCGCCCGCGCTGTCGCCGCAGGCGCGCGTCGGGCTCTACCGGATGGACCGTCCGATCTGGTATGCGGGCCTCGAGGACCCGCAGTGGTTGCTGCCCAAGAAGGGGGCCGACTGCAGACAGGTGCTGCTCATGGCGCTCGCCGTCGATGGCCAGCCGAGCCTGCCGCCCGGTCGCGAGGACGAGCTCGGCCGCCTCACGCGCAGCTTGCCGCTGTTTCTCGCGGAGCACGTGTGGCTCTCGACGCCGCATCGCGGGACGGCCGCGCTGCCGATGGCCCAACAGGGTGGGTGGGCCGTCATGGGGCGGCCCTGGCCCGAGGAGAGCATTTCGAGCCAGCTCGGCGACGCCGAACGTAGCTCTACGACGCTCGTCACGGGCGTGCTGCGCGTCGAAGGCGAGAAGCGCCGCATCGACCTCTGGGCGTTCGATTGTGCCGAGAAGCGGCGCATCGGTCACGCGGCGAGCGAGGGCACGATGCCGGAGCTCGGCCGCATGCTGCTGCAACTCCTGGGTGAACTGTGGCCCGCCATCGGCGGCCCGGTGGGCCACAAGCCGCCGGTCGGCGACGAGGCCTTCTGGCATCGCTACGCCGACGGCCTGGGCCAGCACGCCGCGCTCGTGGTCACGCAGGCCGGCGGCCTGCCGAAGGACCGCCTCTACGGTGAACGCTATATCGTGCAGTGGCTGCAGGGCACGGCGTTGCAGGAACCGCGATGGCAGCCCGGGTTCTGGCTCTATGCCTCCGCGCTCGGCGTGCTGCGGCAGCTCGGTTCGCTGGTGCCGAAGGAACAGGCCCGCATCGTCGCGCAGATCTTCCGCCAGTCGCCGCCCGACAGCGCGTTCGCTCGGTTGGCAGTCGTGCCGCTGCGCGCGTGTGGGCTCGACGGCATGTGGCGGGAACGGCGCGCGGAGATCGTCGCGGCTGCGGGCGGCGACGCCGTCTATGCGGCGTGGCTGCAGCGCGCCGAAGCCTGACGATAGTGAGAAAGCGCCGCGGTCGACGCGTTCGCAGCCGCCCTGCCTCGTCCAGCTGCGGCGAACGTCGTCGATGAACCGGACGTGATCTCGCTGATCGGAGTCGCGCTGTTGCGCGCTGGTTGGAACGTGCAACCCGCGATCCTCGCGCAACCGTGTCTCGTCATCGCCGCCGCGGCTGGCTGCACCAATTCCCACCGCCCGTGTGACCAGCCACGCAGTTCGATCTATCCTCGGCGTCGGACCGATCCCCGTAGGAGTTGCATGCTCGCCGCGCCGCTGCCCTTGCTCATCCTCGCGTTCCTTGCGGGCGCGCCGCGCGCGCAGACTCCGCCCGTCGCCCCCGATCACACCGCAGAGCTAGCCGCGCTGCCTGTGCAACCGGCAGTCGAGCGCGGCGTGCGCGTGATCGTGCGCGACGCCGCGGGCGAGCTCGTGGCGGGAGCTGATCTCGTGTTCGTCGCATCCGACGATCCGAAGTACCTCGACAGCGCGGCGCCAGCCGCTGCGGCGTTCCCCGGCGATGAAGTTGCCATGAACGCGTTCCGCTTCGTCGCCGGTGGTGCTGCGCGCTACACGAGCGACGAACGCGGCGTCGCCGCGATCGCGCGCCGCAGCGGCCGCGTCCTGGCCTGGAAGGACGGTCGCTTCGCAGCCGCAGCGCTGCAGGTCGAGGAGGGCCTGCCTTCCCCACGGGTCAGCCTCACGCTCGCCGAGCCGCTCACACTGACCGCCGAAGTCATCGACGACAAGGACCAGCCTGTGGCCGGTGTTCCCGTCAGCATCGCCGCACCCGGTTGGCCGACCCTCCCGCGGCTCGCGACCGACGACAAGGGTCGTGCCGTGTTCCGGCTGTTGAAGGGCCGCGACGCGACCGCCCGCCTGTTGATCGCTTCGAACGCACGCATCGAAGCCGCGGTGCCCGCCGATGGCGGCATCGTGCGCCTGCGCCTGCCCGCGTGCGGTGCCGTGCACGCGACGTTCACCGGTGCCTTGCTGCCCGGCTCGGTGGTGCTGTGGTCGATGCGCACCGGCAGCCGCACCGTCGAGCCGACGACGACCGGGGAACGCGATGCGACCTTCGCGTTCGTCGAGGTCGGCTACGGCGGCGAAGTGCAGGCCGCCGCCGACTCGTCGACGACGAAAGCACCGACGCCCGAAGTCAAAGCCGGCGCGGTCACGGAAGTCGGACTCGCGCGGGGCGATGACGGTCGCTGCCTCACCGCGCGCCTGCTCATGCCCGACGGCGTGCCCGCCAGGAAGCACTACGTCCGGGTGATGTGGCAGTACGACCGGGGCAGTTCCACCAGCGGCGCTACGACGAACGCCGAGGGCTGGCTCGAGATCGAGGTGCCCAAGGGAGCGGCCGGCACGGCCAAGCTGTGCCTCGCGGTGCACGCCGGCGCGTGGAGCACGCCGGTCGCAGGCGCCATCGACCTCGAAGTCACGGATGCCGAAAAGGGCCGCATCGAGCGCGGCGAGCTGCGCACGACGAAGCCGCCCGTGGTGCTGACAGGGATCGTCGTCGACACCGCGGATCGCCCGGTTCCCGGCCTCGAGTTGCGCGAGGTGCAGCGGAGCATCCAGGGCACGAAGACGGACAAGGATGGCCGCTTCCGGATCGCGATGCCTGGCGAGAAGCCGCCGGAACTGACACTCGCGCTGCGCGGACAGCCGTGGTTCTTCACCGACCCGCCGAGCACGACGCGCAGCTTCCCGACGGATCGAGAGGCTCGCGTCGTGCTGCAGCCTGCGGGTCGTGTTCGCTTCACAGCCGAGGGCCTGCGCGACATTCTGCACCCCTTCGCCCTCCGCCTCGAATCGGCGGACGGCACCGGCCTGCGTATCGAGCTGCCGCTGCAGTTCGGTCGCGAGCACCTGCTGCTGCCCGGCGGCCACTGGAACGTCCTGATCACGCGCAACGATACCGTGGTGCTCGAGCTGGACAACCTGCGTGTCGATGCCGGGATCGAGGTGCACGACCCGCGCTTCATGGCATTCGCGTGGCAGGGGTTCGCATCGCTCGTGACGCTGCACGTCGAGGACGAACAGGGGCGACCGACCGACCAATGCTCGGTGATGATGCAACACCTTGGCTTCGGCCGGGGCCGGTCCCCGGTCGGCGGCCTGCTGCAGTGCCTCGTCCAGAAGGACGTCGGACGAATCAGCATCGAGCCCAACGACAAGAAGTTCGGCACCGTGGACCTCGGCGCCGTCAGCGGCGACCAGTACATGCGATTCGGCGCGGGGCCGCGTCTCGCAGTGAACGTCGCGCCACCGCCGAAGCTGCCGTCCGGAGCGCAGCTGCTGGCGCGGGTCGCGGGACGCGACGAGCCGGTGCCGCTCGACGGCGAGGGCAAGGCAGTCGTGTGGCTCGCGAAGGCCGGCGACTGCGCAGTGCAGCTCTTGTTGCGGGTTCAGGGCGGCGAGCACGCGCTGCCGGCGCAGCGGTCGGTCGATGTCCCGCTCGGCGGCGCAGTGCTGGCGTTCGCGACGAATGCCGAGCTCCAGGCGGCGATCGACGCGCAGGCGGGATCGCGCGCAGACAAGTAGAGCCCGGCTTCACCTGCTCGTGGACCGGTGTTCTGCAGCCGCGTCTTCAACGTGGTCTTGCGGGCGCCATTGGTCGTGGTTGGCCTCGTCAGTGCCGTGATCGGCGCCGGCATCATCGCCGGCACGCAGCTCGATGTAGTGCTCGGCGTCGTGCTAGACCGCACGGTCGGCGCGACGATCGGCTGGCGGCCGCCAGGAGGAGCCACGGCATGTGACTCATCGCGGACTTCGTCATGTGGTCCACCGTGATACCACGTTGCGCGGCGAGGCATCAGGACGCGGATGGTCGCGGAGACGGTGGCGCGCATCGACGCGTTCTTGGGCATCAGCAACGCAAATTCGGAACCCACCACTCATCGGCGGGCCAACGGCCGCGTAGCATGGCGCCGGGCGGAAACCACGAGCGAACCATGAACGGAAAACCATGAGTCCTGCATCCACCCTCGTCTCTTCCTCGGCACTGCGTTGTACCGCCCTCGTTTCGCTGCTGCTCGCGCCGGCTCTCAGAGCGCAGGGGCAAGAGCGACTCACTTACCAGGACTCGAAGAAGCAGATCTCGTGGATCGGCAGTGTGCCGCGCGCGCAATGGGTTGCCGACGGCCAGCACGTCGAGTGGGTCAAGGGCAAGGTGACGGTCTGGTTCGATCCCGCGACCGGTGAGGAGAAGGAGAAGCCGAAGGACCTGCCAGCCGAGGCCTCGGCGACCATGCGCAAGGTCGTGCTCGTGCACGAAGGCGACCTGTGGCTCGACGAACGGCCTGCCGGTGGCGGCGGCCGAACCGGCCGGGGACGTGGCGGGGCACCGGGTGCGGCGCCCGCGAAGTCGGACAAGGCCGTGCAGCTCACGCGCGACGGTGCCGGGCCCGGCAAGAAGGAAGAAGCGCATCTGAGTCCCGATGGCGCGTTTGCTTCGTTCGTGCGCGGCAACAACCTCGTCGTCGTCGATGCCGCCACTGGGCAGCCTTGGGCCGTGACGAGCGACGGCGGTCCCGAGCTGTTCCACGGCATGCTCGACTGGGTCTACCAGGAAGAGCTCTACGGCCGCGGCAGCTTCCAGGCGCATTGGTGGAGCCCGCAGGGAGGCATGGTCGCGTTCCTCACGCTCGACGAAGCACCGGTGCGCGAGTTCACGATCGTGAACCACGTGCCCGAGGGTTTCCTCGCGACGGAGCGCTCGGTGCTGGCCGAGGTCTCGAACTACCCGAAGGCGGGCGACCCGAACCCGTTTGCGCGCCTCTCGGTCGCGCACCCCGCCAAGAAGGAGATCGTGCGCGTCGACCTCTCGTCGTTCCCGAAGGATGCGCTCGTCGTGCGCGTCGAGTGGACGCCCGACGGCAAGACGCTGCTCGCGTGCATCACGGACCGCATCCAGACATGGGCCGAGCTCTGCGGCGTCGATCCGAAGACGGGTGCTCTGACGAAGTGGATCCGCGAGGAGTCGAAGACCTGGGTCAATCGGCCCGAGTCGCCGCGCTGGCTCGCCGATGGTTCGTTCCTGTGGATGTCCGAGCGCACGGGCTACGCGCACTGGTACCACTACGCGCCCAAGGGCGCGCTGCTGCGCGCCGTGACGAGCGGCAACTGGCAGGTCCGCAACATCGAGCGCATCGACGAACAGAAGCAGCAGCTCTGGTTCGAGGGCACCAAGGACGGGGCAACGGGCCGGCACCTCTATCGCATCGGCTTCGATGGCGAAGGCCTCGTCTGCGTGACGCCGGGCGTCGGCTCGCATGACGCGCAGCTGAATCCCGCGGGCACGTTCGTGATCGACACCTGGTCCGCGATGGATCGGCCCACGACGGTGCGCGTGCTCGATGCTTCGACCGGCACGGTCGTGAAGGAGGTCGGTCAGGCCGACAAGGGGGAAAACGCCGCGAAGTACGCGTTCAGCGAGCGGCAGCGCGTCACGGTGACCGCGCGCGATGGCTACGAGCTCGATGCCTCGGTGCAGCTGCCGCCCGACTGGAAGCAGGGGCAGCGCTACCCCGTGTATCTCCCGACCTACTCGGGTCCGGACGCGCCGACAGTGCGCGACGCGTGGGCGCCGTTGACCAACCACGTGTTCCTGGCGCAGCAGGGCTTCATCATCCTGCAAGTCAACGTGCGCTCGGCGAGCGGGCGCGGCCAGGTTCACACGGGCACGTGCTACCAGCAGCTCGGGGTCGTCGAGCTCAAGGACCTCGAGGATGCCGTCGACCACGTCTGCGCGAAGTTCGGCGGCGATCCCGCGCGCGTCGCGATCAGCGGCTCGAGCTACGGGGGCTTCATGGCTGCCTACGCGCTCACGCACAGCACGAAGTTCGCGCTCGGTCTCGCGGGGTCTGGCGTCTACGACTGGCAGCTCTACGACACGATCTACACCGAGCGCTACATGCGCACGCCCCAGGAGAACAAGGCCGGCTACGACGCAACGTCCGTGATCAAAGCCGCCAAGAACCTGCACGGCCACCTCGTGATCACGCACGGCACGATGGACGACAACGTGCACATGCAGAACGCGATGCAGCTGATCTGGGCCCTGGAGAGCGAGGGCAAGCAGAACTTCGAGCTGATGCTCTACCCGCGGTCGCGCCACGGCATCAGTTCGCGCGTCAGCGGGCACAGCCAGGAGTTCCAGTGGCTGCGGCTCAAGAAGCTGCTCGAACCGGCCGCGAAGTCGGGCTGAGGGCCAAGCAAGGGCATCGCACTGAGCAGCTGGTTCGCTCCATTTGAGGCTAGTCGTTCCCGTCGCGATCGGCGCCCTGGTGCCCCCCCTTGTTTTGCCCGGCTGCGACGCGCCTTGCTGCGAACTGCGCGATACCACGTCTACTGCTCGGTCGACGAGGGGGCGATCGCCCTGCGCGCGAAACCTGCGGGAAGGTTGCCTGAGGTACTCACGGTACGTCTGCCGCGGCGTCTTGATGGGAATGCGCACGACACCCCTCCTTCTCGTCTCTCTGCTCGCTTCCGTTGTTCGCTCGCAAGTGCCAGCGCCACAACCTCCCGTCGTGGCGGAATCGGACCTCACTGCGCCTCGCCCCGACGACGACCGGGAACTCGCGCCCCTGCTCGCGAAAGCCAAGAAAGCGGTGGAGGGAGGAGCCAACGGGGCCGCGCTGCTCGCGGACAAGGAGCTCGCGGCGTTGCGAGAACTCACCGCGTTCCACCACCTCGTGCGCGATTGCGCCCCCCGCGGCGAGCTCTCGATGTTGCCGCCTGGCGAACCTGGCCAGCCGCTCGTTGTGCGTGGCGCCGTGAAGGATCAGCACGGCAAGCCCGTCGTCGATGCACTGGTCTACGCTTATCACACGAGCCAGAAGGGCTGGTACTCGGATCGTGCGCCACACTTCTCTGGCATGGACGCGAACGAGAAGCACGCGCGCTTGTTCGGGTACGTGCGTACGGACGCCGTGGGTCAGTTCGTCCTGTACACGATCCGACCGGGCGGCTACCCGCGCTCTACAGTGCCTGAGCACATCCACCTCCACATCGATCTCGGCAAGCAGAACCTGTTCGTAGGTGGCGTGGTGTTCGACGATGACGCCCGTCTGACCAAGGAGATGCGCGAGCAGAGTGGGCGGGACCTGCTCGTCACGGTCGAGAAGCAAGGGGGCAAACAGATCGTGCGGCCCGAGTTCAAGGTCGAGGTCGCCGAGGGCGCGACGAAGAAGTAGGCAACCGTCCGCGCAGCGTCGCGGGCCATTGCGCGCCTCCTCTGCGCGGTGGCAAGCACGACGTGGGCCGAACAGGTACCCAGATCCTCACGCCTGCGGACCGTCGTGGCACACACGCCCGGGTAGGCAGCTGCCCGGATGCACGACCTCGTCGTCGGGGCCCACGCACGTGCAGGTCTTCGCGCACCAGTAGTAGCCGTCGCCGGGCCACTGCCGGCCGTCGTAGACGCGTTCGTCGAGCGAGTGAGTCAGCAGATGCTTGAGCATCATCGACGGACACAGGTTCTTCGGCATCAGGTCCGCGTGCGTCGTGATCTTCTCGTTCTGGCTGTCGGTCATGACATCACCTCGCGGCCTGTTCGAGGGCATCGCGCACGATCGCCTTGCCGACCGTGAGCTTGTAGGCGTTCTGCGTCAGCGGCGCGGCTCCGGCGTAGGCGGCTTCGGCGACCTTGACGAACAGCTCGGCCGACGGCTTCTGGCCGACCAGCAGCTTCGCGGCGTCGGGGCGGGGCCGCGGCACGGGCGACACGGCGCCGAGCACGAGGTTCGCGGCCGTGATGACGCCGCCGTCGATCACGAGCCGCACCGCACAGGCCGTCGTGGCCCAGTCGAAGCTCTGCTTCTCGCGGCTCTCACAGTAGCTCGAACGCGCGCCTGCGGGCTGCTTCGGGATGTGCAGCGCCGTCACGATCTCGCCGTGCTCGAGCGTGTGCTCGGGGGCCTGGGCCTTCGGCTCGGCCGGGAACAGCTCGCCGAGCTTGCGCCGGCGCACCTTGTCGCCGAGCACGGTCGTGTACTCGGCGTCGAGCGCGAGCAGCGGCGGCGCAAGGTTGCTCGGGTGCACACGCACACAGTCGATCCAACCCATCACCGAGTGGTAGCGGTTCTCGCCCGTCATCGCGAGGCAGGTCGGACCGCGGCCGCCGTGCAGGCAGCGGAACGCTTCGCTGCGCACATACCAGCAGCGCGTGAACTGCAGGATGTTGCCGGCGACCGTCGCGCGGTGCCGGATCTGCGGCGTCGCGGTCATGCCGGCCGAATCGCGCAGTGAGGCCAGCGCGCGGTTCGCGAGGGCCTCGTGCTGCTCGAGCTGGGTCAGCGTGGTCAACGCGCCGATGCGCAGCTCGCCGCTCGGCTCGACCGCGATGCCCGCGAGCTCGGCCACGAGCGGCAGCAGGTTCACGACGTTGGCCGGCGTCTGGAGCCGCTCCTTCATGCGATCGACGATGTCGATGCCAGCACCCTTCAAGATCGTGTCGGGGGCCTTGCTCGCTTCCTGGGCCTCGGCGAGCGAACGCGGGACGACGTAGGTGAATGGTTTCATGGCGCTATCCCTTCCTCCCGGCGATCGCCGCGAGGACCTTGTCGGGCGTGATGGGCAGGTGGCGCACCGGCGCGCCGATCGCGTGGAACACCGCATTGCCGATCGCAGCCGCGGACGCGACGGACGGCGGTTCGCCGAGGCCGCCGGCGCCTACGTTCGTGTGGCCGTTCGCGATCGAGTGCATGTGGCACTCGAGGTGCGGCAGGTCCTGCGGTCCCGTGATCTTGTAGCGCAGGAAGTCGCCGTTCAGCATGCGGCCGCTGCGCTTGTCCATGATGCGCTGCTCGTGCAGCGCGTAGCTGACGCCCTGGATCATTGCGCCGAGCACCTGGCTCTCCGCGAGCTTCTTCGCGAGCACGAGGCCGCAGTCCTGCACGCCGAACATGCGCAGCACGCGCACGATGCCGGTCCACGTGTCGACCTCGACCTCGGCCATCTGCACACCGCACTGCGTGCCATGGAACGGCTCGCTCGCGTAGTTGTCGGCGCGTTCGCCGCGCACGTCGATCGGGTTGGGCCCGATCAGCTTGCACGCGTCGGTCCACGTGAGCTGCTTGTCCGCGGTGCCGATCTTGCCCCCGCCACACGTGACAGCGCTCGCGTCGACGCCGAGGTGCTGCGCGACCGAAGCGCACAGCTGGTTCTTTGCGCGGAACGCCGCGTTGCGGACCGCCGGCGCGATGCTCGGCGTCACCGTGCTGCCGCCCGACGCGGGGCCGGACGGATCGCTCGTGTGGCCCGTCATCGCGGTGACGAACCGCGGCTCGACGCCGAGCTCTTCGGCGGCGAGCACCGCAAGAGTCGTCTTGGTGCCGACGCCGATGTCCTGCGCGCCGCTGCGCACCTCGACGGTGCCGTCCGGGTGGATGCGGCACGCGATGCCGTGGGCCTGACCCTGCCCGTCGCGCCGCCGGCCCGAGCCGCCGAGCGAACCCCAGCGCGCGCTCGCGAGGCCGGCGCCGCGCACGAAGCGTGCTTTGGGATCGCGCTTCTGCGCGCGCGCCTGCTCCCAGCCGAAGCGCTGCGCCGCGAAGCGCCATTGGTCCTGGCGGACCTGCTCGGTGTCGTTCTTGAGCCGGAACTGCAGCGGCTCGATGCCGGCCTTCGCCGCGAGCTCGTCCATGAACAGCTCGGCACAGAACCACCCCTGCGGGTGACCGGGCGCGCGCATCGGCCGCGCGGGATCGGTGTCCGCCGGCAGCTCCTTGTGCAGGCGTTCGCGTGGGTTGCGCAGGTCGCGCGTCTTCGCCTTGCTGCTGTAGTAGTCGGGCAGCGCGACGTTGCCGCCAGCACCGCGGCCGCCCTCGGCGTTCCAGCCGCAATGGCCGAACGTGCGCCAGTCCCACGCGACGATCTTGCCGTCGCCGTCGACGCCGGCGCGGGCCTGAGCGAGCGCGCCGGGGCGGTTGCCGGTCGTCGTGTGTTCTTCGAAGCGGTCGAGCATCAGCTTGACCGGGGCCTGCGCCGCGTGCGCGAGCAGGCACACCGCGACGGCTTCGTCGCCGGGCACGAACTTGCTGCCGAAGCCGCCGCCGACGAACTCGGAATGGACCGTGACGGTGCCGACGTCGATGACCTTCGCCTTCATCGTCTGCGCGAGACCTCCGCGGCAGCCGAACGTCGCCTGCGTCGACAGCCACACGTCGAGGTCCTTGCCGTTCCACTTCGCGACGCCACCGTGCGTCTCGAGGCAGCAGTGCGTCTGCACTTCGGTGCGGTAGGTACCCGTGTGCGAGACCTTCGCGGCCGCGAGCGCCTTGTCGACCTCGGCGTGCTCGGGCCAAGGATCGGTGATCTCTCCGTTCGCGTCGAGCTGCGGCGCGCCTTCGGCGACGACGTAGTCGACGTTGTGCTCTTCGGTGTCGTACGTCGCGCGGATCTTCTCGATCGCGTCGCGGCACTGGTTCAGCGTCAGCGCCGCGACCGCGGCGACCGCGTCGCCGACGAAGCGCACCTTGTTGCCGATCTCCTTCAGCGCGATCACCGCGGCGACGCCGGGCATCGCCTTCGCTTCGTCGAGCTCGAGCCCGCTCAGCTTGCCGCGCGCGGCGGTGCTGCGCAGGATCATCGCCTGCAGCATGCCGGGGAACGTCACGTCGTACGAGTACTTCGCGCGGCCCGAAGCCTTCGCGAGGCCGTCGACGCGGTCGATGTCGCTGCCGACGGTCGTGTATTTCGTGTTCGCGTCCCACGGCGGTGCGTCGCCGTCGGCGGGCTTCACGGTCCGCTTCTCGAGGCGATCGTCCTTCAGCCCGGGCAGCGCGCGGTAACCGACCGTGATCTCGACGTCGCGCGGAGTGTTCGCACTCATTTGCCACCTCCCTTCGCCGTGCGGTCGATCGCTTCCATGATGCGCCCGTAGGTTCCGCAGCGGCAGATGTTGCCCGACAGGTCGTGCTGCATCTGCTCGTAGCTCGGCTGGCCGCGCTTCTGCAGACACGCGAGCGAGCTCATGACCATGCCCGGCGTGCAGAAGCCGCACTGCATCGCGTCGCAGTGCACGAAGTTCTGCACGAGCGCGTGCACCTTGTCGCCCTCGCTGAGGCTCTCGACGGTCTGCACCGCGTGACCCGTTGCATCGAAAGCGAGCATGAGGCAGCTGTTCACGGGCTCGCCGTCGACGAGCACCGTGCAGCCGCCACAGGCGCCGCGGTCGCAGATCTTCTTGGCGCCCGTCAGGTCGAGGCCGTCGCGCAGCGCGTCGAGCAGCGTCGTGCGCGTCTCGACCTTGAGCTTGCGGTCCTTGCCGTTCACGAGCAGCGCGATCTCGTGCTCACCGGGGCCGAAACTCTGCGGCCGGACGGGGCTGGCGATGGCCGTGCCAGTGATGCCGGTGGTAGCGATGCCGGCGACGGCAGTACCCTTCAGGAACGAACGGCGTGAGACGCCGCTCTTGCGATCGGGGGGGAGGTGCATGAGGCCTCGAGGGGAGGAGACGGAACGCGGAGTCTAGCCAGACCCACCAGGGCGCAGAATACCGGCGAGCGTCCCATCGATGCACGCTGCCGTGGTGGGGGGGCCGGTCTTCCCACTTTCCACCTTCCCGCCCGGGTGAATGCCTGAGTGCGCGTCCACGTGCTAGGATGCGGGCCGCGCAGCGCAGGCTGTGCCAAACAAGGAGAATCTCTTGCTGACACTCACTCTCTCGTTGGTCTGCTCGGCCGCGATGCCGCAGGAGCCGCAGTTCGAGGCCCCGGTCCGTCTGAAGGCCGGCGCCTCCTACGTCAAGGTCGAGGCACCGGGTTACGCGTTCCCGTGCTGGGCCGACGTCGACGGCGACAAGAAGGGGGACCTCGTCGTCGGTCAGTTCGCGCGCGGCGCGTTGAAGTTCTACAAGAACCTCGGCGGTGGCAAGCTCGCCGAAGGCAAGTGGATCGAGGCCGGCGGCAAGGCCGAAGTGCCCGGCGTCTGGTGATGCACGAGCTCGACTCCACAGTTCGTGGATCTCAATGACGACGGCAAGATCGACATCCTCTCCGGCTGCTATGCGCACGACGCGAACAAGGAAGGCATGGCCGGCCTCTTCTCGGTGTTCTGGGGGCAGAAAGGTCGCTCCTGGAAGCGCCCCGAAGTGTTGAACGGCAGCGACGGCGAGCCGCTGATCATCACGGCGGGCGGTCAGGACCCGGACATCGACCGGATCTGCACGCGGCCGACCGCCGTCGATCTCGACGGCGACGGCAAGCTCGACATCGTGTCGGGCAACTTCCGCGGCACGTTCGCCTTCTTCGCGGGCCAGGGCAAAGGCAAGTTCGCGGAAAAGAGCACGCTGCTCATGGCGGATGGCGCGCCGCTCGCGGTGAACTCCCACAGCGACCCGTCCTTCGTCGACTGGGATCGCGACGGCGATCTCGACCTCGTCACGGGCTCGGCGCACGGCGGCGTGTTCCTCTGTGAGAACAGCGGGTCCGCGAAGGAACCGAAGTTCCAGAAGCCGAGGACGCTCCTCGAGGTCGCCAAACGCGAAAGCGGCAAGCTCGGTGACGAGCACCTGACCGGGCCGCTCGACGACTCGCGCGTGTGCGTCGACGATGTTAATGACGACGGCAAGTTCGACCTGCTCGTCGGCGACAACGTTTCGCTGGTGCAGCCTGGGAAGGGCGTTGCGCCGGCCGTTGCCGCCGCGAAGTTCCGCGACTTCGAGGCCAAGAGAGGGGAGTTGGTGTCGAGGCGGCCAGCGGAGGGTGCTGCCGAGGCGGCCATGAAGAAGTTCGACGACGAGTTCGAAAAGCTGCGCAAGGACGTCGAGAAGTTCGTGAGCTTCGAGCGCACGGGCTTCGTCTGGGTGCTCTACCAGAAGTCGCCAGCACCAGTGACCGGCACCCGCTGAGGTCACCGGGGCCTTCCTCGAACCCCGAGCCTCCCGTTCGGGGGTCTACGGGCTTCCGGCCAGGGCGACTTCGAGCAGTTCGAGGCCAGGCTCTGGTTCGTGCGGCGACATCGGCGCGTGGGGTGGCAGCACGCAGGTATCACCAGCCTGCAGCGTGTGGACTCCGGCGCCGTGCCGCAGGCGCAGCGTCCCGCGAACGACGGCCCAGAAGCAGCGCGCGTCCGTGGGGGCGAAGGCACCGGACCGCGCCCCGGCCTCGGCTCGCACGATGCGCACCGAGATCGCACCTGCCGTAGCACTGCCGATGCCCGTGTCGCACACGCTGAAGCCCTCGATCTCCGCGCGATGCCACGACCCACGAGCGCGCTCGTGTCGCACGAAGTACTGGCCCTGGAACCGCCGCTCGGGTCGATGCGTCTTCGTCGGCAACGCGAGCTCGTGGTCGACACAGGTCACGTGTTCGGCCGGTGCCGTCACCTCGATCACCTCGAGCCCGTCGCCGCTCTCGAGCACGCGGTGGCGGATCCCGGGCGGTTGCAGCACACAGTCACCGGGCTGCATGACGAACGGCTCGCCCTGGTCCTCGTAGACGACGCGCACCCAGCCGCCGGCGCAGTAGATGACCTGCGCGGTCACCTCGTGGAAGTGCACGTAGTCGGGCACGGGACCGCCGTGCTCGATGCGGATGTGCGATGCGATCAAGGCCCCACCCTGCCGGCCCGGGATCAGGTCGCGGTAGAGCATGCCGGCGCGGCCCTCGATCCAGCGCGCGCTGGCAGCGGGTTCGCTGACGGTGAAGGTCGCGGGCGGCAACGCCGGTGCTCGCCGTCCACGAGCGAACTCGATGCGCGTGCCGTTGGGCGCCACCGCGTCGCCGCGCACGCCGGGCAGGCGCAGGTGTCCGCCGCCGTCGCGTTCCGCGCGCTCGAGGCAGAGGTGCAGGCCGAAGCCCGACATCGAGGCCGACCGCGGCGAGTCGGCCGGGAAGATCTTGTCGAGCCGGAACCCGAGACTCTCGAAGAACGCGAGACACGCCGGCAGATCGCGGCACGCGAGCACGGTTGCCGCGGGCTCGGGACCATCGATGTGCATCATCGCGCCGACGGTAGGAGCCGTTCGCTCCGAGTCAATCGATGCGATGGCGAACGCCGCGGTGCGGCGCCAAGATGCCGGCATGCAAGAGCCCGATGCCGCCGCCGTGCTCGATGCCCCGCTGCAGACGACGGCCGGCGCAACGACGACGCTGCGCGCGCAGCTCGGACCGTCAGGCACCGTCGCCGTGTTCCTGCGCCACTTCGGTTGACTCCTCTGCCGCGAACGGGCGGCGCAGTTGCGCGCCCGCGACCAAGAACTGCTGACGGCGGGCGCGCGTCTGTTGTTCGTCGGCACGGGTTCGCCCGCGATGGCCGCTGACTTCCAGAGGGCGCACGCGAGCCCGCATCAGGTGTTCAGCGACGTGATGCGGCGCAGCTATCAGGCCGCGGGAATGCGCCGTTCGGTTTGGTCCTTCCTGCATTGGCGCTTCCCGCGCAACATGGCGCGCGCGTTCCGGAACGGCTTCCGCCAGACGAAGGTGCTCGGTGACGCGTGGCAGCAAGGTGGGGTGCTCGTGTTCGACTCGCACGGCCGCCTGCGCCATCAGCAGATCGATGCAGTCGCCGGCGACACGATCGATCTCGGTGCGGTCGTCGCAGCATTGCGCAGTGGTTGACGCACCCTGCTTGTCACTCGGAGCGAGGCGAGGCGGCGCGCGCCTCGATCGAGCCGCTACGGGTGGTACTCGCCGAGGTGCGGCGGCGGCTTGGCCCGCAACAGCCGCCAGCCGAGCACGACGGCGAGCACGCATCCAACAGCTCCGGCGACCGAAGTGCCATACACGAGCGGCGGCGTGGCCGAGGCCAGCAGCTGCGCCGAGCCGAGGAACAGCGCGGCCGTGAGGATCCCGCGCACGAGCCGCTCGACGATCTCCTCGAGCCGAGTGTGTTCGAGCCGGATGTCCACCCTGCCGCGGCGTATCCGTTCGAGGATCATGCCCGTGCTCGCGGGCAGCTCGGCGAGCAGTCGCGACCAGTCGCGGCGTCGCCGGCGCAGCTGGCGCAACACGACCGACGGCGCGAGACGGCTGCGCAGCAACTGCCCGCGGAAGTTGTGGAGCTGCTCGGCGAGACGGAAGCCCGGATACAGGCGGCGGCCGAGGCCTTCGAGCATCGTCAGCGTGCGGATCAGCATCGCGACGTTGGCGGGCAGTTCGATGTGATGGTTGCGCACGAGGGCCAGCGCTTGCCCGAGTGCTTGGCGGAAATCGATCTGCTCGAGCGGCCGGCCCGCGAAGTCCTCGACGAACTGCTCGACGTCGGCCTGCAGGTCGCGGCGGTCGTTGCCGCGTGCGGTGCCGAGCCGCTCGAGGGCCGCGGTCAGCTCGCGCGCGTCGGCATCGGCGAACGCCGCAGCGATCGATTGCAGTTCGCGGCGCAGGTCTTCGCCGACGTGCCCGACCATGCCGCAGTCGAGCACCCCGATCCTGCCCCCGGGCAGCACCATCACGTTGCCCGGGTGCGGATCCGCGTGGTAGAAGCCGTCGCGAAAGATCATGCGCAGGTAGAACGAGGCGCCGCGTTCGGCGAGCGCGCGCAGATCGACGCCGGTGGCCGCGAGGCCCGGTCCATCCGCGACGCTGACACCTTCGAGCAGCTCCATCGTGAGCACGGCGCGGCTCGACAGCTCGGGATGCACGGCAGGCACGTGGATCGCCGCGTCGCCCGCGAAGCTGGCCGCGAGCCGTTGCTGGTTGTAGCACTCGCGTACGAAGTCCATCTCGCGCAGACAACTGCGGCGGAACTCGGCGACGAGGCGTACGGGCCGGTAGGGACGCAGGGCTGCTGCGTGCTTCTCGGCGAGCTCGGCGAGCCCCGCGAGCAGATCGAGGTCGGTTCGCACCTGGGCCTCGATGCCCTGGTGGCGGACTTTCACCGCGACGGCGACGCCCGAGGGCAGGCGCGCGCGATGGACCTGGCCGATCGAGGCCGACGCGATCGGCACCATGTCGAACTCCGCGAAGAGCTCCTGCACGGGGCGGCCGAACTCGGCCTGGATCGTCGCCTGCACGGCTTCGGGCGTGTCGGCCGGCGCGTCGTCCTGCAGCTGGCTCAGCTCCGCGGCCAGCTCGGCGCCGATGATGTCGGGCCGCGTGCTCATCGTCTGGCCGAGCTTGATGAACGTCGTGCCGAGCTCGCAGAGCACCATGCGGATCCGTGCTTCGTGGCTCGCGGACCGGATCTGCGTGCCGTCGGTGGCGAGCAGATGGGTGTGCAGCCAGTCGTAACGCAGCCCCGAGAGCCAGTCCGCGAGCCCGTACTTGGCCAGCACCCTGACCACGCGTTGCACACGCATGGTGTTGTCGCGCAGGTGCGCCAGCTTGCTCATCGTGCCCATACGGTTCGTGCCGCCCCGCGGCCTCAGGACTTGCCGTCTCGCAGCCGCTGGCCGGCGGCTTGCAGCAGATCGCCGAGGGCGGTGAACAGGGCCCCTGCCGTGCGCCGCACCGCGCGTGCGCTCTCGCCGGCCGCCTCGCGCGCCGTGTCGGCGGGTTGGTCGAGCACGGCGTCGAGTGCCTGCTGCAGGCCAGGTCGGATCCGGGCCATCGTCGTGTTCGCGTGGGCGAGCAGATCCTTGGAGACCGAGACGGTGCCGGTCACCGCTTGCGCGACCCCGGTGCCGATGCCGCGCGCGGCCGACTCGAGCTCGCCGGCGACGCGGGCCAGGTCCTGCTTCGCGAAGCGTTCGCCGCGGCGACCTGCCTCTTCGATCGCGAGACGCGTGGCCAGCGCCGCGGTGGCCAGACCGTCGCCGATGCCCGCGATGACCTCGCGCAGCGGACCGTCGGCGGCGGCAGGCTGCGCGCGGAACGCCGCGCGCAGCACCGAGTGCACGAACTGCACGAGCTGCTGGCCCTGGTGCAGTGCCTTCGCGCCGGTCGCCGTCAGCGTTGCAAAGGCCCTGCGCACGTCGGCCATGCCGAGCGCCGCGTGCACCTTCGCGTCGATGTCCTTGTCTTGTTCGGCCATTTCTGGAACCACGTTTGGAGCCACCGTCGGCGATCGGTCGACCGCGGTGTGTAGCATACAGCCTGGGTTGCTGGCGCCGCCCGGCCCCGGGCCCTTCGGCGTAGTCCCGACCGGAATCGCGGCCGGGCTCGCCCACGGAGTCCGTCAGTTCGGCGAAGCGACCGGATATCCTGGATCGCCGTGCAACCTGCCTTCGATCGACTGCGCGAGGAGATGGTCGAGCGCCAGATCCGCGCTCGCGGCGTCACTTCGCCACGCGTGCTGCACGCGATGGGGCGTGTGCACCGCGAACGCTACGTGCCGTTGAAACTGAGCGTGCGCGCCTACGAGGATTCGGCGCTGCCGATCGAAGAGGGGCAGTCGATCTCGCAGCCGTACATCGTCGCCGTGATGCTCGCTGCGCTCGACCTCGGCGGCGACGAGCGCGTGCTCGAGATCGGCACCGGCTCGGGCTATGCCGCTGCGGTGCTCGCCGAACTCGCGCGCGAGGTCTACACGATCGAACGCCACGAAGGGCTCGCGCGAACGGCCGCCGACCGGCTCGAGCAGGACGGCTACGCGAACGTGCACGTGAAGCACGGGGATGGCACGCTGGGCTGGCCCGAGCAGGCTCCGTTCGACGCGATCGTCGTCGCCGCGGGAGGTCCGCGCGTGCCCGAATCGCTGCGCCAGCAACTTGCGATCGGCGGCCGGCTCGTGATGCCCGTCGGTGACGGGGCCGGCGGCCAGCGGCTCGAGCGCATCAGGAGGGCTGCCGCAGACAAGTACGAGCAGGAGAGCATGGCCAGTGTGCGCTTCGTCCCGCTCGTCGGAGCGCAAGGTTGGCGTGACCCGCGGCAGTCGTCGAACGACCCCGGGCCAGTTCCGCCCGTTCGCCCCGCAGGCCGCGGGAGCGGGTGATGACGGTCGACGTGTGTGCGCCGCCGCCGGAGTTCGCCGCGCGGCGACCGGCTCACGGCAGTGGGGACCTCAGTCGGCCAGCAACGCCGTGACCTTCGGATGTTCGGCGAGGCGCGCCGTGCTCTGCCCCGCGAGCTCACACGCATGCTCCTGCAGCTTCGCCGTCAACGCCGGCGACGCTTCCCGCCGCAAGGCACCGAGCATGTGCGAAGGCGCGAACACCGGGCACCTCGTGAGCGTGTGCGCGGCCACGAGCCGCTCGAGCCAGGGGGTGAGTTCCCGCGCGAAGTGTGCGAGCTTCTCCTCGTGTTCGTGGCCAGACGGCGCCATACGCCCCGGCTGCCCGAGGCGAGTCGGCCGCTGGTGTTCACCGGCTGCGAAGGTCGTGGCGAGCTTGTCGACTTCCTCGACGTGCACGTGGCCGTGCTGCATTGGCCTGGCGCGCAGCAGGCGCGCATGTTCGATGTCGGCGACGACGAACCACACTTCCTTGGCGATCTGCATCTGCATACTCTAGGGGATCGGAGAGCTCGTGGCACGGACCGGGCGGCGCGGCAGAGAGGATGCGCTCGTGGACTGGTCCCTCCAGCAGCTCGGTCCGAACCGTGACGCCGGTGACGTTCTTGCGCGCCTTGTCGAATTCCGCAGTCCCTGACTGCGACGCGCGTCTACGGCAGAGCCGTCGTCAGACGCCAGGGCGCACGGTGGCGCGGTCGCGACGCCGTCACGACCCAGGGGTTCATGGTGATGCAGCGGCGCACGCGCTCGGGCGTGCCGAGGTCCGTCCAGCCGCAGGTCGGCGCGATGCGGACGCCGAGGTTCTGCACCGAACCTTCGAGCACGTCGCGAGAGAAATCGCTGCTCCCGATCCGATCGTAGAGTCCTGCCGCGCTCCGCATCGAGCGATGCGGTGCCGTCGCCTCGAACGCTGCGAGCAGTTCCGGCAGGCGCTGCCCGTAGAGCGCCCGCAGCACAGCACCCCTTGCAGCCACGAAGAAACCGTTCCAGACCGCGCCTTGCGCCCACAGTGCGGCGGCCATGTCCTGGTCGGGCTTCTCGATGAACCTCTCGACGGGGAACGTGCCGGCCGCGACCGTCCTCGACCAGGATTCGCCGCGAGCTGGCAGGATCCAGCCGTAGTCGGGCTCGTCGGCGTCGGGCTCGAGGCCGAGCAGTACGACGCGGCGCGTGTCGTCCGAGGCTGCCTGGTGCGCGGCGCGCAACGAACGCGCCAGGGACAGCTCGTCGGCGACGAAGTGATCGGAGGGCAGCAGGATCACCACGGCATCGGCGTCGCGGTCGAGGATCGCGAGAAGTGGCAGCAGCACGCCGGGCGCGGTGCCCCGGTTGTGCGGTTGCACGACGATCCGCGCCCTGCTTTGGCCGGAGAACTCACGGCTCCACCAGGCCGCGTGCTCGCGCGCGACGACGACCATCGTGCGTTCGGCTGTCGCGAGCGACGCGGCGCGAGCCATGGCATCGCCGAGCAACGAACGGTCGCCACTCAGCGAGCAATACTGCTTCGGCACGACCGTGCCGTGGTCGTTCCGGGTCAGCGACGAGAGACGCGTGCCGCTGCCGCCGGCGAGAACGATGACCCATCGGCGGTCACGATGCAGGCAAGACATGGTCGGTCCTTCGCGGCGTCGGGAGTGTGATGGTCGCGCGGGCGGCGTGGCGCCATCGCAGCATCACGCCTACCGCGCGAGTCGCGGCACGCACTACGCAGCAGTGGGCGTGCCGTCAGGCCAATGAGCTACCCCGCCATCGCTTCGTCCACAAGGCGCATTGTTCGGGTGCGGGGCTGTGCGAATGCCTCAGCGAGATGGCAGGACCACGAGCTCGCGCCGCGCCGCGCGTAACCCGGTCACCGCGGCCGGCGCCGCGTACTGCTCGCCAGCCCAGCCCGCGACGAACCTGCCGCCGCGCACTTCGCCGCGCAGCTCGAGGCCGCGCAAGGCGCGCAGCAGGAGCCGCCACGGCACGGGGAACTTGTCGGCCAAGAGCAGGGCGTGGCTCACGACGCCGAACCGTGCGAGCAAGGCCCGCGCGCACAGTTCGACGGCCGCTTCGCTGGCCCGCGCTTGCTCTGCGGGCAACGGCAGCAGGCTCCAGCGCCCGACCGCGTAGAGCGGGAACGCGCGCCGGCTCGGCGGCACCGCGAGCTGCCGCATCGCCGCGAACGAGTCGCAGGTCGCGAGGCCCATGCCTGTGAGCTCGCCCAGCCCTTCTTCGAGCTGGCTCGGCAACAGCCGGCTCGCACTCTGCAGATCGGTCGGGAACGACGCGCCGCGAGCCAGCAGCACTTCGTGCAACGTGCGCGCCGCAGCGCCGAGGTCGCCCGGCGCGGCGCGCTCGAGCGGCAGCTCGAGCCACAGCGCGAGGTCGGCGCGTCCTACGATCGACAGCGACATGTTGCCGAGCGGGCCGCGCCACGGTCCCCAGAGCCGCAGCCAGACGAACTCGCCGGCCAGCGTCGTCTGGTCGAGCAACTCGCGCCGGTAGCCCTCGACGCGCGCGGGCAGCACCTCCTGGTCCCACTCAGACACCGGGAATGCGGCTCCGGCGAGCTGCTGCAGCGTCTCCGCGAGCCCGCGCGGACCGGTGCGGCGCGTCGTCTCGGTCGCTCGCTGCCACAGCGGGACGAACTCGGCATGGTCGGCCTGGCTCACGGGCTGCACGCTCGCTCGGAGCCGTTCGATCATCGCGCTGCGCACGCGTGCGAGCAGCCGCCGATGCGCCCACAACTCGCGGCCGCCGCAGCGAGCGCGCATCGCGATGCCCTCGGCCTCGAGCGCGCGCAGCGCTTCGGCGTCTTCGGGTCCCAGCGTGTTGCACCAGACCGGCAGCACCGCGTCGAGGCGCCCGCGCCAGCCTGCGACCGGCTCCAGGCTCGCTTCGGCTGCGAACCAGCGGTCGCCCGATCGCTGCGCTCTGCCGTCGGCGGCCAGCGTGTCGAGCCACGGCCGCCAATCGGGCGCGACTTCGCGGTCCTCGAGCCAGCCCATCCAACCGAGCGCTTCGTGCAGCTCCTCGGCCGAACGCGGTTCGGGCCAGCACTCCTGCTGCACACGTTGCACGGCGGCGGGGTCGAGCTCGCTGTCGCCAGAGCTGGCGTTCGGTTGGCGGGCTCCGCGCTGCGCCAGAGCTACGGCCTGCGTGCGCCGTTCTTCGAGCGGCGCATCGTCGAGGAACGCGTAGGGCATCGCGTGCAGGATGCTGTCGGCGAACGGCGACGGCTCGCTGAGGTCGACTTCGCGCAGCGCGATCGCGCCGGTGTCGATGCGTTCGAGCAGCGCGAGCAAGCCGTCCACGTCCATCGCTTCGTGCAGGCAGTCGTGCACGGTCTGGGCCACGACCGGGTGGTCGAACGGCACCTCGATGGGTCCCGGTGGCAGCGTCTCGGCGCAGGCCTGTGCCTGCGGGAACGCCGCCGCGAGCGCGTCGTCGGCGCGGAAGCGCAGCAGCGGTGCGGGCACCTTCTTGCCCGAGCGGAAGCGTTCGACGATCAGCGCGCGCCCGACGTTCCAGCGCCAGCGCGCCGTGAACATCGGTGCTACCAGCATCGCCTGCACCAGTACGTCGGTCGCGGTCTTGGCCTTCAGGTAGGACCACACGTCGGCGAGCTCGAAGCTGTGTTGCGGGCCCAGGGAGATGAGGAGCGCCTCTTCGTTCGCGGCCGCCTGCAGCTCGAAGCCGAAGCTGGTGCAGAAGCGCTTGCGCAGCGCGAGACCGAACGCGCGGTTCAGGCGGCTGCCGAACGGGCAGTGCAGCACGAGCTGCTGGCCGCCGGTCTCGTCGAAGAAACGTTCGAGCACGAGCTGGTCCTGCGTCGGCATCGCGCCGAGCGCACTGGCTCCCGAGCGCAGGTAGTCCGAGAGCTGCGCTGCCGCAGGCGGCAGCAGGCCGCACTCGCGCTCGAGCCAGGCGGGGTCGGTGCCGTGTCGACGCACGGCGGACACCGCGGCGCTGAGCTCGGCGGAACGCGACGGTCCCTCGGCGACCCAGAACGGCAGGCTCGGCGGTGAGCCGTGCGCGTCGGCGACGCGCAGCTGGCCGCTGCCGATGCGGCGGATCTGCCAGCTCGCGGTGCCGAGCTGGAACACGTCGCCGACCGACGATTCGATCGCGAAGTCCTCGTGCACCGTGCCGATCGGCGTGTCGTCGTGGTCGAGCACGACCTGCCAGTCCGCGACGTCGGGGATCGCGCCGCCGCACGTGACGGCCGTGAGCCGGGCCCGGCGCGTGCTGCGCACGGTGCCGTGGATGCTGTCGCGAAACAGCAGCGCCGTGCGGGGGCCACTGTGCATCGCGAGCACCGCGTCGAAGGACGCGCGCGGCAGCGTGCGGAACGGCCACGCGGACCTCACGAGCGCATAGAGGTCGTCTTCGGCGAACGTCTCGTCGCAGCAGGCCGCGACGATCTGCTGTGCTGCGATGTCGAGCGGGTTCTCGGGTTGGGTCGTGCGGTCGAGGTCGCCGTGGCGCACCGCGTAGAGCAGCGCCGTGCAGGCGGCGAGCTCGTCCCGCGTCAGCGGGAACAGGCGGCTCTTGGGCAGACGGCCGATGCCGTGGCCGGCGCGGCCCGTGCGCTGCAGGAACGCCGCGATCGACGGCGTCGGCCCGCATTGCAGGACCAGATCGACGTCGCCGATATCGATGCCGAGCTCGAGCGAGCTCGTCGCGACGAGCGCCTTCAGCGTGCCTTGCTTGAGGCGCTGCTCCGCGTCGAGCCGCCGCGCCTTCGACAGCGAGCCGTGGTGGCTCGTGACGAGGTCCTTGCCGATCGTCTCGCCGAGCCTCGCCGCGATCCGTTCGGCCATCTTGCGGGTGTTCGCGAACACGAGCGTCGTCCGGTGCGCGGCGATGAGCTGACCCATGCGCGCGAAGATCTCGGCCCAGATCTCGCCGGTGCAGATCGTCTCGAGCGGGGCGCCTGGTACCTCGAGCGCGATGTCGAGCTCGCGGCTGTGACCGATGTCGACGATCGTGCACGGACGGCCTTGGCCCGTGAGCAGACCCGCGGTGTCTTCGATCGGCCGCTGCGTCGCGGACAAGCCGATGCGCTGCAGTTTGCCGCCGTTCTGCTGCACGAGGCGGTCGAGCCGTTCGCACGACAACGCGAAGTGGCTGCCGCGTTTGCTGCCGGCCAGCGCGTGGATCTCGTCGACGATCAGCGTGCGTGAGGTTGCCAGCATCTTGCGACCGCGCAGCGTCGTCAGCAGGATGTAGAGCGATTCCGGCGTCGTGACGAGGATGTGCGGTGGCGTGCGCGTCATCGCCGTGCGCTCGCTGGCCGGCGTGTCGCCCGATCGCACCAGCACGCGCACCGCGGGCAGCGAGGGGTCGCGGTCGCGCAGCGCGGCGAGCGGTTGCTGCAGGTTCTTCTGCACGTCGTTGGCCAGCGCTCGCAGCGGCGAGACGTAGACGACCTGCAACGCGTCGGGCAGCGTCGGACCCTGCTTCAGCAGGCCGTCGAGCGCGTGCAGGAACGCCGCGAGCGTCTTGCCGGAGCCGGTCGGCGCCGCGATCAGCACGTGTTGGCCCGCGGCGATGGCCGGCCAGCCCTGCTGCTGTGGCGGCGAAGGTTCGCCGAGGGTGTCGCGGAACCAGCTCGCGACGGTGGGATGGAAGGAGCCGAGCACCCGATCATGATAACGGAGGTCGCGGCCGGCGTGCGGCGACGTTCCCCGGCTCGGCATGCCGCTTCAGCGCGCGGGTCTTCAGTGCCCCGCTCTCGAGCTCACTCCGCCGTCTTTGCCTGCAGCGGTTCCTTCGCGGCCACTCCCTTCGCGTAGGTCGTGTAGACGAACACGGGGATCGACAGGCTGCCGAGCTGGGCCCGCACGATCGGTTCGACGTGCTGCCAGTCGAGGCCACCCTTGCCCGTCGCGAGGCGCGGCAGCGCGAGGCTCTGGATCTTCTCGTCGGCGATGAGCTTCTTCAGTTCGTGCAAGGCGTGGTTCACGTACTCGGTGTGCGCCGGGCCGGGGTGCCCGCCTTCGCGGTTCGGCTTCTCCTGCGTGAACAGCGCGGCGATCCGGACGTGGCGTCCGGCCTGGTTCACTCCTTGCCACAGCCACAGGGTCCCGGACTTCGGGTTCTGCAGCTTGCAGTAGTGGCGGAAGTCCTTGTACATCGCCGGGCACGCTTCGCGCAGCGCCAGGGCGAGGCCGCTCTTGAAGTCGTCGTGCGGAGAGACGCCGTGGGCGATGAGGGCGGCATTGCTGAGCAGCAGGTCGCCGGTGAGTTGGTGGATCATGGCACGAGCTCGAGGGATGTCCTGTTCCTTAGGGCCTGCATTCTGGCCGAAGCCCGGAAGTTCGTCGAGGCACCCAGGCGAAGGCCCGAGGCAGCGGCAACGGATCATCGATGCGCGGACCCCTGGGAGGCGTCCGCCATCGCGCGGCCCGTCACGAAATCTGTGAAGGCGAGCTGCTCGCCCGTCTCGGTCCGACCGATCACGACGGCGCGAGCGCGACGCCTCGCGACGCAAAGGAACCGGATCCGACGGGCCGCGTCTACGTGCTCCGCGCGCGCCTCTGACCGGCGCGCGCGGTCTTTCTCGAGGAACGTCCAATGCACCGAGTCTTCCGCTCTGCCGCCGTGGCGTGGGTCGCCGCGGGTCTCATGGCAAGCGCGACCTTGCTGTCCCTGATCCGGGGCACGGAACGCGCGGTCGCGACCGAAACGAAACCCGCGACCAAAACGACGCCGCACTGGGTCCTGCCCCAGGAACGCGCCCGTGCCCTCGCCAAGAGCGAGCGACGGCCGTTGCTGCTCGTGAGTCTCAACGGCAATCTCGACGGGTACTGTTGAGCCGCAGCCAACGTGCTGAGGACCGTGACGTTCTCGGACCCGGAAGTGCAGAAGGTGCTGGACACGCAGTTCGTGTTGACCTGGCACAACCAGGCGCAGGACCTGTTCCCGGGCAAGCCCGGTTCCCCAGGTGACCACCAGCCCGCGGTGAGCGAACACTACCTGCGCACCTTCCCGGACGGCGCCGGCGGTGGCAACGTGCGCATGTTCTTCTGCACTGCGGATGCGCGCATCGTGCACAGCATCGAGGGCTACTACCGGCCGGCGACGTTCCTGGCCGAGGTCGCGTTCGCGCAGCAGTTGATGGCGGTGGCCGGCGACCCGGCGGAACTGCGGAACCGCGTCGCGGCGCGTCAGGCCCTTCTGGACCGCGAGCTCGGCACTGCCGAAGCGGCCGGAGCTGCCCCGCACCGCGCGCTCCTGCTGGTGTTGCGCCGCAACCTCGAGCGGCTGGCGCAGCGACTGCTCGATCTGCCCGATCGCTACATGGTCAGTGCGCCGCACGCCATCGCTTGAGGCTGAGCACTCGCGGCTCCCGTGTGGAGCCGCATCGCGACGGTGCCCTCGACCGCCGCGGGTTGACGGGTGGTGGCGGGCGTGGACGATTGGGGCGTAGTTGCGGGTGGTCCGAACCGCTCCTTGGCAACAGCTGGTCCCAGTCGCGCGAACTCGCCCTGCGACCGGGATCGCCCTACGGAGTCCCAGAACCATGAAGACCATGCTTCGAACGCCGTCGCCGGCAATCGCCGCGACCGTGCTCTTGACCTGCCACGCGATCGCGCAGCAGACGATCCAAGTGCCACAGCACCAGCCGACGATCGAGGCCGCGTTCGCCGCGGCCGCGGACGGCGACCGCATCCAGCTGACCCAGAGCAACTACACGATCGGCATCAACGGGCTGACGCTCGCCAAGAGCCTCGTCGTCGAGACGGTCGGCAGCGCGCGCGCGACGATCTCCTACCCGGACAACCCCATCACCAGCCCCATCACGCCGAATGTGCTCCCGGCGCTGCGGATCACCGGCTTCGGCACGGGCACGAGGATCGTGCTGCGCAACGTCACGTTCGACGGCGGCTACTCGGCATGGGCGCAGAGCCCGCCGCGGAGCGCGGTGATCGACGTGCAGCTCCCGAACGCGGTGGGTGAGCTCGTGCTCGAGGGTGTCGACGCGATCGGCGAGCTGCGGCATAGCGACGACGGGTGCCCGGGCCTGCGCCTCACGAGCGGTCCTTCTGTGCGCGTCATGCTGCGCAACTGCCGCTTCGAAGGCGCGACCGGCCAGAGTCCGTTCTTCGGGGGCGGCGAGATCGAGTACGAAGGCAGCGACGGCGCGATCGTCGCCGCGCAGGGGCCGTTCGCCGCGGAGGCTTCCCGCTTCGTCGGCGGCGCCGGTGGGCGCGCGAGCTGGAGCTTCTTCGGTCCGTTCTGGTTCGGCCGCGACGGCGGCGCGGCCGCGCAGCTCTCGGCGCCACTCGGCTCGATCAAGCTGTGCGAGCTGGTCGAGGGCATTCCCGGCGCGGCGTACGCGAGCAGCCCCGCCTCGCCGAATCCGTGCACGATGTACGGCGCGAGCGGCGCGTCGACGCTCACCACCGAGGTGTACGACTGCACGCGCACGTTCACGCTGCCGGGGTGCGGGCAAACGCCGCAGCAGGTGTCGCTGAACCCCGGCCGCAACGACGTCGAGCCGATCCCGCCGGCGTCGGTCGGCGTGCCGTTCCCGATCACGTTCCGACCGCTGCCGCCCGCCAACGGCCTGACGTGCTGGATCTTCGGCTCGGGTCTCGAGAGCCTCGCGTTGCCCGGCCTCGCGGGCCGTCT
>DASRJH010000258.1:0-4940 GCA_035649575.1 Planctomycetota bacterium
CAACAACATGCGCGTGCTCTACAACCGCGCGTCGTGCGATCGCCACGGCAAGCCGTATCCGGGCAGCAAGGCGATCGTCTGGTGGGACGAGCAGCAGAAGAAGTGGACCGGCTACGACGTGCCCGACGTGCCGTCGCTGACGGACGGACCCGACACGCCGAACGGCAAGAAGTCGTTCCACCTGAACGCCGAGGGTGTCGCGCGGCTGTTCGCGGCGCCGTACGACGACCCGGATCCCGCGCAGCGGCACTTCCCGCGCGACTGGAGCTCCGTGCCGAAGGACGGGCCGCTGCCCGAGATGTACGAGCCCGTCGAGAGCCCGGTCGCGAACGTCATGAACAGGCGGCAGAACAACCCGCTGCTCAAGTACCCGCGCGTCGCGTCGCATCAGCCGATCGGCCAGAAGGAGCAGTTCCCGTACGTGCTCATGACGTCGACGGTCAGCGAGCACTGGTGCAGCGGCGCGACGACGCGCAACATCCCCTGGCTCAACGAGATCATGCCCGAGCCCGTGGTCGAGATCCCCGAGTCGCTCGGGCAGAAGCTCGGCGTCAAGAGCGGCGACGTCGTCAAGGTCTCTTCGGCGCGCGGTGAGGTCACGGTCAAGGCCGTGGTCACGCGCCGCATGCAGCCGCTGAAAGTCGACGGCCAGGAGGTGACCATCGTCTGGATGCCGTACAACTGGGGCTTCCAGGGCCTGTCGCCGGGGTCGAGCGTGAATCACCTGACGATCGACGCCGTCGATCCGGGCGCGGGCACGCAGGAGACGAAGGCCTGCCTCGTCAACGTGGTGAAGGTGCAAGACAAGCCCGCGACGAAGTCCTGGTTCCGCGGGAGGCCGTCATGATCACGAAGAACCCGTTCGATCCCGGGCAGGTCAAGTCGACGCTGATCGACATCACGAACTGCATCGGTTGCCGCGCCTGCCAGGTCGCGTGCAAGGAATGGAACGAGCGCGACGGGGTGCAGACCGAGCTGCTGCCCGACCTCGGCTACCAGAACCCTGCCGCGCTCAGCGCGAAGACGCTCACGTTGATCTCGTTCCACGAGACCGTCGACGAGAAGCTGCCGAACGGCTTCCGCAACGACTTCGTGATGCGGCGCTGCCTGCACTGCCTCGAGCCTGCGTGCGTGTCGGCGTGTCCGACGACGGCGCTCGAGCGCCGGCTCGACGGCCCGACGCTGTTCGATCCGAGCCAATGCATCGGCTGCCGCTACTGCGTGTGGGCGTGCCCGTGGGACGTGCCGACCGCGGACTGGGACTCGCTGACGCCGCAGATCCACAAGTGCACGCACTGCGCCGACCGCTACGACCAGCCGCCGCCACAGTCGCGCAACAAACAGCCGCTGACCGTCGACGAGACGAAGAGCTTCGTCGACAACATCCTGACGCCCGCGTGCGTGAAGGCGTGCCCGGCGGACGCGCTGAAGTTCGGGACGCGCGAGCAGATGCTCGCCGAAGCGCACCGGCGCATCGGGCACCGGCCCGGCCGCTACGTCGACCACATCTACGGCGAGAAGGAGGCCGGCGGCACGAGCGTGCTCTACCTGTCGGCGGTGCCGTTCGAGAAGCTCGGCTTCCCGAAGGTCAGCGACAAGCCGTACCCGTCCTACACGAGGCTCGCGATCAAGGCCGTTGCGCCGGCCGTGATCGCGCTCGGCGCGCTGCTCGGTTTCTCGTCGGCGTTCTTCGAGCGGCGGCGCAAGCGAATGCAGGCCGAGGCCCCCGGCACGCGCGCGCCCGACCAGCCGGTCGGCTTCGAGCCCGTGCCGGGCAAGCTCATGACGCCGTTCAACTGGCTGCTGCTCGCGCTGATGGGCGTCGGGGCGCTGGCCTTCCTCACGCGCTTTCTGCGCGGGATCGGACCCGCCACGAACCTGTCGGACACCTGGCCGTGGGGCTTGTGGATCGTGCTCGACATCGTGTGGAGCGCGATGGCCGCGGGCGCGTTCGCGGGCGCTGCGTTGATCTACGTGTTCCAGCGCAAGGACCTCTACGGCATGGGCCGCGGAGCGGTGTTCATGGGGCTCTTGAGCTACACCTTCGTGACCGTCACGTTGATCGCCGATCTCGGCCGGCCGTGGAACGTCTACAACCTGCTCACGCAGGCGCCCGACCAGTCGGCGATGTTCGTCGTGTCGTGGTGCGTCACGATGTACGTCACGATGCTGCTGTTCGAGTTCATGCCCGTGCTCTGCGAGCAACGCGGCTGGACGCGCGCGATGGAGCTGTGGCGACGCTGGTCGGGCATCTACGTCACGTTCGCGGTCACCGCGTTCGTGTGGCTGCTGTCGCGCAGCTACGTGCTCGCGGCAGTCGCCGCCGGCGTGTTCGGCAGCATCGCCTGGCAGTTCCGCGGGCGCCGCGGCAAGTTCGAGCCGGTGCTGCTCGCGATCGCCGCGGGCACGCTGGCGACGATGCAGCACAGCACGCTCGGCTCGCTGTTCCTGCTGATGCCGGATGCGGTCGCGCCGCAGTGGTGGTCGCCCGTCATGCCGGTGTCGTTCTTCCTGTCGTCGATCCCGGCCGGCATGGCGCTGATCGTGCTCGCCGTGATGTGGGTCAGCAAGGGCTGGGGCCGCAAGCTGCGCATGGTGCCGCTCGCGTCGCTCGGACAGATCGCGTTCTGGACGCTGCTCGTCTACCATGGGTTCCGGCTCGGCGACCTCGCGCTGCGCGGCGGGTTCGACGGCGCGTTCGCGGGCCCGTACGGCTCGCTGTTCGCGGTCGAACTGGTGCTCGGCGGCCTCGTGCCGCTCGTGCTGCTGGGCCGTGCGGCGTGGCGCAGCCGCCCGGGCATGTTGTGCACGGCGGCGCTGCTGACGCTCGGCGGCGTGATCCTCAATCGCGTGAACGTCGTGATCTTCGCGATGCAGCCGAAGGGGCCGATGCCGTGGACTGCGCCCTCGGGGTACACGCCGTCGCTCGTCGAGTGGGGGCTGTCGCTCGGCCTGCTCGCGGCGACCGTGTTCCTGTTCGGCGCCGGCGTGCGTTACCTGCCCGTGCTGCCCAAGTACGACGAGGGCAGTGCGCCCGTGCGTTCATGACGCGCGAGGAGTGGCTGCGAACGCACGCGTTCCTCGAGCCTGTCGCGCGCCTGCTCGCGCGGGCCGAGGCTGCGGCGGCCCGCATCGACTGTCCGGCCGTGGAGCTGCCGCAGTGGGGCGACTACGCGGATGACTACGAAGCCGGTTTCGCGCTGCTGCACAGCGGCGACGCTACGATCGACCTCGCGCCGGCCGGCGCGATGACGCTCGAGCTGCTCGACGCTCTCGCAGCAAGTGCGCCGCCCGACCGCGTGGCCGCGGATGCGCGGGACCTCCGCGCGGAGCTCGGTCGCGAGCCTGGCGCTGCGCAGCGTGTCGCCGACTCGCTGCTCGGTGAGGGCGCGGGCGAGATCGCGTCGCCGGGCCTATTGCGGTTCCTCGGTTGGACCGCGGCGCGGCGCTACCTGCAACCCGTGCTCGTCGAGTTCGCGCGCTGGCGCAACCAGGATCGCTGGCAGCGAAGCAACTGTCCCGTGTGCGGCGCGCTGCCCGCGATGGCGCAGCTGATCGGCGTCGATCCGGGGCGCATCCGCTTCCTTTCGTGTGGTTGCTGCCACAGCCGCTGGCGGTATCGCCGCACCGCCTGTCCGTTCTGCGAAGGCGACTCGCACCGGATCCAGGTGCTGGCCGTGGAAGGGGAGGGTGGCCTGCGCATCGATCACTGCGAAGCGTGCCGCGGCTACCTGAAGACCTACGCTGGGCAGGGCAGCGAGGACGTGATGCTCGCCGACTGGACGTCGCTGCACCTCGACGTGCTCGCGCAGGACCGCGGCCTCGAGCGCAAGGCGGCTTCGCTCTACTCGCTCGACGAGTAGCGAACGAACGCCGCAGCGGGGTTGGTTGCGTGTTTTGCCGTTGTTGATTCCCCGCGTTGCGGCGTTCACGACATCACCGAGCCGCGTCGCCTCGCAGAGGCGAGCAGGCTCAGGTCACTTCTTCTCGAGCTTGTGCAGGAGGTCGTCGAGCCCGAGCAGCTGCAGCACCTCGGGCTTCGTCTCGCCGACGGCGGCCGGGAAGTGGCACTTGAAGCAGTTGTTCGTGAGCTGCTCGCCGGACGTTGTCGCATGCTTGCCGTCGTGGCAGCGGAAGCAGCCCGGGAAGTCCTGGTGGCCGCGGTTGTCCGGGTAGGTGCCCCAGTCGACGCCGAGCTCGGGGAACACGTTGTGCGCGTAGATGTCCGCCAGGACCGTGCCCGCTTCGCGGATGTCGGAACCGCGCGCGCGCGCGACTTCGGGGTGCGACTTCTCGTAGTAGGCCGCGAGTGCTTTCGGGATCGCGGCGGCCGCCGCGTCGCTGTCCTTGTAGCCGGCCTTGAGGATTTCGACGGCCGTCTTCTTGAGGAACGGCAGGCTCGCCGACATGCGGCCGAGCATCAGCGCGCGGTCGACCGCGCGGCCCGGCATCTGGAAGGAGTGCGCGGGCCGGTTGTGGCAATCGAAGCACTGCATCGTGATGCGCGGCGCCGAAGCCAGCGACGCCGCATCGACGCCCTGCGCCACGTACGTGCGTGCAACTCCGGTCTTGCTGTTGCGGTACTCGACGAGCGGGATGTCCTGGCGCTTGCCATCCCTGGCCACGAAGCGGATCTCGATGCCGTCGCCGTTGTGCGCGCCGTGGATGCCACCCATCTTCGTGCCGCCGGTGCTCATCGTCATCAACGTCGTCTCGGGCGTGTTCTGCTCGTCGTCGGCGTAGCGGCGGATCATGCGCAGGCGCGCCGCGGCCGGCTGCTGGCCCCAGTGGCATTCCTCGCACGTCTCCGCGCTCGGCACCATGCGCCCCGACGCGATCGCGCCTTCGATCGGCTTCGGCACGTTGTCGGTCATCACCAAGATCAGCTGCTTCGTTCCCTGCAGCTTGCTCTTGACGAAGCCCAGCGCGCCGTTGCCGAC
>DASRJH010000259.1:0-12747 GCA_035649575.1 Planctomycetota bacterium
AGCTGATCCCGGCTCGCGGGGACGAGGCCGCCCCACCAGGTCGCATGCTCGCGCGATGACCCCGCGGGACGAGTGTGCAATGCAGTGTGCAATGGGTTTGGTCACAACGTGGCACAAACTGGCACGACCTGGCACAACCGACGAGCGCTCGAGGTGCCACAAGCTCGCGTGTGTGGCACTCATAGACACAACCTGACACAACGTGGCACGACCTGGCACAACCGTAGGCCCTGTGTTCGTGTCCTGCAGCGAGGCTCGGCGGCAAGCTCGTGTCGGACGTGCCCTCGCCCCACGGCCGTGCGGCATCTGCCGCGACCGCCAGAGCCCGTGCCGCGCGTGAGGCGGGACGAGGGGCGGGCCGGGGTTCCTCCGGCCTTCCCGGCCGCGGACCAGGCAGCCCGCGGATCACTGGGTGCCGACGATCAGTTCGAGACCGTTCGACGTGATGCCCCCGAACGGGTTCGGGATGGCGGGACCGAGCACCAGGCCCTGCCCCAGAAGCTGGAAGCCCGTCAGCGCCGGGTTGGCGGGGATCGAGAACGGACTCGCGAACGTCGCCCCCGTCACGAGACCGGCCACCAGCAGGTCCGGCGACGCGTGGGCGTTGCAGCCCGGCATGCCCAGGATGGCGAGCGGGATGCCCGGGTTGAACTTGGTCAAGCCGTAGATGATTGCAGCCACGAAGGTGCCGGCCGGAATCTCACTGACGGTCACGTTGATCGTGGTGCCGGTGATCGGGCGGTTGTCCGCATCGATCTTCAGCGCCACCTCACCCGTGCCGGACTGGTAACCGCTCAGCGCCGACCAGTCGAGCTGCGGGCCCAGCGGCTGTGCGCCGCCGGCGCTGTATCCGGTGATGGCCACGTTGTTGATGCTGCCGCCGTTGCCGAGGCTCGCGCCAAAGGACAGGTAGACCACTCCGCTGGGCAGCAGTTCCATCTGGATGGAGTTCAGTTGCGCCGGCAGACCGGTGTAGGCCGGGTCCTGCCAGTTCGGGATGGCGTGCCAGGTGATGCGAACGCCGCCGTTCGGGCTCGGATCCTCGTACCAGATCTGACCGCCCACGGTCGGGTCCAAGTCGCACATGAAGCCCGCGATCACTGGCAGCCCGGTGCCCGTCGTGCCGCGGAACGAAGTCGGCGTGAAGCCTGAGTTGGCGCCGTTCGACGCGAACGAGCCGTCGAAGTGGCTACCCAGATAGATCCGGCCGTTCGAGTTGACCGAGATCGAGGTCGTGGTGGGGCTGGCCGCATTGGGGTAGGGGAATGCGAACGACAGCGTCTTGTTGACCGACGCGTCGTCCCAGTTCGCCGACGAACTCGTGGTGTATGGCTGCGTCACCAGGTTGACGCCGCTGGCCGCTGGCGTCACCGCATTGTAGGGAATGCCAGACGGGATGATGAGGTAGTAGCCGCCGGTGGCACCCGGTACGTGGATCAGCGACCACTGTGTGTTCGCGAGGTCGACAGGGAACGTGTCGCCCGGGAACTGCTCGTGCGCCATTCGCGGCAGGTCATAGCACCCTGCGCCATACGTGGTCTTGGTGGCGAAGCCGGACTGTGCTGGCAGGGAGAGGGCAGCGACCGCGGCAACAGCAGTCGCGAGGAGCTTGGGACTAGGCATTGGGTCTCCGGTTCTGGGCCTGGTTGAGGGAAGTACTTCCGGGCGGCCCAGACCGAGAGGCGGAAGTACTTCCAGGAACGACGAAACGGTGCCAGGGTGATGTTCCGCGGATGACCCGCTTGGTGCAACCGGGGGCCTGCGGCAGCTGGCTCACCTGGGCCGGGGTCGGGCCGTCGAAGGCGCCTTCGATCCGAGTCGCGATCTGCGTTCGACGCCGCGGGATCTGGTCACTCGTAGCGCAGGGCCTCGATCGGGTTCAGGCGCGAAGCCTTGAAGGCCGGGTAGAACCCGAACAGGACGCCGACCGTCACCGAGACGCCGACGGCGGCCGCCACCGCCGCGGGCGACAACTCCGTCGACCAGCCGAGCAGGCGCGAGATCAGGTAGCTGGTGCCGCGGCCGAGCAGGATGCCGAGGATGCCGCCGGCGAGGCAGAGCATGACGGCTTCGGCGAGGAACTGTTGCAGCACCTCGCGCTGGCGGGCGCCGACCGCCATGCGCAGGCCGATCTCGCGCGTCCGCTCGGTCACCGAGACGAGCATGATGTTCATGATCCCGACGCCGCCGACCACGAGCGAGATCAGCGCCACCGACAGCAGGAGGCTCGTCATCATGCCGGCCGTCGCGGCGACGGCGCGCGTCATCTCGGTCATGTCGCGGATGTTGAAGTCGTCCGACTCGTCGGCGCGCAGGCGGTGCCGCAACCGCAACAGCCCCGTCACCTGCTGCTGTGCCTGCGCCGTCGACGCCTGGTCGCGGCTCGCGAGCGTGATCTGGTCGACGTTCGCGAAGCGCACCGGCAGCGGCGTGTCGGCCTGCTGCGTCGGCGAGGCCTGTGGGTAGAGCTGGACGGAGCCCGGATACGGCTCCGCGTTGGCCGGGCCGCTGCCGCCCGCGCTCGCGCTCTGGTTGGCGGAGGCGAGCGCGGTGTTGGCGATGCGGTACTTGATGGTGGTCCACGGCGCCAACACGATGTCGTCCTGGTCCATGCCCATCATGTTGGCGCCCTTCTGCTGCAGCACGCCGACGACGCGGCAGATGGTGTTCTTGACGCGGATCTCGCAGCCGACGGGCGACTCGCCGGGGAACAGTTCGCGGGCCAGCGTCGCGCCGATCAGGACGACCCTCGCGGCGCTGTGCACGTCGCGGTCGGTGAACGGTTCCCCGGCGGCGAGCGGCAGCCAGTCGCGCACCGTGAGGTAGTCGGGCGTCGTGCCGTAGATGTACTGAGGCACCCAGTTCCGGTTGCCGCGGACCACCTGCGTGCGGGCGCGCACGATCGGCGCGGCCGCGCTCGCGGCGGGGCACTCGCGCACGATCGCCGCGGCGTCGTCGGGCGTCAGCGTGAGGATGCTGCCGGCGCCGAAGCTGACGCCGCCGGAGGCGGCGGTGCCCGGGAAGACCAGCAGGTTGTTGGCGCCCATGCTCTCGATGGTGCGCTGGATCGCACTCGCGGAGCCCTGGCCGATCTCGGTCATCGCGATGACGGCGGCGATGCCGATCACGATGCCGAGCGTCGTCAGCGCGGCGCGCGTCTTGTTGCGCGACATGGCGACGACGGCCAGCGCGAGCATCTTGCTGGTCTTCATCGGCCGGCCCCGGCGGTGGCCGCCGCCTCCGCATCCTCGACGACCGATCCGTCGCGCAGGCGCACGATGCGCTGCGCGTGCCGCGCGACCGAATCATCGTGCGTGACGATCACGATGCTCAGGTGCTCGCGAGCGTGCAGTTCGCCGAGCATCGCGAGCAGGGCCGCGCTCGCGCGCGAATCGAGGGCGCCGGTCGGTTCGTCGGCGAGCAGCAACCGCGGTTCGTTGACGAGCGCACGGGCGACTGCGACGCGCTGCTGCTGGCCGCCGGACAGCTTCGCCGGTTCGTGCATCATCTTCTCACCGAGGCCGACGCGCTCGAGCAGGGCCACGGCGCGCCGCCGGCGTTCGGCGGCGTCGGCATCGATGGCGTAGGCGACCGGCATCAGCACGTTGTCGAGCGCGGTCGTGCGCGGCAGCAGATGGAAGCTCTGGAACACGAAGCCGATCTTGCGGCTGCGCAGGGTCGCCCGCCGATCGCTGGACAGACGGCCGACTTCCTCGCCATCGAGCCAGTACTCGCCTGACGTCGGCTGGTCGAGGCAGCCGAGCAGGTTCATCAACGTCGACTTGCCGGAGCCCGAGGCTCCCATGAGTGCCACGAACTCGCCGCTGCCGATCGTCATCGAGACGCCCCGCAGCACGTGCGTCTCGACCTCCCCCGTGCCGTAGGTCTTGTGGATGTCGCGCAGCTCGATCATCGCCATGGCCGTGTCCTCACATGCCGCGCCGATTCCGGCCGATCTGCGGCGTGAAGGGATTGGTGCCAGAAGCGGCCACCGCCGGTACTGGTGAGGCCTTCGTCTCGCCGACGATCACCGGCAGATCCTCGACCAGTCCTTCGCCTTCGACCTCGGTGCAGACCCCGTCGCTGAGGCCCACCTTCACGGCGATCGGCCGCGAACGGTCGGCGTCCGGGGTCCAGATGCGCGCGGTTCCCGCGGCGTCCGGCCGCTGGCCGGCCGGGGACCAGGCCAACGCCGCGTTCGGCACCAAGAGGACGCCTTTGTGCTCGTCGACGACGAACTTCACGTTCGCGGTCAGATACGGGAGCAGCAGGCCGTCGGGATTCTCCGCCGCGATCTCGACGGTGTAGGTGACGACGTTCTGCGTCATCGAGGCGTTGAGGCGCACCTTGCGCACCTCGCCGTGGAACAGCCGCCCTGGAGCGGCATCGACGCCGAAGCGGACCGCCTGCCCGGCGCGCACGCTGCTGATCTCGGATTCGTTGACTGCCGCCCACACCTGCACGGCCTCGAGGTCCTTGGCGATGAGGAACAGACTCGGCGCGTTGAGGCTGCTGACCACGGTCTGCCCGATGTTCACGCGCCGGTCGATGATCACACCACGCACGGGCGAACGGATGACGCAGTACCCGAGGTTGCGTTCGGCGCGCTTGAGCGCTGCCTCGGCCAGCTGCACGCCTGCTTCGGCCTGCGCGATCGCCGCCTCGCCGACCGCGACGTTCGCCTTGCCGACGTCGAGCGCCTCCTGGGCGGCGTCGAGACCGCTCTGCGCGAGGATCTCCGACGCGTCGAGTTGCTTGGCGCGCTGCCAATCCGCGGTGGCCTGCACGAGCTTCGCTTGCAGTTGCTGCAGGTCGGCTCGCGCGCGCGTTACGCCGGCCTGTGCGCTCACCAACTGTGCTTTGGCCTGTGCCGCGTCGGCGGCGTAGAGCGAATCGTCGATCCTCGCGAGCACGGTGCCCGCTTCGACCTCGGAGCCGTAATCGATCGGCTTGCCGTCCTTGTCGGTTCCGAAGGCGAGGATCATGCCCGCCACCTGAGCGCCGACGTCGACGACTTCTTCGGGCTCGACGGTGCCGGTCGCGTCGATGGATGCGACCACGGACCCGCGGCTCACCTGCGCAGTGCGGAACGTCGTCACTGCAGCGGCCGTCGCGCTCCGGCTCCACAGCAAGTAGCCGCCAGTGGCGAGCAGCAGAAGGGCGACGGACCACGCGATGGCTTTCATGCGGGCTCACTCCGGCTGGGCGAGCGGCCGGGGAGCACGGATCGTGCCCTCGGATCTGTTCGCGCCGGCATCGACGTTCCGAGGCTCGGGTTGCTCCAGCAGTTCGCCCAACGCGACGTTGCGTCTTTGCAACGGAGCCGGGGCAAGTTGCCCCGCTTGCCGATTGCGAGGCTCTCGCCGGCAAGGCGCCGTAGCCGCGTCAGCGGCGCAGCCACGACCGGCGCGGCCTCGTCGCGTTCGCCGACCCGCAGCTGCAGAGCGGCGTCGCGATCGAAACGGTGGGCCGCGGTTGTCGCGTCGGCCTGTTCCCGGTCGGGGCGGGACTCGTCTACTGGTTCGTGCAGAACAACCAGCGGGGGCGTGGCGCGAAGCTGCCTTCGCCCGGCGCCGCACTGGCCGCGCGCTTGGCCGACTGGCCCGATCCGATCGCGCGCGTGTTGGCGGCCACGCCGGATGCGGCAATCGTCGAGACGCCGATCGACGAGATGCTGCCCGGCCCGCCATGGCAGGCCGGCAACGCACTGCTGCTCGGCGACGCGGCGCACGGAATGGCCCCTGATCTCGGGCGCGGGGCCTGCACCGCAATCGTGAACCTGCTGGAGCTCGATCGCCAACTCGCACGGCAGCCGTCGTTCGCCGAAGCCGCCGCCGCGTTCACGCGAGCCCAGCGCTGGCGAACCCGCGTGATGCAGCACGCGAGTCGCATCGCCGGCGAAGTGCGGCAGATCGAGAACGGGCTGCTCTATCGCATGCGCAATGCGATGTGGCGGTATCTGCCTCCGCTGTGGTTGCTGCGCAGTGTCGTCGCACCGATCTTGGCCAGGCGGGCCAAGGCGTGAACGCGCTCGAGACCACCGACAACGATGGTGGCTGTCGGCAACGGCGAGGCACCGCTGTGTTCGGCATGCAGGCATCAAGAGGGCGTCTTGACGGGGTTCCGCACCCGGGGGATCGTGGTCTGATTGGTCCCGGGTGGTCCGGGACGCAGTGCGGCTCCCCACGAAAGGCAATCCATGCTGACCACCTTCCTCCTCGCGCCGCTGCTCGGCGCGCTTCCCCAGGGCCCCCAATTCGAGCCGCCGGTTCGATTGAAAGCCGGCGACGACTACGTGCGCGTCGAGAAGCCCGGGTTTGCGTACCCGTGCTGGCACGACGTCGACGGCGACGGCAACAAGGACCTCATCGTCGGCCAGTTCAACAAGGGCAAGATGAAGGTCTACAAGAACCAGGGCAGCGGCAAACTCGCCGGCGGCGAGTGGCTGCAAGTCGAGGGAGCCATCGCCGAAGTCCCCGACGTCTGGTGATGCACCTCGTCGACTCCACAGTTCGTGGAGCTCAATGGCGACGGCCACATCGACATCCTGTCGGGCACGTACTCGCGCAAGGACAAGGACATGGCCGGCTTGTTCCAGGTCCTCTGGGGCACCAAGGACGGCTGGACGAAGGCCGAGATCCTGAAGGGCACGGACGGCGAGCCGCTGATCCTGCCGCAGTCGAAAGAAGTTACGGATCGCATCTGCACGCGGCCGTTCGCGGTCGACTACGACGGTGACGGCAAGCTCGACATCGTCGCCGGCAACTTCGGCGGCACGTTCGGCCTCTTCCGCGGCGAAGGCGGCGGCAAGTTCGCGCCGAAGGCGACGTGGCTCGAAGGCAGCGGCGGCAAGCTGCAGGTCGACAGCCACGGCGATCCGTTCTTCGTCGACTGGGACAAGGACGGCGACCTCGACCTGATCTCCGGATCGGCGCGGGGCGGCGTGTACCTGTTCACGAACAACGGCAACCGCACCGAGCCGAAGTACGGCAAGCGCGCGACGCTCGTCGAGGCAGCCGGGAACCACGGCAACGGCAGCGGCAGCGAGGACGTCAAGTTCGGCGACGCGCACTGCAAGGCGCCCGCGGCCGACACGCGCGTGTGGGTCGACGACGTCGACGGCGACGGCAAGCTCGATCTGCTGCTCGGCGACCAGATCACGCTGCTGCACCTGGGCAAGGGCGTCGAGGAAGCCGACGCGCGCAAGCGGCTCGCCGCGTGGCAGAAGAAGCAGCAGGACTTCTTCAAGACCGAGACTGGCGACAGCCCGGAAGCGCAGAAGAAGTGGCGGGAGCAGTACGAAGCGCTCGAGAAGGAGCGCGACGAGTTCGCCCGCCAGGAGATGACCGGCTTCGTCTGGCTGCTGCGCCAGAAGGCGAACGGCCAGAAGGCGAACGGCCAGTAGGCTGCGGTCGGTGGGCGAGATCGGCGCGCCGCGGCCGCAGTGATGAGGCGGCGCGTCAGCGGCGCAGCCACGACGCCGGCAGCGTGCGCCCGACAGCCGTCAGCGTGCCCTGCTGCACGGTGACCGTGCCGAGCGGCAGGCGTTCGGGCGGCTGCTCGTCAGCAGCGGAGCGCTGCGCGAACAGCGCGAACGTGCGCGGTTCGACCTGCGTCGTCGACATGCCGGTGGCGTCGCTGAAGGCCAGCCGGAACGCTTCGTCGTTGTGCTCGTTGTCGACCAGCACGGCGTCGACCTCCTGCACCGGCTTGCCGTCGGCGTCGACGTAGTGCACGCGCAGCTGCCCGCTGCGCATCGTGAAGGTCTGCACGGCGTGGTCGCCCGGACCGATGCGGATCACCTCGTCGGCTGCGATCTTGAACGGGTTGGTGGCCACGACGGTGTAGCGACCGGGGCGCACGGTGGCGGTGAAGGAGCCGGTCTCGTCGGTGGTGACGCCGATGTTCCAGGGACCGTAGCGGGCCGCGTAGTCGCTGTCCTCGGGCGCGAACACGCCGCGCAGCCTGACGGCTGCGCGTGCTAGCGGCGCGCCGTTGTGCATCACGGTACAGCGCAGCTCGGCCGGCAGCAGCTGGGGCAGGTCGAGGACCGCCGCGGTGGTCTTGCCGTCGCGCAACGCGTAGTCGCCGAGCTCGAGCCGCCAGTGGCTGGCCATCAGCGGAGACGTGCGGACGCAGGCGGCGAGGCGCAGATGCCAGGTGCCGCTCGGCACGCCCGCCAGCGTGGCCCTGCCTGTGTCCGTCAGCACGCTCTCCTGCACCTCTGGGGCGTCGCCGCCAGCCGCGTTGGGCCGCCACAGCTGCAGCCGCGGCTCCCAGGGCGGCACCACTGCTTCGCCGAGCCCCGCGTAGCGGCGCAGCGCTGCCACGACGCCGGCGGGCCGCAGCTCGACCTGGAGCGCTCCGCCGCGCTGCACCGTGATCGACAGCGGTGCTGCGACGTCGAGCCGCACATCGCCGACGAACGCCGGCAGGTTGTAGGGGCCGGGCACGCGCACGGCGAAGCGGCCGTCCGCGGGCCCGCGCAGGACGGCTTCGCCGCGGACGTCGGTGCTCGCCTGCTGGCGCATCAGGGCCTTGCTCCCCTTGAAGGTCCTGAGCAGGACTTCGATCGGCCAGACATCGGCAGCGGCATCCAACTCGCCCTGGGCCTGCTCCAACAGGGCGACCGTGGTGCCCTCGACCGCTGCGCCCTCGCCGTCGACGACGCGCACGATGCGCTCGGCGATCGCCGGCAGGGAGACGCGCAGGACCGGCGACGGATCGGTCAGTTCGATGCGCTGTATCGACGTGGCCATCAGTGCTTCGTCGCGCGGCTCCACGAAGAGGCGGTGGCGGCCGCGGCGCAGGCCGTGCAGGGTGACACGACCGCCGGCGTGATGGCCGTAGGTGCGCGCATGCTGGTCGCCCGGCAGGAAGGGGCGCGGCCCCGAGGTGTCGTCGTAGTCGAGCCAGATCCAGGCGGCGAAGTCCTCGACCGGCCGGCCTTCGGCGTCGACGACCTGCAGCTCGACGTCGAGGCCGGAACGCATAACGACGCGCAGGCCGCGGCTGCCCCAGGCGAACGGTCCTGGCAGGATCCTCGTCTCGAAGCCCTCCTGATTGATGCGCAGCGAACCCGGCGTCGGGTCGTCCGGCGAGGCGAACAACTCGAACGTGCCGTCGTCCCGACTCCACGCGCCGCGGCGGATCCCCGGGCTATGGACGCTGGCATTGGCGATCGGCCGGCCCTGCTCGTCGACGACGACTCCCTGCACGCTGGGCGGCGGCTCCTGTCTTTGCAGCCTCAGCTCGAGCCACGGCGCAGGTTCGAGCAGGTCGTGGGCCACGGGCGCGCCGCCGAGATAGTTCTCGGCGTGGTCGACGCTGACCAGGTACTGCCCAGTGGGCAGCGGTGCCGCGGCGAACGTGCCGCTGTCGTCGGTGCGAAGGCTATCCGACTCCGCGGGCTGCGGTGAGGCGGACTCCGCCGCGCGTTGCCTCCGCTGCAGCGACACGCGCACGCCGGCGACCGGCGCACCCGTGTCGTCGGCGACGCGGCCGCGCGCCAGCATGCCCGGGCCGAGGACCACGTCACCGAGGTCGATGTCTTCGCCGGGGGCGATGCCCTTGCCGCTCGTGCGCGCCGGCCATCGTGCCGTCATGGCGACGAGGCCGTCGATCGCCATGCGCACGGAGAAGCGCAGCGGCTCGTGCGGCACGAAGCCGAACTCGAAGCGGCCGTCGGCACCCGTGTGCGCGGCTGGCGGGTTTTCCCACTGCGGGTCGTAGTGGTGGCGCACCCAGTACTCGAGGTCCCCGTCGATGTCGGCCCGGCCGTCGAGCGTGACACGGCAGCCGGCCAGCGGCGCGCCGGCGGCGTCGACGCAGCGGCCGCGCAGCGTGGCCGGCGCCGGCCTCGGTTCGGGCAACGCAGTGCGCTGGGCAGCGGCACCAGAGCCCGCGTCGGACGGCTGCCCGCCCGCGCCAGCTGCCCCAGCCAACGGCAGCGACGGTGTCGCCGCCGTGACCGCGCCCGGCCCCGCTGGCTCGTCGCCGCGCAACCACCACGCCGCTGCCAGAGCCAGAACCGCTGCCGCGGCGACACCCAGAAGCTTGCCCGCACCCGCCATGATCAACGCTCCTGTTCCGACACCCGCCGCCGTCGCCGCCGGACGCAGCGCAAACGCCGCCAGCAGGCCGCCGCGCCAGTTGCCGCCGTCGCGTTCGAACCGTTCGCGCAGCATGGTCAGCCCGCGCTGCAGCTGGCTCTTCACCGTTGCCAGCGGCACGCCGGTCGCGGCAGCGATCGCTCCCGGCGCCTGCTCCCGCAGATACCGGCGCAGCAGCACGCCCTGATACGGCTGCGGCAGCGCCAGCACGGCGTCGCCGAGCCGCTGGAACTCGTCGCGCGCGGTGACTTCGACGTCGGCGGCCGGCAACGCCTCGGGCCGCGCCACCGTTTGCTCGCGCCGCCGCCGCCGCTGTTCGCCGCGGCGGTGCTTGCTGGCCAGATGCCGCAGCACCGCAGCGAACCAGCCGCCGAGCGGGCCGGGCTTCTGCGGCGGCGCTACCAGCGCCTGCACCGCGGCGTCCTGCAGCAGGTCGTCGGCGTGCTGCTCGCCGACCAGGTCGCGTGCCAGCCGGCGCAGCGCCTTGGCGTGGTGTTGCAACTGGTCGGCGAACGGGGATGACATGCACTCATTCTCTACCCGCGGTGGCTGGCGAGGGATGCAGGGAATGGGCGTCGGGCCTACCGGACCGCGATCGACCCTGGCGCCCCGCCCCAGCCGGAGGGCCTCCAACCTGCGCGATCCGGCAACCAGCAGGGTCGAAAGGGTGAACAGCATGCCGACCGCCCCTGAGCTACCATCGCAGGATGCTCGCTTTGCACCGCACGCACCTCGGCGCGTGGCTCGCGTTCGCCCCGCTCGCCACGACGGCTGCATCCGCGCAGCAACGGGCGCCGGAGGTCGTACCGACGGTCCCTGCCGTTGCGTGGCACGCTCCCGGCCGCTCGATGGAGGTTCGCCGTCCGCTCGCGTGCAGCAAGGGCCGCGTGTTCCGCGGCGGCGACACGCTCGAAGCGCTGGACGTGCACACCGGCGAGCGCGCCGTCGCCGCGAAGGCCGCGGGACCGTGGCTCGAGCCCGTGCTCGGCGGCGGCTTCGTGTTCGCGCGGCACCGCGACGGCAGCGTGCACGCATTCGTGCCCAACTTGGATCGGGAGCTGTGGCAGGTGCCGCTCGCACCGAGCTGGTTCCCCGGCTCGACGTGCGGCGACATCTTCCTCGTCGCGAGCGGCACCGAGGTCGTCGCGATCACCGCCGGTGGCGTCCACTGGCGAACGGACCTCGGTGAGAGCATCGAGATGACGCCGGCGGCGGACGGCAAGCGCGTGTTCGTCGGCACGGCCGCGGGCCGCGTCGTCGCGCTCGACCTGCACACCGGTGCTGTCGCGTGGGAACGCGACGTCGGCGGTGAGCTCGGTCACTCCGACCCGGTCGTCGATCGCGACACTCTGTTCGTCGCCGATCGTGGCCAGCGCGAGGGCCGCCGCGGGTCGCTCAACGCGCTGTCGGCGGCCACGGGTGAGCTGCTGTGGCAGACGAGCTTCGGCGCGACGGGGTTCTCGACGCCGTTCCCATGCGAAGACGAAGTCTGGGCGGGCTTCGGCACGACCGTCGTGCGGTTCGACCGCGCGACCGGCCGGCTCGATCGCGACCGCAGGATCTGCGCGGGCCGCAACCCGTTCGGCCGCCCCGCCGTCGCCGGCGACGCCGTCGTTTTCGGCAACCTCGACGGCTCCCTGTACGTGCACGACCGCGCGAGCGGCGCACGGCGCTGGCGGTTCGAGGTCGGCAAGGACGCGCAGGTCGGCTCGTGGTGTCTGCACGAAGGCGTGCTGGTCGTCAGCACCACGGTGGGCCTGTTCGGGCTCGTCGCGTCGACCGCCAAACCGGAGGCGGACTTCGTCCTGCGCGCGGAGGTCACGAACACGAAGTAGCGCAGTCGCGCCCCTCGCGCGCGTCGTGCCACGCGCCTGAGCCTCGAGGAAGGTCGGATCCTGTTCCGGGAGCTAGGAGACGACGGATGGCAGACCCGCCGGGATCCTGACGATCCGCCGTCGGGGCCGTTGAGTCTCGTGTTCGTGACCGACGGCGAGCGGGTCCAGCGCGCGTCTCAGGTGTGGTGCCCAGGCGCGACTAGGCGGCTGGTCGCCACTCGCGTCGTGGCTCGCAAGCTGCCGGTGGCGGCCGCCCCAGCGCGGCGGCTACGTTGCGCTTCCGTTCCCGGCTTGGTTGGGCAACCATACGGCTTGCCATGCAGGCCCACCGCATTCTCGTCACCGGAGCCAGCGGGTTCCTCGGTGGGCATGTGGTGGCAGCACTGCAGCGCGCGGGACACGTCGTGTCGACGCCGGCGCGCTCGGGCGGTGATGCCGCGGTCGACCTGCTTGCGCCCGGCATGGTCGACGCAGTCGCCGAGGCGCTGCAGCCGGAGTTCGTCGTGCACCTCGCGGCGCCAGAGGCGCTGGCGGCAGCCGTCGTCGAGACCGATGGCCCGGACCTCGTGCATCTGCCGGGCCTCGAGCACCTCGCGCTGGGAGCTCGCGCGGCGCTTCTGTCTGCTGCACGGGCTCGACGTGTCGCTGCTGCGTCCAGTCGAGTGCCAGGATGGATCGCGCCCGCGCGACGTCTCGTTGGCCGGAAGCTGGCAGGCAGACCGTTCGCTCGAGGCGATGCTCGCCGACTCGTTGGCGCCATGAGCAGTGTCCCGCTGTGCGTGCTCACGCTCGGCGTGCTC
>DASRJH010000260.1:0-4672 GCA_035649575.1 Planctomycetota bacterium
GAATCGATCGGCGTCGGCTCGCGCGCCGGCTACTTCGAGGAGTCCGGCATCGTCCGCGACATGATCCAGAACCACCTGATGCAGGTCCTGACGCTCGTCGCGATGGAGCCTCCGGTGTCGCTGACGGCGGATGCGGTGCGCGACGAGAAGGTCAAGGTGCTGCGCGCGATCCGCTCGTTCCGGCCCGAGGAGGTCGAGCGCGCGACGGTGCGCGCGCAATACACGCGAGGCTCTTTCGGCGGCGAGATGGTGAACGGCTACCGCGAAGAGGAAGGCGTGTCCGCGACCTCGGTGACCGAGACCTACGCGGCCGTGCGACTGCACCTCGAGAACTGGCGCTGGGCCGGCACGCCGTTCTTCCTGCGCTCGGGCAAGCGCATGCCGCGGCGCGTCACCGAGGTCGCGATCCACTTCAAGCAGCCGCCGCACATGTTGTTCGAAGGCGGCAAGTCGCTGCAGCCGAACGTGCTGATGCTGCGCATCCAGCCCGAGGAAGGCATCGCGCTGCGTTTCGGCGCCAAGGTGCCCGGACACGACGTGCGGATCCGCGACGTGCGCATGGATTTCCGCTTCGGCACCGCGTTCGGCGGTGAAACCGCCGACGCCTACGAACGCCTGCTGCTCGACTCGATGCTCGGCGACAGCACGCTGTTCGCGCGCCGCGACGAAGTCGAAGAGGCCTGGCGCATCGTGGACTCGATCGTCGCCGGGTGGCGCCAGTCGAAGGCCAAACCCGAACAGTATGTCGCGGGCACGTGGGGCCCCGAGGCGGCGAACGAACTGCTCGGCGCAGGCCGCACCTGGAGGAGGCCGTGAGCAACCTGCCCATGATGCGCACGGCGTTTCGCAGCACCTCACCGCGGCAGATCCGCGATGCGTTGCAATCGCTGTGGAAGATGTGCCTGCCCGACATGCAAGGCGGCGACGTCGCGCGGTCGCTCACGATCAACTTCATCGGCGTGGCCAGGGAGGAGGACGACTACCTGGTGCACGATGCCGTCGGTCGGCTGCAGCGCCGCACACCATGCCGCGCGTTCCTGTTGCTCATCGACGACGATGCGAGCGAGATCACGGCCGAGGTCACGGCGACCACACGCGTCCACGGACCCAAGCGCGACATCGTGCTCGAGGAGATCGTGATCCGGATGCCCGAGAGCGAGTTCGACCAGATTCCCGGATTGGTGCGGCCGCTGCTCATGAACGACCTGCCGAACCACCTGTTCTGGAGCTCGGACTGGCCGCGGGTCGAACAGCACTTCGACGACCTGTCGCAGTTGTGCGACCACGCCGTGGTCGACAGCCGGTGCTTCGAGGCGCCCGCGCGCGTACTCGAACGGCTCGACAGCCGCCGCCAGGCCGGCCAGCGCCTGACCGACTTGTCGTGGCTGCGCCTGCGGCCATGGCGCCGCGCGTTGGCCGAGGCGTTCGAGCGCGTGCCGTGGCAGCCTGGAGCGGCCACGACGGGAGAGATCCGCCATGGCGCGGCCAGTGCTGCGACCGCCATGCTGCTCGCGAACTGGCTGCGCACGAGACTCGGGGCCGAGATCGAGCTCGACCCGGCCGGCGATGCGGCGGGAACAGGCCCGGACCGCGTGGCGCTGCAGACGTCGGGTTGCGAAGTCGAGCTCGTCGCCGGGAGCCGGCAGATCACGTCCCACGTCACCACTCCTGGGCACTGCTACGTGCCGTTCAAGGTGCCGACCTTGCGCGCGAGCGACAGCGACCTGCTCGCCGCGGCGATCGATCTCGGCTGACGATCTCTCGAGTCACTCGCGTCGCGTACCTGCGTCCGCCTATCCTGCGACCATGGTGTCACGCCCGCATCTGCCCAACCCCTGCCTCGCCGGTTTCGCGTTGTTCGCTGCGTGCAGCGCGGTGCAGGACGATCTGAGCCGACAGCTGCTGAAACCGCCGCCGGGCTGGCTCGCGGAGCCCGGCGATCTCGGTATGCCATACGAACCCGTCGAGATCGCGCTGCACAGCGACGCGTCGCTGACGGGCTTCTGGATCCCGCACGCGGAAGCGAAGGGGCGCACCGTCGTGTTGTTCCACGACGCGAACACGAACGCGAGCGTGATGCACCCGTACTATGCGTTCCTGCACGAGGCGGGTTACTCGGTGCTCGCGTTCGATCCGCGTGGCTTCGGCCGCAGCAAGGGCACGCCGACACTGCAGGCGTGGCTCCACGATCTGCCGGCGCTGTTCGAATGGCTGCGCGCGCGGCCCGACGTCGACCCCGGCCAGATCGCGCTGTTCGGCACCGGGCTCGGCAGCGTCGCCGCGTTGTGGGCAGCACGCACGCAGGGCCCCTGCAAGGCGCTCGTGCTCGAGCACCTGCCGAGCCTGCGCGACATGCTGCGAGAGTCGATCCACGACGATGGCGGGGCATTGAGCGCCTACGCGCTCGGTTGGGCCGAGTTCGCGGGCCTGCCCGAGGAGATCGAGCCCGACGAGAACGCGCCGCGCACCAAGGTGCGCGCGCTCTTTCTCGCGACCGACCAGGAGCCTCTGCGCGATCGAGGCGCGCTGTTGCGCGCCTACGGTCTGTATGGCGGCGAGCGGCAACTGTGGCTGCTGGCCGGTACGCGCCACGCGCCGCATGCGATGGTGACGCACGACGGCGAGTACCAGCACCAGATCGCGGCGTTCCTGCAATCGGCGTTCGCGGGCGACGACAACCTGCTCGCGACGACCTGGTCCAAGACGAGCGATGCGAGCGACGGCGAGGCCTGGTATCAGATCGAAGTCACGACGAAGGCCGGTTCCGCGACGCCGCAGGCCGTCGAAGCTGCCGCGGCGCTCGCGGACGGCACGCTGCACTACGCGCGTTCGTGGCTCGAAGGGTCGCGCGCCACAGCACGCCTCAAGCTGCGTGCGCCGCCGCAGGTCATCTCGGCCGTCCGCGTGCCCGACGCCGCTCCGGACCCACGAGCCGTGTTCGTGCGCAAGACGACGGTGCTGATGCGCTCGGCCGCGGCGATCGAACCGCTGATGCCGCGCATCGAAGCGCTGCGCAACGGAGCATTGCCCGCGGGCGACTACCGGCAGCTCGCCGCGGATCTCGCCGCAGCCGAGTCCGAACCGTTCCACCCGCGGCTCGCGGCGGAGCTCGGCGATGTGTGGGCACGGCTCGGCAAGGAGCTCGCGAGCGACGCCGATCCGCAACAACAGGCGCTCGGCACGCGCCTGCTGCAGCGGGCGGTCGCGGTGGCCCCCGAAAAGCCGCAACTGCACGTCTGGCCTGGCGCCAGCACGACGTATGGCTTTCCGCAGCAAGGCGACGTGGATGAAGCACGGCGGCTGCTCGCCGCGCCCGCGAAGTGAGCTGATGGTTTTCGTGGAGCGGGGAGGAATTCCCGCAACCGGGGACGGAATCGAGGCACTCCGGTGCGTGGGTCCACGCAAACCATCAGTCTCTTCAGCGTCGCCAGAAGCTCGGCGTGAACAGGGCGAGCAGAGTGAGTAGCTCGAGCCGGCCCAGGATCATCTCGAACGACATGACGATCTTGGTCCAGCCGCTGAGGTCGCCGAAGCCGCCGAACGGGCCGATGTTGGGACCGACGACGTGGACACCGACGCCCATGGCAGGGATGCCGTTCGCGAGCGCATCGGGATGGACGACTGCGAGCGCCGGTCCGCAGTTGCCGAGCATGCTCGAGCTCGCGGACAACGCGCCGGCGAAGCTCAGGCGCTGGTCGAACGCGATGACCATCGCACCGATCAGGATCGTGAGCAGCCATAGCAGGACCAGCGCGAGGATGGACGAGATCGTCGAAGCCTCCATCACCTCGCCGTCGAGGCGCAGCCGCTCGACGCTCTTTGGCCGCACGAAGTGCCGCAGCGTGTAGGCCAGGAGCTTCAAGCAGACGAGGATGCGGACCTGCTTCATGCCGCCCGCCGCCGAACCCGTGCAACCGCCCACCATCGTGCACGCGAAGACGACGATCAACGACAGCGGCGGCCAGGCATGGAAGTCCGCCGTCGCGAAGCCCGTGCAAGTCAGCATGCTCACGACGTTGAACGACGACTGCCGCAAAGCCGGGCCGAACGACACGCCGCCTCGCACGAGGTCGATCGTCACGGCGCCGACAGTGAGCAGCGTGAACAGCGTGTAGGCGCGGAACTCGGACGTGCGCAGCATGCCTCGGACCCCGGTCCAGCCGTCGCGCACCGACGCCGCCATCACGGTGAAGCTGCAGCCGCCGAGGAACATGAACACCGTCAGTACGACCTCGGCGCCGAGGCTCTCGAACCGCGCAATCGAGCCCCGCGTCGCGTAGCCGCCGGTCGCGACCGTCGCGAACGACTGGCAGACCGCGTCGAAGAAGCTCATGCCGCCGACGTACACGAGCAGCGCCACGCAGACGGCCGTCAGGAACACATAGACTGCGACGACGCCCCGCGACTGGGCGAGCACGCGAGGCTGGTCGCTGTCCATGCTGACGACGACCGATTCGGCGATCAGCATGCCCTTGCCCGTGGCACCCATCGACGGCAGCAGGGCCACGAAGATCAGCACGATGCCGATGCCGCCGAGCCATTGCAGCATCGCGCGCCAGAGCAGCAGGCTGGATGCCACTTCTTCGGGCGGCGGATTGCCCGCAGTGCCCAGCACGGTCCCGCCGCAGGTCGTGAGGCCACTGACGCTCTCGAACAGCGCGTCGGCTGGATC
>DASRJH010000261.1:0-12027 GCA_035649575.1 Planctomycetota bacterium
GGCCGCACGGGCTTCACGCCGAATGCGCTGCGGCTCTGCGGCCACGGCAAGGCGCCGCACCCGCGCGACCACGGCCCCGAAGCGGTCGAGTTCCTGCCGGCGGCCTGCGTGCTGTTCCGCACCGCGGATCTCTGCGCGATCGGCGGGTTCGACGAGAGCTACTTCATGTATTGGGAGGACGTCGACCTCTGCGACCGGCTGCGCGCGCGCGGCGGCGCCATCGTGTGGCTGCCGTGGGTGCGCGTCGAACATGCCCCCGGGCAGTCGTCGGGCGGCGGGCGCTCGCCGCTGCGCAAGTTCCTGATGGCCTGCAACTCCGTGCGCTGGTTGCGGCGGCGCGGCACGCTGCGCACGTGGGCGGCCTTCTGCCTGTTCGACGTGGTGGGCTGGCCGCTCGCCGTGCTCGCGGGACCGCGCGCCGCGTGGGCCAAGCTGCGCGGCACGCTCGCGGGGCTCGCCGGGCACCGCGCGAACGCGAGCGACGTCGAACGGTATCTGCCTTCGCCCTGATCAGTCCTGGGGCAGTGCCGCGAGGATCCGCGCGAGACGTTCCCTGGGCGAGAGCGGCGCGAGCTCCTGCCGCCACCGCAGACGCGTGGCCCGCATGGCGGGCGGATCGATCTCGTCCTCGACCCGCGTCGCGGTGCGCAGCACGTCGAGTGGCGGTTCCACGGCTGCCGCGACGAGTGCTTGATCGATGACGACCTCGCTGTTGCCGCGGTGCTGGAACTCGGAAGCGATCGCAGCATCGATCGGCGAGTCGACACCGGTCGTCGCCGTGGCGATCACGGTGAGCGAACCACCTTCTTCGCAGGCGCGCGCCGCCGCGAACAGGCGCTTGCCGCGTTGCACGGCCGCCGCATCGAGGCCCGCGCAAAGCAGTCGGCCCGACGGCGGGTTCACGAAGTGACTCGCACGCGCGAGCGCCGTCAGCGAGTCGAACAGCAACACGACGTCGCGACCTGCTTCGACTTCGCGCTGGCATGCCGCCGTGACGATGTCGGCGAGCGCCACGTGGCGGGCCGGCGGTTCGTCGAAAGTCGTCGTCAGCACTTCGCAGTGTGGCACGCGCGCGAGCGCACGCTGCACGCCGGTGGTGTCCTCGGGGCGCTGATCGAGCAGACAGACGACGAGCCGCATCTCCGTGTGGTTGCGCGCAACGGCTGTTGCCACGCGCGTCAGCAAGCCGGCGCGCGGCCAGGCCGGTGGCGCGGTGACGAGCACGCGCTGGCCCTTGCCCCACGGCGAGAGCAGGTCGATCGCGCGCAGGTCGATGGCGGCGCCCTCGTGATCGAGATGCAAGCGCTCGGTCGGCAACAGCGGCGTGCGCGATGCGAACGGCACGACACCGCGCCAGCTCTCGGCGGGCTGGCCGTTCACGAGCTCGATGTTCACGAGCGCGAAGAACCTCTCGCCGCGTCTCGGGGACCGCACGGGACCGGTGAGCCGGTGGCCTGGCCGCAGGTCGAGGCTGCGCACCTGGCTCGTGCTCACGTAGACGTCGGCCGGATCCGCGGCATAACCGAGCCCGGGCGTGCGCAGGAACGCGAAGCCGTCGGGCAGCACGTCGAGCACACCTTCCGCGTAGACCGTGCCGCCGTTTCCGAGTCGATGTTCGAGCAGTGCCTGCAGCAACCCGGTGCGGTCCTGGTTTCCCGTCGAGGGCAGCCCTGCGGCGAGCGCCAGGTCGAGCAACGCTTCGCCGCGCATGGCCTGCCAGGTCGCGAAGTCCGCCGCGGGAGCCTTGGGATTGCCGGTCATGGGGTACGCGTGGTCCACTCGCGCAGTAGAGCCGCGACCTGTCGCCGCGTCTCGTCGAAGTCGCCGTCGTTCTGGATGCAGTGGCTCGCGCGCGCCCGCTTTTCGTGCGGCGGCGCCTGGGCTGCCTGGCGCTGTTCGAGCTCGCCTTCTCGCCAACCGCGCTCCCGGGCGCGTGCTTTGCGCACGGCCGGCGCGGTGTCGACGAACACGAGGAGGTCGCACCACTCGATCAATCCACCCTCGAGCAGCAGCGGCGCGTCGATCAGCACCGAGTCCCCGTTGGCCTTCGCCTGGGCCAGCCTGGCCAAGATGCGCGCCCGGATACGCGGATGCATGATGGCCTCGAGCTGTTTGCGGGCCCGAGCGTCGCCGAACACGAGCGCTGCGAGGGCACTGCGGTCGAGGCCCCCCGGGGTCAGCACGCGTGGGCCGAACGCTGCTGCCACGTCGCGCTGCACGTCGGGCTCCGCGGCGACCAGCCTCGCCTCCTCGTCGGCGTCGAGCAGGACCAGGCCATGCGCCGCGAACATCCTGGCCACTGCGCTCTTGCCTGCCGCGATGCCACCCAGGATGCCGATGACTACGGGCTTTCGGGGTCGAAAGGCAGCGACGGGCGGAACCCCGGCAGTGGGATCTGTCGGCATGGGTCTCATCCTGAGATAGACTCCCGAAGCGGGCAAGCCCGTTCGAGACGCCGCCTTGACCTTCCCGCCTTCCTTTCTAAGATCCGGACCTTCGCGTTCCCCTACCCCGCCCGTGCCCTCGAGCGGGGCGCGAAACCGTCCCAGTCGCCCCGGCCTCATACCGAGGCGAACGCCCTGAACAGACCCCCTCTCTTGGAGTCGCTTCCAATGCACTATCGCCAGAGTGGCCAGAGTGGCGCCACGACCGTCCCGATGGCCTTCTTCCTGATCCTCCTGCTGTTGTTCCTGGGAGCATTGGGATTTGCCTACAGCACCGTGACGAAGAACGGTGAGTTGACCAAGGAGCGCGACACGTTGCGCGATGACGCGAAGACGATGCGCAACAAGATGCAACTCGTCGATCATTACATCGAGGACCTCGGCAAGGTCGTCGGCAAGCTCAGCAAGTATCCGGGGCGGCAGGGCGTGGACTACGGCACCGCGACGCTCGATTCGCCGAGCGTCATGAACCCGGCCGAGATCAGGAAGCTCATGGACGACTCGTGCACGGCCGCAGGCGTCTCGATAGCGAGCAGCCTCGAGAACGTGTTTGGCGCAATGATCGCGAGCGTCAATTTCAGCACGCAGCGCGTCACCGAGATGGAGGCCGAGCGCGCCAAGGCCCTCACCGAGAAGTCCGCCGTTGACGCGGAGTTCCAGAAGGCAACCACCGAAGCGAGTACCAAGGCAGCCGAGTGGGCGCGGAACCTCGATCAGGCCCGTTCGGACTTCAACGCGCAGCTGCAGAGCAAGGACACGAACAACGCCTCGCTGACCGAGTCGGTGAAGGCAAAGAACGACGAGCTCACGACGGCCCGTGAAGAGGCCGCCAAGCGCGAGAAGGATATGCGCAACGAGATCAGCAAGCGCGACATCCGGTTGTCGGCAATGACCGAGCGCGACCGCATGCGCAATCTGCCCGACGTCGCGGACGGCAAGATCATTGTCGCGCGCAATGGCGTGTCGATGGGCTTCATCAACCTCGGCCGCAAGGACCTGCTGCAGCCCGGCACGATGTTCCACGTCAAGAACCCGAACAACCCGGCCGTGAAGGGCTATGCCGAGGTCACGCGCGTCGAGGAAGACCGCGCCGAAGTCGCGCTGAGCAACTTCGTCGACCCGGTCGGCGACTTCGCGCGTGAAGGCGACCTGATCTACAACCCGATCTTCACGCCACGCATGACCCGCACCATCTACCTGATGGGCCGGTTCACGGCGCCGTACAACAAGGAGCAGCTCACGCTGCTGCTGAAGCGGCTCGGCAACCGCGTTGTCGCCAAGATGGCGCCCGGCGTCGACACGGTCGTGCTCGGCAACGACCCGGTGAACGAAGCGGGCGATGGCTTCACCGTCGTCAAGGACTCGGAGGAGTACAAGGAAGCGCACCGCCTGAACGTCGAGTTCACCTACCTCAACATCATCCGCGACCTGATCAAGCTGTGAGAACGGAGGCCGCGGCGCCGCGCGTCGCGGAACTGCAAGCGCGACACGGGCCTCGGAGCGGATGCTCCAGGGCCCGTGGTGTTTCTGGGGGAGGGGCTTGTGGTGTTGGTGGGCCGAGGTGGCGTAGATTGCGCGGTGTGATCCACTGGCTGCGATGGTGACGCTCGACGACCCGAAGATCCGCGCCGTCTACGAGGACGAGCAGCTGCCGCGCATGTCGTTCGGCGACCACCTGGACGAGCTGCGCAAGCGCCTGATCCGGTCGCTGATCGCGATCGTCGTCGCGATCGTGGCGCTGCTGCCGTTCAAGGGTCCGGTGCAGGGGGTCATCATCGAGCCCTACCGCGTGCAGTGGCGTCACGGGTTCACGAGATGGGTCGAGACACTGGAGGCGCGTGAGGCTGCGGGTGAGCTCGCACACGACAAGCTGGGCACGCGATACCTCGGGTTCTGCCGCGAGTACAAGGCGGCGATCCTCGCGGGCGAGATGCAGTACTCGTACAACCTGCCCGCCGAGACGGGGTATCCGGTGCCCTACAACCTGTTCGCGACGGGTGGCCTCGAGGACATGATGTCCTTCATGTGGGCGTCGCTGGTGTTCGCGCTCGTGCTGGCCGCACCGGTCGTGATCTGGCAGGCGTGGGCGTTCATCGCGGCGGGGCTCTATCGCCACGAGAGAAGGGTCTTCTATCGCTACTTCCCGTTCATGATGGTGCTGCTGGTCTCGGGCGCGGCGTTCGGTTACTGGATCGCGCTGCCCTACACGCTGGGATTCCTGTTCAGCGTCATGGATCCGAGCCAGGTCGGGGCGCTGTTGAGCATCGGTCAGTTCCTGTCGCTGCTGTTCGCGATGACGGGTGCGATGGGGCTCGTGTTCCAGGTGCCGCTCGTGATGATCGCGCTGCAGCGCGTCGGGCTCGTCACGCATCGTGCGTTCCTCAAGAACTGGCGCATGACAGTGCTGATCATCTTCGTCGTGGCGGCGGTGTTCACGCCGCCCGACCCCGTCTCGATGCTGCTGATGTCGGCGCCCATGCTGCTGTTGTATGGCCTGGGCCTCGTGCTGACCGGGTTCGGTCGCAAGCACGAAGCGGCGGCCGTCGTGGTGACCACGTGACGTTGGTCGCGGAGATCCTGGCCATCGGCGACGAGCTCGTACACGGGGCACTGCTCGACACGAACAGCAAGTGGCTCGCGGGAGAGCTCGAGGCCATGGGTGCGGTGGTGCAGCGCTTCGTGGTCGTCAGCGACGATCCCGTGGAGCTGCGCGCGGTGATCGCGGACAGCTGTGCGCGGGCCGATGTCGTCGTGGCGACCGGCGGACTCGGGCCGACGCTCGACGATCGCACCAGGGATGTCGTTGCCGACGTGCTCGGCGGGCCGCTGTGGTTCCACGAAGAGAGCTGGGCCCAGGTGCAGCAGTGGCTGCAGGGACGCAGGCGCCCCGTGCCCGAGAGCAATCGCAGGCAGGCGATGCTGCCACCAGGTGCGGTCCCGATCGCGAATCCCGTCGGCACGGCGCCGGGCTTCCAGGTGAAGATCGGCAAGGCGTGGTTCTTCGCGGTGCCCGGCGTGCCCAGGGAGATGAAGGTGCTGATGCGCGACCACGTGCTCGGGGTCGTCGCGAAGATGCCGGGGCTGACGCCGATGGCGCAGCTGTGGCTGCGCGTGCTCGGGCCGTCGGAGGCGCTGCTCGGCGAACGCATCGAGAAGTTCATGGTGCCGCACCGGAATCCCGCGGTGGGAATCACGGCGAGCGGCGGCTTGCTCACGATCCGCATCGTGGCGTCGGCGCAGACGAGGGAGCAGGCGGCCGGTTTGTGCGAGACGACGGCCGCGGAGCTGCGGCCGGTGTTGGGGGATTGGCTGTTCTGTGAAGGCACGGTGGAGCTGCCCGAAGCGGTCGTGCAGCGTCTGAAGGCAGCGGGTTGCACGTTGGCATTGGCCGAATCGTGCACGGGCGGTCTCGCGGCGGCGCGGCTCGTCGACGTGCCGGGCGCTTCGGCTGTGTTCCGCGGCGGTGTCGTTGCCTACGCCGACGAGAGCAAGGAGGACCTGCTCGGCGTCCCGCGCGCGGTATTGCAGCAGCATGGGGCGGTCAGCGAACCCGTGGCCGCGGCGATGGCCGAGGGGGCGCGCGCCCGCTTCGGAGCGGACGTCGCGTTGTCGACGACCGGTGTCGCGGGTCCGGATGGCGGCACGGCGCAGAAGCCCGTCGGCATGGTCTGTTTCGCGCTCGCGAGTGCCGATGGCACGAGGGCTTGGACGCTGCGCATTCCGGATCTCGGTCGCGCGTTCGTGCGCGATCGCGCCGTGTTCGAAGTCTGGCGCGCCCTCCTGGCCCGCTCGCCCTGAGGCAGCCGGCCCGGCGCTGGAATATCATCGGTCCAGGTGGAAACGATTGAAGATCTGTCTGTCATGTGAAGGTGTGACGAACACGCAGGCGCAGCGCTGCGGACACTGCGGCGCCTGGCTGCTGCCGACCGATTTCGTCCACTACCCGGTTCGGCTCGGGGAAACCGAATCGGGCAACCCGCTGCTCGGCACCGTGATCGACGGCAAATACAGGCTGCAGAGCGTGCTCGGCCGCGGTGGGCTCGGCACCGTGTTCTCGGCCATGCACATCGGCTCGCTGATGACGGTGGCGCTGAAACTGCTGCATCCGCGTTTCACGGGGCGCCCCGAATACCGGCACGCGTTGCTGCCCGAAGCGCGGCGCGCTGCGACTGTCACACACACGCGCTGTGCGCGTCTGCTCGACGTCGGCGAGGCCGAGGAGGGCGTCGCCTACCTCGCGATGGAGCTCGTCGAGGGCAAGACGCTCGAGGTGCTGATGCGCGGCGGCAAGATGGCGCCGTCCCATGCCGTCGACATCCTGCTGCAGGTGGCCGAGGCGCTCGAGGCGATCCACGCAGCAGGTCTCGTGCACTGCGACCTCTCGCCGCGCAACGTCATGGTCGCGCAGCGCGGTGGCCAACTGCACGTCAAGGTGCTCGACTTCGGCATCGCGCGCAGCGTGACGCTCGCGGGCGACGAGCCCGCGCCCGGCAGCGAGTTCACGGGGTTCGTGAATCCCGCGTTCTCGGCCCCGGAGCTGCTCGCGCGAGGCAAGGTGGATCCGAGGGCCGACCTCTATTCGTTCGGTACGCTCGCGTGGCTGCTCCTGACCGGCAGCATGCCGATCGACGACACGGATGCGCGCCGCGCCGCGTTGGCCGTGGCCGCGGGGGAGCTGCGCCCGTGGCCACGGGTTCCCGGTGTGCCGCGCGACCTGCAGCGCCTCGTGCAGGCATGCGTGTCCCGCGACCCCGATCGGCGTCCCGCGTCGGCGACGGCCGTGCGCATGAAGATCGAATCGGTGCGAAGCGCTCGGCGGCCGAAGGTCGCGGGAACAGCCATCGCGGCAGCCGCCATGGTTGCCGTGTCGCTCGCCTTGGGGGGTGAGAGCCCAGCGCCGCCATTCCTGGAGCTCGAGACCAGCAGCGACGTGAAGCTCGTCAATCCGAACGAGGCCGTGGGTGTGATGCCGCAAGTGCTGCGCAGCGTGCAGCTCGAGGCGCTGAATTTCCTTTATGGCGGGTTCGATGCGACACGTCTGCGCGCCGACGTCTCGCAGGGTCGTGAGGTGTGGCGGATCCCGCTGCGGCCCCAGGTCGACGCCGAGGCCGGCACGTTGCAGCTCTCGATGGCGCAGCCGCAATGGCGCGAGGTCGTGCAGTGCCTCGGCAACAACAGCGGCAAGGGTCCCTTGGACCTCTCGTTCGTCGTGCCCGGTGCCGGGTCGCTCGGCACTGCGCGCGTGCGCGTGGACGACACGCCGCCGCACGTGGAGGCCCATCTCGACGAGCTCGAGAACGGCGTGATCGTGGGCAGGTCGCAGCTCGTCTGGGCAGCCAGCGACGAGGGCCTCGCATCGGTAGTCGTCGAAATCGCTTTTGCCGGTGGCCGCCACCCGCTGGAGTTGCCGCTGCGCGGGCTTCCGGGCAGGTACGAGCTCGGCAAGGTGATCGGCGAGCAGGTCGAGTCGGTCGAGACACTCGGCGCCGGCACGCTGGAGGTCCGAGCGCGCGACATCGCCGGGAACGAGTCCAGGATCGAGCCGATCGTGTTCGCGCAGGCGGACGTCGGGGTGCCCGTCGTGACCGAAGTCACGGGTCCGGGCGGCGAGGGCTACGTGCCGTGGAGCGGCGACCAGGCCAGACTGCGCGTGACGCTCTCTGCGCTCGAAGCCAACTGCAGCCTTGACGTGTACAGCGTCGACGGCGCGCTGCTCGCGAAGCGGCCGCTGGCCAATGGCGAGCTGATCCAGACCATCCCCGTACCGCCGCCTTCGACGAACGGAGGCGGGGGAGCCCTTCGACTCGAGGTCGTCGATGCCTACGGCAACCGCTCGACAAGACAGTTCGGCCTGCACTGGCGAGATCGGACGCCGCGGCTCGAGTTCGATCCGGTCGCGCCCGGAGTCTGTCGGGTCGGACGCGAATTCGTGCTCTCCGCAGCGGGCGGAGTCGTCAAGGCCTCGGCCGGGCAGAACCTGGCGATCGTGCGCGCCGAGGTCGAACTCTCGACCGCCCAAGGCATCCGCGATGCGGGCGCCGAGTTCCGTTTCCAGACTGCGAGCGATGGCACCTGCAGTCTCGAGTTCGGCGCGCTTCCGCCCGGAAGCCATGTCCTGCGTCTCGAGTTGCAGGAACGCGAAGGCCCGTCCGGGGTGATTGGTCCGCAAGAGGTGGCGGTGCGCGTGTTGCCCGCTGCGATCGAAGTCAGGATCCCGTCGGTGCGATCGCGATTCCTGCGCGGTCTCCTGCGCGCCGACTTGCTGGCCCGTCGCGGCGCCGGCAACAGCTATGGCGAGGGCGCGGGCTGGCTCGTCGAGCGGTCGCAGCGGCCCTACCTGCGCGGCACGCTGTGGGTCGGCGCCGACACGAGGGTCTCGCTGCCGCTGACGCCGCGCGAATCATCCGACGATCCGCTGCTGCCCGAAGTGACGCCCATTTCGGGCCACAACGTGCTCGCGATCGATTTGCGCGACGTGCTCGGCCGTCCGGTTCGCCTGCTGGCCGGCGACCGCGTGGTCGAACAGGTCGAACACGACGGCCGCGCGATCTCGGTGATCGCCGACTTCTGGTTCAACGAAGACCCGCCCGTGCAGATCGGCGAGGAACTGCTCGGCGAGCACGGCCAACCGGCGCTCCTGCGGGTGCGTTTTCCGTTGCCATTCCTGCCGAACGAGCTCGGCGAGCTGCGGCTGCACATCGCGCAGAGCATCATCGCGGCGGCCCGCCTGGTCGCCACGGGCGGCGACGCCTGCATCGTCGAGTTCGAGCTGCCGTTCGAGATCTGGAGCGTCGCAGCCAAGCTGCTAGGCAAGACCCGCGAGGATTTTGCCGAGCAGCTCGCGAGCCGGTTCGACGTCACCGTCGAGACCCCGGCGGGTTCCTACGAGATGAACCTGCGACTGCGCACGACGCGCAGCAATCTGCGTCCCGTCACGCTGGCCGACCTCGGTGACATTCGGGGTCCGCTCGCCTCGATCCGGCTCGTGCCCGTGCTCGCGCCAGGCGAGCCGTTCAAGGAACCGGTGCCCGAGAAGGCGCCCCCGCGCGCCGTGTTCCGCCCACAGGCCCCGGTCGAAGTGCGGAACTTCTCGGACATCCTGTTGCAGGATCGCGAGTTCTGCTGCGGCGAAGCGAGGGCGCTGATGCAGCAGCTCGATCGGGTCCAGCAGCTCGGTACACCCGCGCGGTTCGTGCACGACGCCGATCCGCTCGGCAAGGCGCGGCTGTCGGTCGAGAACCTGTTGCCCGCGCACGCGACGACGGCGCCAGACGACGAGTTGTTGACCGGCGTCGACTTCTTCCAGGCCTACACGTTGTGCCGTCTGCTCGGCCAGGCCGTGGCCGACGACCCCGGGTTGTTCCGCCTGCCGCTCGGCTGCGAGCTCGAGCTCGCGGCGTTCGGCGGCGCGCGGCGGCGGGCCTGCCATGGCGTGGCAGCGCACGAGGGCGCCGTCGACATGGGGGCTTTCCTGACCGCGACGGGAATCCTGGCCCGTGGGGCAGCGCCGACGGCGGCGGACACGCGTGCGGCCGGCGATAGGATCCAGACCGATTATGGAGTCGACTTCCTGGGGCTCGACTTCGGCGTGCGCGAGTGGGTGATGGACCTGCCGCGCGTCCCGGGCGCCGAGGAACTGATCGAGGAGTTGATCGCCGATCACTCGCTGCATCTCGCACGCGTGGTCGCGATGTCCCAGGGTCTGTGGACGCCGCCGCTCTCGATGATCGGTCCGTTGCGCACGATGGGCGTCGTGCGTGGCCTGGCTCTCGGCGAACGCGAAGGACTCGTGCGCGTCGATGGCGCGCGGCTCGATCCTGGCGCGTCGAGCGTCGTGCCCGATACGGTGCCCGGCGTCTTGCGGACGGAGCAGTTGCTGCGCGAAGGGAACGACCTGCTGTCGAAGGGCGACGATCCCCGTCTCGCGCGGACCGGCTTTCGCGTCGTGGCCGCGGCGGCGGCGTTGGCCGGGCTGCGAGGTCGGCGTTGAGCTCGCGGCTGCTGCTCGCGGGTGCTCTGGTCCTTGCCGGTTGCGTCTCGCCATCGGGCGAACTCAGCGGTCTTGCCGAACTGCCGCCGCTCGATTGCGCGGTCCTCGTGACGGGTGGTGCGTTCCTGACGCACATGGGTGCTAGTCCGGGCACCTTCTTCGACCCGGCCGCTTCGGCTCCCGAGAACCCGGGCGGCCAGCCACGCGACGAACCGATTCCGCTCTCGGCCGTGATCGAAGTGCTGCAGCGCGGCGCGGTGTTCCACGTCGTGGCCGCCGATCCCGATCCGCTGCATCGACGTGACGTGCGCGCGCGCCTGCAGCCCGGCAATGGCGATGCCGAGCTGCGGCGCTTCCTGCAGCAGGTGCGCGACGACGGCTTCGACGTGCTGATGGTCGTCGAAGAACTGCAGGACGGGCCGATCGATTACCAGGGCACGAACGGCCGTTGGCCCCTGACGTTCGCGGCGTGGATCCTGCTCGGGCTCGGCTTCCTGGTCCCCGACCAGACCTTCGAATCGAGCGCGACGCTGCGCGTCACGATGCGCGAGGTGCCGACGGGGCGGGTTCTCAACGAACACCTGCTCGAGGCCGTGCCGGTCGACCTGTCGTTGCTCGAACGCGGGAGCGTGCTCGGCATCGTCTCGTCGATCCTGATCCCGCCGTTCTGGGTCCCCGACGACCGCGAGGTCGTCGGCGCGAAGATACGCGACATGACGCAGCGGCGACTGCTGCTGAACCTCGCGCGCGACCTCAAGAGCGAGTCAACGCGCCGATACCTGCGCGAGCGCTCGGCGGCGAGCGTGATGCTCGCCGACACGGCGCGGGGCCCGAGGGTCACCGTGAGGTCGACGCAGAGCCTCAGCGTCGCGCGGCTGCGCTGCGAGGGTATGCCTGGTTCGGCCGTTGCCGAGTTCGAACAGGCCTTGTTGGCCTCGATGACGCGCGACGGCGAGTTCTTCCTCTACGAGGCGCCGCTGCCCGCCGGACTCGGCAACGCACCGATGCAGGTGCTGGTCGGCACGATCCGCGGCGGCGTGTCTTCGGCCACCTTCAAGCCAGGGGCGTCGAAGTGAAGGTGCCAGCGGGGTTCGACGTCGGCGTCTGTTCGCACACGGGCAACGTGCGCGGCAACAACGAAGACGACTACTTCCTCGGCAGCGCGCCCGATGGTGCGTTCTTGTGCGCGATCGCCGACGGCATGGGCGGCGTCGCGGGTGGCGCCGAGGCGAGCCGGACGGCGCTGTGGGCGCTCGGCACGGCCGTGCTCGATGGCGCGTCGCTGCTGCCATACGAACAGCGCGTGCGCGAGGGGTTCGCCGCGGCCAGCGTGCGGCTCTTCGATGCCGCGGCTGCGGTGCCCGCGTTGCGCGACATGGGCACGACGCTCACCGCCCTGTGTTTCTTCGACGGCACGGCCAGGCTCGGTCACGTCGGCGACACGCGCGTCTACCGGCTGCGCGGCGGCAAGTGCGAGCAGCTGACCACGGACCACGCGGTGCGCGAACCGTCCAACATGCTGCTGCGCTGCATCGGCGGCAGGCAGACGACCACCGAAGTCGACCAGGCGGAGTGGAAGACCGAGCCGGGCGA
>DASRJH010000262.1:0-19622 GCA_035649575.1 Planctomycetota bacterium
AACCAACGGCAGGACCAGGATCTCGCCGAACTGCTCGCGTACGTCGACGCGCCCGGCGTGCTCGACAAGCTGGTGCCGGCGCTGGCGCCGATGAAGCCGTCGCCGGTGCCCGCCTGGGCCGAGACCGGCAAGCGCGGCGACGTCTATGGCGACCAGTACGGCGGCGTCATCCGCGCGATGATCGAGGCGATGCCGCCGATCGGCCAGCTGGCGATCGCCGACGCGCTGCGCACCGTCAAGCACGGCTGGACGCTCGACCAGCGGCGCGCGTACTTCACGTTCCTCGCCGCCGCCAGGAAGCAGAAGGGGGGCAGCAGCTACGACGGCTTCGTGAAGCGCATGATCGACGCCGCGTGGGCGACGTGCACACCGGCCGAGCAGCAAGCGCTCGCCGAGCTCGTGGGCAAGGCGAGGGCCGATGCGCCGAAGTTCCGTTCCACGCCGCCGAAGGGGCCCGGCCGCGACTGGCAGCTCGCGGACGCGGACCTGCTCACGCGCGACGGCCTCCAGGGCCGCGACCTGCGCGCGGGCCACAACCTGTTCCACGCGGTCGGCTGCGCGTCGTGCCACTACTTCGCTGGCGAAGGCGGCAACCACGGCCCCGACCTCACGAGCCTCGGCAACAAGTTCACGGCGCGCGACGTGCTCGAGGCGATCCTCGAACCGAGCCTCGTGATCAGCGACCAGTACTCGGGCTCGGTGCTGACCAGGAAGGACGGCACCGCGATCTTCGGCAGCGTGAAGAAGGCCTTCCACGGCGACAGCGACGTCTACGAGGTGGTGCCCGCCACGGCCGAGGCTCAGCTCGTGCGCGTGCCTGCCGCGGACGTCGCGAAGGTCGAGCCATCGAAGCTGTCGCCGATGCCGAAGGACCTCGTCGATCGCCTGTCGGCCGACGAGCTGCGCGACCTGCTCGCGTTCCTCTTGTCGCGCGGGCAGGGGCTCGGCAGCGAGAAGTGAACGGCCCGAGCGAATGACCCGGGCTGCGTGCTCAGCTCGCGGGCCGGTGCAGCATGAGCTGCGGGTACGGGATGCGCCAGCCGTGCTCGGTGCAGGCGGTGACGAGCAGACTCTGCAGGCGGCGCTGCAGCTCGAAATACTGCATCGCGGCGCTGCCCTGAAATCGCGCGAGCGCGATGTACTCGAGCTTGCTGTCGGCGGCGGACAGCAGGTCGACGCGCACCTCCTGCAATTCTCCGGCGGCGACGGCTGCCGCGAGCCCTTGCTGTACGGCCTCCTGCATGCGAGCCGGAATCGTGGTCGTGGCCTCCTGCTGATGGCTGTAGTCGATGCCGAGAGTCGTCGACACGACGAAACCACGCGACAGGTTGCGCGGGTGCTGCTGCAGGAACGACCCGCTCGGGTAGCTGCGCGGCGAGCCCATGTGCTCGACCACGACGACGTCGGGAGTCTGCGTGACCACGGGGCCCATGACGCCGTCGGCCAGCAGCACCACGTCGCCCTTGCGGCACGGGAACCACGGCTCGTCGGGGCCGCTGCGGCGCGAGCGCTTGCCGATCAGGTCCTGGATCGGCATGCGCAGCACGCCTCCTTCGAGGTCGGGGTTGTGCAGCTTCGAGTAGAAGCGCAGCGACTCGACGCGGAACGGCACACCGTCGACGACGATGCGTTCGCCCTCGCGCACGCCGCCGACGTTCAGCACGAGACGGATCTGCTCGAAGAACTGCGGCATCATGCGCACGAGCACCCAGCCGACGCCGAGCAGGAACACCATGCAGATCGCGAGCAACAGCCAGTCGTTGCGCACGTAGGGCACGACGAGCGTGCCCGCGACCGCGATCATGAGGCTCATGATGCGCATCACGACGGCCATGAGGCGCAGCGAGAAGCCGGCACCCATCAGCGGCCCGCGCAGCAGGCGATTGAGCACGTAGCTCAAGCCGAGGTAGAGACCCGTGAAGACGGCGACGGCCAGCAGCAGACTGAGCCCGCTGCTCTGTACGAACATCTGGGCCGTTGCCGTGATGCTCTCGACGAGCGACCTCTGTCCCTCGGTGCGCGCGTTCAGACGAGCGCGCAGCACGAGGATCTCGCCGGTCAACGCGTCGAGCGCCGGCTGCCAGCGTCGCGCCAGCTCGGCCTCCGCTTCGGCGCGCGCCTTGCTGTCCGGCGGCAGCGCGCTGCGCGTCCGCTCCACGTTGCGGATCGCGTCCTCCACGACGCGCTGGCGCTGCTCGAGCACGTCGATGCGGGATTTCAAGTCGGCGACCTGGCGCGGCTCCTCGGTCGCGTCCTTGATCGCCTGCAGCAGCGGCCGGATCAGCTCCTCGAACTCGTGATTGACGTCGAACTTGCGGCTCTGCGGGGCCTCGAACTCCTGCACGTCCATGCGCGACGTGAGACCCGCGAACTGCCACCCGAGGTCCTTGACGTCCTTCTCGAGGTCCGAGGCGGCCTTGAGGTCGGATTTATCGAGCGCGGTGCTCAGCGCCTTCCGCTTGCTCTCGAGCAGTCCGGCCAGGCGCTCGAGCGCCTGCGTGGTTGTGGCGTCGAGCGCGCCGGGCGCCTGCGGGGTCGCACCGATCTCCGCGCCGGGCTGCTGCGAGCCGGGCTGCTGGGATGGCAGCAGCGGGCAGAGGACCGCCAGGACCAGAGGCAGCACCACGCGGGCGAACGACATCGAGCGCATGGCCGAAAGCTACCGGCGCGGCGTCCTCGGATCACGCGCAGCGGGGCCGGCGGCAAGCTGCGCGGGCTCGCGCTGGTTTCAGGCCGAGTTGCGGCGATGATCGACTACCGATGAGCCAAGAGCGTCAATGATGAGCCAAGACACTTCGACGAAGCCACCGAGCGGCATGCGCGATTTCCTGGCGCCCGACGTCGTGCGCCGCCGCCACGTGACCTCGATCGTGCAGCGCGTCTACGAGTCGTTCGGTTTCGTACCGCTGGAGACGCCCGCGATCGAGAACCTGAGCTCGCTGCTCGGCAAGTACGGGCCCGAGGGCGACCAGCTGCTCTACCGCATCCTGCATCGCCGCGACAAGCTGGTGCGCGCGCTCGAAGGGAGCCCACGCGAACAGGACCTCGCCGAGGAGGGGCTGCGTTACGACCTCACGGTGCCGCTCGCGCGCGTCGTCGCGAACTACCGCGACCTGCCGGCCTTCTACAAGCGCTACGCGATCCAGCCGGTCTGGCGCGCCGACCGCCCCGCGAAGGGACGCTTTCGCGAGTTCTGGCAGTGCGACGTCGACATCACGGGCACGAGGAGCCTGGTAGCTGACACGGAAGTCTGTGGCGCCGTGGCCGAAGCGCTGCACCAGCTCGGGTTCTCGGACTTCCGCATCCTCGTGAATCACCGCAGCCTGCTGCGCGCGCTCGTCGCACGCGCGGGCATCGGGCCGAACGCGGAATCGCTGGCGCTGATCGTGCTCGACAAGCTCGACAAGATCGGTGCCGACGCCGTGAAGCAGGAGCTCGCCCAGAAGGGTATCGCGGTGTCGCAGACCGAGGCGCTGCTCGAGGTGCTCGAGCTCAGCAAGCAGCCGGGAGCCCTTGCCCAGTTCGCAGCCGGCGAGGGCCCGCTGGCGACCGGCGCGCGCGAGCTGCAGGAGCTGTTCGCGAACAGCAAGAGCGGGCCCGCTGCGGCGCACCTCGTGTTCGATCCGACGCTCGCGCGTGGGCTCGGTTACTACACGGGTCCGATCTTCGAGGTCACCTGTGCGGGCCTTGCCGGCTCGATCGGCGGGGGCGGGCGCTACGACAACCTGGTGGGCATGTGGAAGGGGCAGGAGGTGCCGGCCGTCGGGTTCTCGCTCGGGCTCGAACGCGTGCTGTTGATCATGACGGAGCGCGAGATGTTCCCGCCGCTCGCGATCGGCCCCCAGGTCCTGCTCTGCCGCATGGGCGACGTGCAACCGGCCACGGCCATTGGCGTCGCGAGCGCCTTGCGCGCCCAGGGCCTGCGCGTCGAGGTCCATGCCGATGCGCCGCAACTCGGCAAGCAACTGCAATACGCGAATGCGATCGGGGCTCCGTTCGCGGCGATCCTCGGCGCGAACGAGGTCGCAGCCGGCACGGTGTCGATGAAGGACCTCACGAGCGGCGTGCAGGCCGCGGTTCCGATCGGCGAAGTGGCCACGTGGCTGTCTCGCCCGAAGTGAGCGGAGCGTGGACGCGGTCCCTGCCGCGGGCCAAGATGGGCTCGTGTCCGATCCCGACAGTGATCACAGCCAGCAGCCGCTGCAGGCAGAGGAGCTCGATCTCGTCGCCCAGGTGCGGCAGGCGCTGGTGCAGGCCAGCACTCCTGATGCCGAGGCCTCGATCGCGACGATCGACCGCCAGCTCGAGAGCCTGCTCTTGTTCGGCGAACTGCTCGCGCGCTATCCCTCGCCGCTGCAGGAGCAGACGCTGAGCGGCAAACGGCGCAGCCTCGACACCCTCGTCGACTCGCTCGTGTCCACAGACCAGGCCACGTTCCCGTTCCGCGCGCCGACGCAGGCGCTGGTGGGGCGCGCGATGAACATGGCGCAGATCAACTTCCTGCGCATGTTGTGGCACCTGGCCGGAGGCTTCGACGACGCCGAGCAGGCCGCTGCGCTGCGCGAGCTCGCGGCGCGCAGGCTGCGCGCGAGCGTGCACTGCCGGCTCGTCGAGGAAGTGCTCGCCGACATCGTGACCGATGCGACGATCGATCGCACGCTGCGCGAGCGCGGTGTGCGGCACCTCGCGCTGCTGTGGGGCAACCGGCTCACGTGGCGCGTGCACACGTTCTTCCCGATCCTCGCGGCGACGTGGGAAGCGCGGCAGCGCGTGCGCGTGGTCGGTGGCTCGTTGGTCGGCAACTGCGAGATGTTCCAGCTGCTTGCCGAGGGCGGCGAGGCCGAGTTCGTCGACCTGCTGATCGGTCAGGACTACGGCGAAGCCGAAGTCCTGGCCTTCCGCGAGTTCCTGTTCGGCACGTCGTCCGAGGCGCTCGAACGGCTGGCGGAGCGCATGGCGAAGGAGGGCATCTCGAGCATCGAGCTCGACAGCAGGGTCGGGGACAGCGTGCGCGACGCCGGCTCGATCCTGTTCGAGTTCTTCCGCACGAGGAACGTGCAGTGCAGCGCCCGGCGCACGGCTCTGCTGCCCGGGCCGCGACATACGGCCGAGGGCTACGTCATGCTGGCCTGGCTCGCGCTTCGCGACAGTTGACCGACCGCTGGTGGTCGGCGCAGTCGAGGCCCGCGGCAGCACCGGATACGCCTCGGCGCAGGCCGGAAGGTCGCGGCGATCTTGGCGGGTTGCCAGGGCGGATGTACTGTGCCGGCGCCGTCCCCGCACACGGCTTCGACTGTCCCTACCAAGGGCCCTCCATGCGCTTCCTGACCGCGGCTCTCGCCGCACTGGTGTTGAGTTCCGCCCTGGCTTGCCAGGGCATCGATCCTGTCGGTCAAGTGCATCCCGCGGCACAACCGCTCGCGAACGTCGCCATACTCGCGGTGCCCGCGATCGATCGCGGCGCGATCTCGCTCGAGGACGAGACGCGGCGCCAGCAAGGACAGCCGGCGCGCTATGCGATGCCGCAGCCGGTGACCGTGGCTCCGACGACACACGGCACCTGGGAGACGCTCGATGCGACGTGGTCGCTGTGGCGGTTGCGCATCCAGTCGCCCGGCGCGAGCCACATCAACCTCGGCTTCGCGCGGTTCCACCTGCCGCGCGACGCGCGGCTCATGATCTACAGCTCCGACTACAGCGACGTCGTGCGCCCGTTCACGGAGCAGGACCACACGCCGACCGGGGACCTGTGGACACCGGTGGTCCGCACCGAGGAGATCGTCGTCGAGGTCTACGTGCCGACGGCGGCCCGCGCGCAGGTCGTGTTGAGCCTGACGCAGGTCGGTTCGGGCTACCGCTTCTTCGGCGCCGGCGGTGATGCGTTCGGCATCGACCCCAGCGGCCCGTGTCAGATCGACGTGGCCTGCTCCCAGGGTTTGTTCTGGTTGGAAGAGATCCCCTGCGTCGCCGCGCTCTCCTCGTCCGGCAGCATCTTCTGCACGGGCTTCATGGTCAACAACACGGCGCAGGACGGCAGGAACTACGTCATCACGGCGCACCACTGCGGTGTCACGGTCGCTGTCGCCTCCTCGCTGGTCTGCTACTGGAACTACCGCAACCCGACGTGTGGTGGCACTGGCGCGACGCTGACCCAGTTCAACACGGGGGCTACGCTGCGCGCTTCCTTCAACGTCTCGGACTTCACGCTGGTCGAGTTGTTCAGCGCGCCGAACGTGGCATGGGGTGTCACCTATGCCGGCTGGAATCGCAATATCACGCCCGATGCGACGTCGGGGACGGGCATCCATCATCCGAGCGGCGACGCGAAGAAGATCTCGTTCGAGTATCAGCCGACGATCACGACGTCCTACGGTGGGCTCTTCTATCCAGGCGATGGCACGCACATCCGCCTCGTCGATTGGGATCTCGGCACGACGGAGCCGGGTTCGTCGGGATCGCCGCTGTTCGACCAGAACCATCGCGTGGTCGGACAACTGCACGGCGGCGGTTCGGCTTGTGGCCTCAACAACTCGGACTGGTATGGCAAGTTCGCGGTGTCGTGGACCGGCGGCGGCACGAGCGCGACGCGGCTGTCGAACTGGCTCGACCCGCAGAGCCTCGGCCTCTCGACGCTCGACACGCTCGTGCCCGTCCTCGCCACAGCGGTCCCGTTCGGTTCGGGCTGCTACCAGACCAGGGGCTGCTTCGCGCAGATCTTCGCGCCGAACACGTTCGACCTCGGCGGCACGGTGTCCAGCACGGTCGGCGTGAGCTTCGTGCCGATCCCCAACGGATACACGGTCCAGGCGGGGCCCGATGCGTGGTTCACGCCGACTTCGCCGAACCTCGGACTCGCGGACGACGCGCTCGCGACGCTGACGTTGCCGTTCTCGTTTGCGTTCCCGGGCGGCAGCACGACCGACGTACGCATGAGCTCCAATGGCTTCCTGTGGCTGAACGGCACGTCGACGGATCCGGACTTGACGCCGTCCTCGATCGAGCTCGCGCAACAGCCCGCGCGCTTTGCCCCGTTCTGGATGAACCTGAACCCGGCGGCCGGCGGCACGTGTCACTACGACGTCGACCCGACCAACACCGAGGTCTACTTCACCTGGGACAACGTGCCGGCCTACACGACGGGTCCGACCGGGCCGGGCAACTCGTTCCAGCTCGTGTTGCGCGCCGACCAGTCGGCCGAGTTCCGCTACCGCCAGATGCCGAACCAGTCGCTGCTCACCGTCGTCGGCTGGAGCCGAGGTGCGCAGATGATCCCGCCGCTGATCGACCTGTCTGCTGCGTTGCCGTTCCAGGTCTCGGTGGATCAGAACGCGCTCGGCTTCGTGCCGATCAACCGGCCGATCCTCGGCACGAGTCAGGTCATCAACATCACGAACATCCCGAATCCCGCTGGCAGCATCGGCCTCGCGCTGATCGGCTCGGCTGCGATCGTGCCGGGGCTCAACCTCAGTGTCATCGGCGCGCCCGGTTGCTTCCTGAATTCGATGGCGGACGTGATCCAACCGGTCTTCCCTCTCGTCGGCGCGACGACCCCGTGGGGGTTGCCGATCCCGAACACGACCTCGCTCTCGGGCACGCACGTCTACTGCCAGGGGGCGCTGCTCGTGCCGCCGGGCACCAACGCGTTCGGCGTGCTGACCGCCAACAGCGTGAACCTCACGATCGGTACGCAGTAGCCAACCCGCCTGGAAGGCGGCTTGGCTCCAGCAATCGCTGGAAACCGTCGCAACGCGGGGCTCGGTGATGGCGAACGAACCAGCCCGCTGCGACGGTTCTTTCCAACCCGCCTGGAAGGCGGAGAAGCAGCCCCAAAGGCCCGCGAATCCGCCGATTCTGCAGACAAGGGCGAATCTCCGGGCGAGGATCGCGCATCGGCGGCATTTCCTGCTGCGTGCGATGACTGCATCCCTGCCACCGCCTGTCCTGACCGACCTGCTCGGCGAGAGTCGCTGGGTGCGCGCGCTCGCGCAGAGCCTCGTCGCCGACCCCCATGATGCCGATGACCTCGCCCAGGACGCCTGTGTGATCGCACTGCGCAACCCGCCATCTCACGGCGGCAACGTGCGCGCGTGGCTGCGGCTCGTGATGCAGAACCTGCTGCGGCAGCGCGCGCGCGCGGCGCGGCGACGCGAAGACCGCGAGCAACGGGCTCATGCCGGCCGGCCGCTCGCCGGCGTTGCGACCGACGAGCTCGTCGAACGCGCGACCGCGCACCGCGCCGTCGTCGACGCCGTGCTCGCGCTGGCGCCGCCGTTCCGCGACGTCGTGCTGCTGCGCTGGTTCGAGGACCAGCCGCCGCGCGCGATCGCGCAGCGCCTGCGCATACCAGTCGCGACCGTTCACTCGCGATTGCAGCGAGCGACGCACCAGCTCCGGATAGCACTCGACCGCGACCTCGGGGGCCGCGCCCGCTGGCAACGCGCGCTGCTGCCGCTGCCGTCGGCTCTGCCCGGCCTGCCCGCCCTTCCCGCTCTCGTCATGCCTCTCGGAATCCTCGCGATGAACACCAAAGTACTGACGGCCGTCGCTGCCGTCATCGTCGGTTCGGCGGCCGTGTGGATCGGCCTGCGTTCGCCTTCGACTGCCCCGGAACCCGCGCTCGACACGCCGGCACCGCTCGCCACCGGCGCAGCGGAACGCGGCGCGCTGTCGAAGGCTGCGCCTGGCGAACGCGTCGCCGCCGCCGAGCCCGCGCCCACAACGCCCCCTGCCCCCGCGGCCGGAAGTCGGCAGATCGCGGGCCGCGTCGTCGACGCCGACGGTCGCCCGGCGTCCGGCGTGAACGTGCGCGTCGGCGACCAGCGTGTGCCCAGTGACGCGACGGGCGCGTTCGCGCTCGCGTCACCCGCAGAGGGCATGCTGATCGCGCGCGCCGACGAGCCGGGCAAGTTCACGGTGCTCGAGGGCGTCGTGCGCGGTGGCGCAGCGCCACCGCCGGTGCTCGTCGTCGTGGCGCCGGCCGTGCGGCTCGCGGGCCACGTGCGCGACGGCCGCGGCCAGCCGGTCGCCGACGCCGCGCTGCAGGTCGTGTGGCCCAGCGACTTGCGCAGCCGCCTGCGCGACGTCAGCGATGCGGCCAGCGAACAGGCCGTCGTCACGCGCTGTCGCCAAGGCGGCGACTTCGCGCTGGCCGCGGGTGCCGTGCGCGGCGCCGAACTGCTGGCCAGTGCGCCGGGGCACGTGCCGCATCGGCGGCCGCTGCCCGATCGCGACGAGCAGGCACTCGCGATCGTGCTCGAACGACTCGACGGCAAGCCCGGCACGCTGCAGGGCCAGGTCGTCGATCCGCAGGGCCGCGCGATCGCGAATGCGCGCATCGGGCTCGGCGAGGTCCTCGCGCAGAGCGATGCGGCCGGCAACTTCGTGATCGAGGACGACGGCCGCGGCAAGGCCGTCGCCGCGAGTGCGACCGGTCACCGCCGCGCCGTGCTCGAGCGCGGTGCAGCGTTCCCGACGTTCGTGCTGCTGACGCTGGGGCCGCCGCCGCTCACGATCGAAGGACGCGTCGTCGACGAGACCGGCAAGGGCCTGGAGGGCATCATGGTCTGGCCCAACGACCCGACGCTGCTCTGCTCGGCGAGAGAGAAGGTCGTCGTCGAAGGCGTCGCCTGTGGAAACCCGACCGAGGGCGAGCTGCGCGAGCGCTTTCAGCGCGGCGAGTTCAAAGCCATGGAGCCGCGTCAGGTCGGGCGCACGGTGCCTACCGCGGGCAACGCCTGGGTCAGTACGGGCGCCGACGGCTCGTTCACGCTCGGCGGCCTCGAGGACCGGCCGTACCGCCTGCGCGCGCTCGACTACGAGACCGTGTTGATGACCGAGCGCAGCGGCATCCCGGCAGGCACGCGCGGCGTGCAGCTGGTGCTCGACCAGTCGCAGTTGTTCGCCGAGGTGAAGGGCGTCGTCGTCGCGCGGCGCGACGGCTCGCCGGTGCCCGGCGTGCGCGTGAGGGTACAGATCGACACGCAGAGCCTCGAAGGCAACACGAGACACGAGAACGCCGTCGCGGTCGCGACGACCGACGAGCAGGGTCGCTTCCAGCTGCCGCGTGTGCCGAAGGCGTGGGCCTACTTGCGGCTCGACGGCGACAAGATCCTGCCGAGCGAGCCGGGCCGCGAGCATCCGGGCGGCCTGCTCGACCTGTCCGCAGGCCGGCCGCTCGAATTCCGGCTCGAAGTCGGCATGCGCATGCACGTGCAGGTGGAGCTGCTCGACCCGCAACGCGCCGACTCGATCGCCGTGTTGGACCACGAGGGCCGCGCCGTGATCCTGAACGTGTTCCAGGGCCGCGGGCGGACCTCGACCGACCAGCTGCCGCTCGCGGAAGGGCGTTCGCCCGTGTTCGTCGTGCCCGACACGGCGGCCGTGCTCGTGCTGCGCAAGGACGGCAAGGAAGTCGCGCGCGAGCCGCTGAACCTGCGCGCCGGCGACGTCAACTCCCTGCGACTCTGATTCTTGCGCTAGTGCGCCTCGAGCCAGTTGTGGCCGTGGCCGATCGACACTTCGAGCGGCACGGCCAGCTTTGCGGCGCCCATCATCGCGTCGCGCACGAGGCGCTCGACCTCGATCAATTCGTCGTCGGGCACGTCGAAGACGAGCTCGTCGTGCACCTGGAGCAAGAGCCGCGTGCGCAGCCTGCGCGCGGCAATGGCCTCGTGCGCGGCGAGCATCGCTCGCTTGCTGATGTCGGCAGCGGCCCCCTGGAGCGGCGTGTTGACGGCCATGTTCTCGGCCGCGACGCGCAGCATCGCGTTCGTCGAGTCGATGTCTGGCAGCGGCCGCCGCCTCCCGAACAGCGTCCAGACCTCCTTGTCGGTCCGCGCGCGCTGCAGCGAGCCGTCGAGGTAACGCTTCACGCCCGGCAGCGCGCGGAAGTAGCTCTCGATGAACTTCCTGGCCTCGGGTGGCGTGAGGCCCGTCTCGGCCGCGAGACGCGAAGCGCCCATGCCATACATGAGGCCGTAGTTGATGACCTTCGCCTGGTTGCGCAGCTCGGGCGTGACCATGTTCGGCAACAACCCGTGCACGAGCGCCGCCGTGCGCGCGTGGATGTCCTCGCCACGCTGGAACGCCTCGACGAGGGCCTTGTCGCCGGACAGGTGAGCGAGGATGCGGAGCTCGATCTGCGAGTAGTCGGCCGAGAGCAGCACCCACCCGGGTCCACGCGCCACGAATGCGGCGCGCACCTTGCGCCCTTCGTCGGTGCGGATCGGGATGTTCTGCAGGTTCGGGTCTTCGGAGCTCAGGCGCCCCGTCGCGGCCACGGCCTGGTTAAACGTCGTGTGCACACGCTGCGTCGTTGGCGCCACGAGCTGCGGCAGGCTGTCGACGTAGGTGCTCTTGAGCTTCGTGAGCTGGCGCCAGTCGAGCAGCAGCTGCGGCACCTCGTGGTGGGGGGCGAGCCTTTCGAGCACGTCGTGGTCGGTCTTGTACTGGCCGGTCGGCGTGCGCTTCGGCTTCTGCATGTCGGCGAGCCGGTGTACCTCGAGCTCGTCGAACAGCACGGTGCCGATCTGCGCCGGCGAGCCGAGATTGAACTCGTGACCTGCGCGCTCGTAGACGCGCTTCTGCAGCGCATCGATGCGCTGCTGCATCTCGGCCGACAGTTTCGCGAGGTGCGCGCGGTCGATCGCGATGCCCTCCCATTCCATGTCGAGCAGCACGGGCTGCAGCGGCAGTTCGAGCTCACGGAAGATCGCTTCGACGCGACGCTCCTGCAGATCGCGCTGCAGCGGCTCGGTGAGACGGAGTACGAGGTCCGCTTCCTCGCAGACGTAGTTGCCGGCCAGCGCCGGATCGACCTGGTCGAACGTGAGCTGCTTCTTGCCGGCGCCGACGACGTCCTTGGCGCTCGTCTTCTTGTAGGCGAAGTGCTTGAGCGCGAGCGCCTCGAGCGAATGCGACTGCACGCCGGGTTCCGCGCAGTAGCTCGCGAGACGCGTGTCGAAGGCCAGCCCGCCGAGTGCCTGGTCCGCCGTGCGCAGCGCCATCATCACGCGCTTGCCGTCGTGCGCCGCCTTCTGCGGCGTCTTTGCGGCGAGCACCGGGGCCAGCGCTTGCAGCACGGCCGCACGGCCGCCGGGCAGCACCGGCGGTTGGGCGTTGAGCGGCACGTAGGTGGCCTGTCCCGGCGCATGCGCGAAGGCGATGCCGACGAGCTTGCTCGTGCGCGCGGAAGCACCCACGGCCTCGACGGCGATCGCGACGCGTGTGCTGCGCTGCAGCGTGCCGAGCAGCGCTCCCAGCGCGTCGGCCGTGCGCACGACCTCGTAACGTGCCTCGACGTGCGCCTCGGGCTTCGGCTGGCTCGCGAGCTGTCCGAGCAGGTTCTTGAACTCGAGCCGCTGGAACAACGGGCGCAGCTTCTCGGGGTCCGGCGCCGGCGGCGGCAGCTCGGTCACGTCGACCTGCAGCGGCACGTCGAGCTGCAGCGTCACGAGTTGCTGCGACAACAGCGCCATCTCGCGGTTCTCCTCGAGCGACTGGCGGATCGAGGCCTTCTTGACCTCGGCCGTGCGCGCGAGGATCGCGTCGAGCGAACCGAACTGCTGCAGCAACTCGACCGCGGTCTTCTCACCGACCTTCGGCACGCCCGGCACGTTGTCGGAGGTGTCGCCCATGAGCGCCAACAGGTCGACCATCGCCGAAGTCGGCACGCCCCACTTTGCCTGGGCCGACGCGGCGTCGATGATCTCGGGTTTGCTCGTCGAGCTGCGCAGGTTCCAGAGCTTGACGTGGTCGCCGACGATCTGCAGGAAGTCCTTGTCGCCCGTGACGATGAAGACCTCCATACCGGCGTCGCGGCCGCGCACGGCGAGCGTGCCGATCACGTCGTCGGCCTCGTGCGTCTCGCTCTCGACGATCGGGATGCCGAAGCCCGCGGTCGCCTCGAGGATGTCGTCGAGCTGCAGCCGCATCTCGTCGGGCATCTTGCTGCGCGTCGACTTGTAGTCGGCATAGATCTGCGTGCGCACGAGGTCGCTGCGCGGGCCGTCGAACGAGATCGCGATCGCGTCGGGCTTCTCGCGTTCGAGCAGGGCGCGCAGCGTCATGCAGAAGCCGTAGGTCGCGGCGGTCGGGTGGCCCGCGGCCGTCGTCAGCGGCGCGCGGCCGGTGCCCTGGAACGCGAAGAAGCTGCGGTAGGCGAGCGCGGTGCCGTCGATCAGGAAGAGCCGCTTGCCCATGCCACCGTTGTAGCGGCGGTACTTCCTGGGTCGACGAGGAACCCGCCTGTGGCGAAGTGGGCGCTGTCGAGGGGCTCCGCGGCAGCGCTGTGTGCGCGAACGATCGGCGTCGACACGACGCGCAGGAACGTCGTGTCCGCGTGGTCTCAGCGGTCCGGTTGACGCGTACCCATGGGCTGCGGACACTGGGCCTGTATCTCGGGTGGTCACGGAGGCAGCCTGATTCCCCTACCTGGCTCGTCGAGAGCTGGAGGCTTGCATGCACTCTCACGCTCGCATCTCCTGTCTCAGTGCATTCCTCACGTTCTGCTCGCTCGCGGCTGCTCAGTCCACCGGCTGGACCAACCTGCAGCCGTCGCCGTCGCCTCCCGCCCGGGCCTTGGAGGGGCTCGCGTTCGAGCCGGGAAGCGGACTCGTCGTGATGTTCGGCGGCAGCGACACCGCCGGTCTGCTCGCCGACACGTGGATCTTCGCCGGGAACACCTGGTTGCAGATGGCGCCGGCGACCAGTCCGAGCCCGCGTACCAACATGTGTCTCGCGCAGTCACCGACGGCTGCGCGAGTCGTCTTGTTCGGCGGCGCCACCGGGCCCCTCGTCGACGGCGCCACGTGGGAGTTCGACATCGCAACGATGAACTGGATCGACGTGACGCCCGTCTTCGGTCCCAGCCCCGTCGCGCGCCACCACGCGTGCCTCGTCTATGACTCGCAGCGCGGCCGCACGGTTCTGTTCGGCGGCGCCAACGCCTCGGGTGCCGGGTTCTTCGGCGACACGTGGGAGTGGGACGGCGCGTCGTGGACCAATCCCACGCCGGTCGTGAGCCCGGCCGCGCGCGCGTGGCACTCGATGACGTATGACAGCGTGCGCGGGCGTACGGTGCTGTTCGGCGGCTACAACGGATCGCAACTCGGCGACACGTGGGAATGGGACGGCAGCTCGTGGACGCAGGTGTTCACGCCCGCGGCGCCGCCGGCGCAGAGCTCGGGCGCGATCGCCTACGACGTGACGAGCCGGAGGGTCGTACTGTTCGCGGGCTCGTATGGCTGGCCGACGGGTCTCACCGACACATGGCACTACGATGGCACGAACTGGTATCTCTGGACGCCGTCGGGGACCGTGCCGCCGCCGCAGTACCTGCATCGGATGATCGGCTGCCCGACGCTCGGCGGCGTGCTCGTCTATGGCGCGTATGGCAACGGCTGGTCGCTCCTGAACGACACCTGGCTCTATGTCGCACCCGGCGTCACCGCGAGCTTTGTGCCGTTCGGGACCGGCTGCTCGGGCAGTGGCGGCGTGCCGGCGCTGGCAGCGGCACCGGGCCAGTTGCCGTGGATCGCCAGCACGTTCACGATGGACTTCACGAACCTGCCCAATCCCGGGGTTGGCGTGATGATCGGGCTCATGGGCCTGTCGGCCTTCCCATTTCCTGTCCCGCTGGCCGTGATCGGCATGCCTGGCTGCTCGGCGTACATCGACCCCCTCTTCTCCGCAGGCCTCACAACCACTGGCGGCACCGCGAGCATGCTGCTCGGCATCCCGAGCAGCCTTCCGTTGGAAGGAATGCACATCTTCGTCCAGGGTGTCGTGATCGACGTGGGTGTGAATCCCGCGAACCTGACCGTCACGAATGCGGCAGACGGCACGATCGGGAGCCGCTGATTCGGCGCTACCGCGAAGCGGAGATCGTACTTCGTGCAGCAGATCGTTGCCATCGACCGACCTAGCGCGCAACCTTCGCGCGCGTGTTTCACGACCTGATCCGGTGGTGGTTCGAGATCGTCCATGACTGGCGGTATCTCGGCGTCTTCCTGCTCATGGCGGCAGAGAGCTCGATCATCCCGGTGCCGTCGGAAGTCGTCATGCCGCCCGCTGCCTACTGGGCAGCGCAGGGCAAGATGTCGTTCTGGGGCGTCGTGCTCGCCGGCACCTTCGGCTCCTGGTTCGGCTCGGCGGTGAGCTACTGGGTCTCGCTCTGGATCGGCCGGCCGCTCGTGATGCGCTACGGCAAGTACCTGCTGATGCCGCCGAAGAAGATCGAGCTCGCCGAAGGTTGGGCGCAGCGCAACGGCTTGAAGGGCGTCTTCTTTGCTCGCCTGCTGCCCGTCGTGCGCCACCTGATCTCGATCCCGGCCGGCATCCTGCGCATGAAGTTCGTGCCGTTCTCGATCGTGACCACTCTCGGCGCCGGGATCTGGTGCTACATCCTCGCGTGGTGGGGTAAGGAGGTGCTCGGCGACCGGCCGGATCTGCTCGACCACCCCGACGCGATGGTGTCGGTCATGAGGGAGAAGATGATCTGGTTCATCGGCGCGATCGTGGTCCTCGCGATCCTGTTCATGGTCGCGACGCGCAAGCGCAAGGAGCCCGGGCAGGCTACGGACTCTGCGTCGTGAGGGGACTGAAGGTGAACCGTGATGCCGGCCCCGAGCGGCGCCCATGACGTCGGTCGCCGACGATCGCGGCGAGCGGCCGGCCGCGCGGCGCGAGCGAATCTCGACGCGCGGCGGCTCGCGATCGGCGCGCTGCGCGACCGCTACGGCGACGACCGCGGCTACGACGCCGAGGCGGCGCCCACCGAGCGCGCGGCCGCGGCGTTGCGCTGGCAGCAGCCGTAGCGTTCGGAGTCGGCCCGGCAACTCCCGTGACATTGCGCTCGGCGAACTTGTGCGAACCGCTCGCTGCGTGCGAGTTCTGCATCGCCGCAGCGCGATCCGTCATTGAGAATCGTCACGAGAGCTGCAGAGACTCCTGATTGCCATCAGGAGCTTCGAGGCGAAGGGCTCGAGTGCACTCGGACGCGTGAGGTGCGCACGGTTCTTGACGGAAGTCGCGCGAGCCATGGGCCTCGCAGACTCGACCCTGCCACGTACTATGAGGAACCCCGCCTTCGGACGACGGCGTCTGACCAGCGTCTCAATGCGCTCACCACATTTGATCCGAGTAACATGAACCTGCGAATCCTGTCCCTGCTCGCATTCTCTTCTCTCGCCGCGCAAGGGGTGGAGATTTATTCGAACGGCCCGATCGTCACTCACGCGACCGGTGGCTTTGGCCTCAACCCGGTCAGCATCCTCCAGAACTTGGCGCCGCCCGCCGGTCTCGGCAACAACGAGTATGGGTATGGTGCCCAGGTAGGTACCAACTCGCTGGCCGATGACTTCGCGGTCCATGGCACCTGGACAGTCAACGCAATCGAGGTGTTTGGTTACGCGACCTTTGTTCCTGCTCCGAGCTGCACTGACGTCCGCATCGCGATCTACAACAACCGGCCAGACCAGGGTGGCGTGCCGATCGCAGGTAGTCCTGTCTTCACGAACAACCTGTTCACCACCGCGGGCTACACGGTGACCAACACCATGACGACCATCCGTCGAGCCGTGCAGGTCAGCCCTTTGGACAACGACCGCATTGTGCAGTCGGTCAGGATCACTCTGCCGGCTCCGCTCATCCTGAACTCGGGTGTGTACTGGCTGCGATTCCAGTACGCGGGCATCAACTTCTGCCCCCCGGTGACGACTTCCTTCCAGAACTTCACCGGCTTCGCGTTGCAGTTCGTGGGGCCTGCTCCTGGCACGTGGTCGCCGGTGATGGACCCCGTGGGCGGGCCGGGCCCGCAGAAGGGCATCCCGTTCAAACTCTACGGCTCTTCGACGTCCGTGCCCGGCGCCATCATGAATCTCGGCGGCGGGTGCGACACGGCCTCGATCACGGTCGCCGGACAGCCGGCCATGGGCGGCTACGTGCGCGCGGAACTCGGCAATCTCAACCCGCAGCACCTCCCGGTGATCATCGTCGGTTTCAACGACCCGAACGCCCCACTGGGCGTGTGCTCCTGCACCAATCACGCGACCCTCGACATCCTGAACGTCGGTTCGGTGTTCTCGTTCGCGTCGCCGATGTCGGCGAACCTCGTCGGGTTCCAGTTCTTCATCCAGGGTGCTCAGCTCGACCTGGCGTCCGTCGGTGGCGCGCCTTGCAACCTGGGACTCCGGTACGGGCTCACGGACGGGTACCGCTGGCGCGCCTACTGATCGCGCCGCCTCATCAGCTCGTGGCCTGAACCCGACTCCAACGGCGTGCCGAGACCTTCGGGCGATCACTCGATCGAAGCCGACCGGGTCTCGCGCGCAAGTTGACCTACCACGCCTTCAACGGAGGAGTCGATCGCGGGCTGGAAGGAGTTCGCTCGAGGTCATCCGCGACAAGAACGACAACTCATCATCGTCTGCTCGATCGAGAACTGCGATCCGATGGGATTGCACACGGGTGACTCGATCACGGTCGCGCCGGCGCAGACGTTGAGCGAGCGGCGTGAAGCGGCTCGGTCACGGGCGAAATGGCTGGGGCACGGACATCCTACAGGTGTGCCTCCGCCGGTGTTGATGAGTCAGGTGTTGTTGAAGGCGTTTGCGGATGCGCCAGGATCGACAAGTGCGTCGCGGGTGGCCGGGGGGCCTGCAGAAGCCGATTCAGGGCTTCTGCCAGATCAGGTCCAGGCGGCGGTCCGATGCCGCCGCCCCGAGCAGCGCCTCGGGCCGCAGCACGCCGCCCGCGAACTGGTGCGACGCGAAGCCAGCATTGCGGAACAACCGCAGGAACGACTCGGGGTCGATGCCGGCCCTTCTCATGTATTTCGGCGCGAACTCCGCGACGACCACAGGCCGCCCCGCGAGCAGGCGCTGCGCGCCGCGCAACGCAGGCAACTCGTAGCCTTCGACGTCGATCTTGACGAAATCGACCTGCTCGGGCTGCACGCCGACCGCCGGCAGGAACTCGTCGAGCGCGACCACGCGCACGTCGATCGGCGTGCACCCCGCCTGCGCGACGAGCGAGTGCCGGCCCATGTTCTTCTCGGCGTACGGAAAGAGCTGCATCGTGCCGCTGCGCTCTGCCACGGCGACCGGATGCACGGTGACGTTCGCGATGGCGTTCTGCTGCAGGTTCTCGCGCAGCAGCGCCAGGTTGCGCGGTTCGGGCTCGAACGCGTGGATGCGAGCGTTCGGATAGCGCTTGCCGAGCAGCATCGAGTACCAACCGAGGTTCGCGCCGATGTCGAGCAGCACCGCGTCGTCGCGCAGCGACAAGTGCCGCAGCATGAACTCGGTCAGGTCGCGCTCGTAGACGCCGCGCTTGAACAGGTGGCGGCCGAGGAAGTCGCGCGAGTAGGCGCGCACGCGCAGACCCGTCGGTTCGACCATCGCCGTGATCAGGCTCTGGCGCAGCACGTAGCGCCGCACGAAGTACTGCAGGCTGCGCCAGCTGGTCCGGTGCTCCTCGGGTAGTGCCAGCATGATCGGGTCCTACCCTTCAGCTGCCGTCGCCGGTCATCTCGTGCACGTCGAGCTGCACCGGGCCTTCCTCGCCGCGCGGGTTGACCCTTGGCGAATAGACGATCGTCCAGGGGCCGGGCCGGTTGCGCATCTCCTCGAACCGCGCGACCCCGCGCACGAGCCGCGCCGGCAGGATCTGGCCGTCGCCGAGCACACGCAGCTTCAGATCGGTGCCGCGATCGTCGGTCAACGGGTTGCCGACGGTGCGCACGCCGCTGGTGCAGAAGCGCGGCCGGCGGTGGCCCTGGCCGAACGGCCCGAGCATGTCGAGCCGGCGCACGCTGTGCGGATCGAGCTCGGCGAACGCCGCGGTGCCGTCGACGGGGTCGGGCGCTTCGGTCGGGCCGAGCTCGAGGCAGGCTGCGTTGAAGCGCGCGCGGAACGCTTCGAACTGGTCGCGGCGCAGCTCGAGTCCCGCGGCGGCCGCGTGACCGCCGTGCGCCATCAAGTGCGCGCCGCAGGCGGCGAGCGCGTGGCGCAGGTGCAGCCCCGAGACACAACGCCCCGAACCGCGGCCGGTCTCGCCCTTCCACGCGATCAGGATCGCGGGCTTGCCCGTCGTCTCGGTGACGCGCGCCGCGACGATGCCGAGCACGCCGGCGTGCCAGTTGTCGCCCGCGAGCACGACGGTGGGGTCCGTGACCGACGCGGCGAGCTGCATCACTTCGTCCTGCAGCTGGCGCTCGACGACGCGACGCGCGTCGTTGTGGCGTTCGAGCACCTTGGCCGCGACCTGCGCTTCGCAGTAGCCGGGCGCACAGAGCAGTGTCACCGCGTCGAGCGCGTGGCCGACGCGTCCCGCGGCGTTGATCAGCGGCGCGATCCGGAACCCGACGTCCTCGGCGTCGGCGCCGCGGTGCAGCAGCCCGGCCGAGTCGAGCAGCGCGCGGATGCCGGGGTTGCGGCTGTTCGCGAGCGCGCGCAGGCCGTGGAAGACGAGCGTGCGGTTCTCGCCACAAAGCGGCGCTACGTCGGCGATCGTGCCGAGCGCCGTGTAGGCCATCGCGTCGGTCAGGAACTCCGCGAACTCGGGGCTCTGCAGCATGCCGCCCGACAACGAGGCGCCGAGCGCCGCCGCGAGCCGGAACGCGA
>DASRJH010000263.1:0-19241 GCA_035649575.1 Planctomycetota bacterium
CTGCACCGCGAACACGCGCTTGAACCGCTCGAAGCCGTAGATCGCATAGATGACCTCGCGCTCGGCCTGCTTGAGCGGTTCGGTGACCACGAAGGTGCTCGATCCCCGCAGCAGCGGGATGCCGATGGTCGCATCGGCGAACGATCCCAAGGAGGAGTCATTGCCCGGCACGAGCAACTTGACCAGGTCGAACGCCAGGTTCAGGGTCATGAAGATGCCGTTCTCGAACCGCTTCGCCACACCCAGGCCCGCGGTGCCGAACGCTGAGGTCGTGTTCGGGTCGGCGCTGAGGTCCCGCTCGATCTCGCCATTCAGCAGTCCCGCCCAGGTCAGGCCAAAGCGGTCGCGCTCCAGGTCGAGGGCGAGGGCGGCCTGGAAGACCAGCTCCTTCTGCAGCTGGTACTCACGGCTGTTGCGGGCGCCGATCTGCAGCGAGTCGACGAGTGTGAGCTTGAGCGTGCCCGTTGTGCTCCACGGGATCGACGGCTGCGCAGAGTGTGGCTCGAAATAAGTGTCGTCTGGCCATTGCTCGATACGGCGTACGTCGTGCGAGCCGAGAGAAGCCGGGTCCGACTGCGGCAGCACTTGATCCAGCAGCAGTCGACGCCGCAGGGTGTCCGCGGGGGTCTCGATCGAGAACGGTTCGCTGTGCCCCAGCAGTGATTTCCGCGCTTTGTCGATGATCTCGTAGGAAGCGGTGTCTGCTTCTCGCCGATAGTCAGCGGGCGTCGAGCACGAACCGAGGATCTGCACCGAGGCCGTGAGCAGCATCGAGATGCCGAGCCGTACACGTCGCACGCCGTAGAGCGGCTGGACGACCAGCCGACAATCCGGGCACCACTTACCGTTCGATGTGTTGGGTGTGGATGTTGTCATGAGACGAGGTCAGGCCGGCGAACGGGAGACGGGCTCGTCCGCGACGACGAGACCATCCTTGATGCGGATGATCCGGCGGGCGCGCTGCGCGACTTCGAGCTCGTGCGTCACGATGATCACGGTCTTGCCCGCGGCATTCAGCGAGGCGAGCAGGTCGAGGATCTCCAGCGTGGTGCCCGAGTCGAGGTTGCCGGTGGGCTCGTCCGCCAGGAGGATCGTGGGGTCGCTGGCCAGGCTACGTGCGATCGCTCCGCGCTGCTGCTGGCCGCCGGACAGTTGCGACGGCCGGTGGTGGATCCGGCTGCCCAGTCCGACCATTTCGGCCAGTTGCCGGCAGCGCCGTTGGTGGGCTGCAGAGATCCAGCCGCGGTAGAACAGCGGCAGCACGATGTTCTCGAGCAGCGTGAGCTCCGGGACGAGGTTGAACTGCTGGAAGATGAAGCCGATCCGATCCGCGCGGATCTCGGAGAGGCGCGAGTCGTCGAGTCGCGAAACCTCCTCGTCGCCCAGGAAGTACCGTCCCGAGCTCGGCCGATCGAGACAGCCCAGCAGGTTCAGCAATGTCGTCTTGCCAGAACCGGAAGGCCCCATGATCGCGACGTAATCACCCTCCGGGATGCCGAGCGTGACGCCGCGCAGTGCCTGCACGACCCCGCCACCCATCGGGTACTCCTTTCTCACGTCCTGCAGTCGTACGGCCCACTTCATGCGTATCTCAGCGCTTCGATCGGGTCCATGCGTGCGGCCCGGCGAGCGGGATACAGGCCGAACACGATCCCGACCACGACGGAGATGCCGAGTGCCAGGACCATCGACTGGATCGTGACGATGGTCTTCATGCCGGCGGCCCACTCGACGATCGCGGGGATCGCCAGGCCCAGGCCCAGACCGAGGATCCCTCCGCAGACCGACAGCAAGACGGTCTCGACCACGAACTGGAGCACCACGTGCCAGCGCTTGGCGCCAAGGGCCCTGCGAATGCCGATCTCCCGCGTCCGCTCGGTCACGGTAGCGAGCATGATGTTCATGATGCCGATGCCGCCGACCAGCAGCGAGATCCCGGCAATCGAACCGAGAACCCAGCTGAAGATGCTCTTGGTGCGCTCCATCGTGCGCAGTTCCTCGAAGGGGACCCTGATCTCGTAGTCGACGATGGGGTGCGCGTCCGCGATCAAGCGCCGGAGCATGGCGGCCTGCTGATCGATCCGCTCGGTATCCTGCAGGCGCAGGCCGATCTCGTGCACTTCGACGCACTCGTATCGCCTGCTGCCGGCACCGACGATTCGTGCGACGTTCTCCAGGCGCATGCGGCCGGTGGTCACGGGCAGGAAGATGCTGTCGTTGGGGTCGTGCAGCGCGGCACTCCGCTCGGCGCGTGGATTGAGCAAGCCGACGACGCGATACTGGCCGGAGCCCAGCTTGAGGTCCTGCCCGACCGGGTCCTCCGCACCGAACAGGGTGCGAGCGACCCTCGCACCGAGCACCGCAACGTTCGCCGCGGTGTCGAGGTCGGTATCGCTGAGGAACCGGCCGCGCGAGACACCGAGCTGGTGGATGCCCAGGAAGCTCGGAGTAGTGCAGACCAGCGGCGCAGACGTCGACGTGGCCCCTTGGTGCACCTCCTTCTGCAACGCGTAGGTGGGAGCGATCGCCGCAACCCCGGGCACCAGTGCCTCGATCCGCGCGAGGTCCGTCAGTTTGAGGCCATAGTCGATGCGGTCCTTCGATCCCGACGCCGTGCTGGGAAGGACGCTGCGCAGCACGATCCGGTCTGGGCCAAACCGGCGCAACTGAGCCTGCACCTCGTAGCTGGCTCCCTCACCGATGGCTAGGATGGAAACGACCGACGCGACGCCGAACACCATGCCCAGCATGGTCAGCGACGAGCGCAGCTTGTGGACGCGCAGACTGCGGGCGCCGACGCGGACGAGCTGAAACCAGAACCGCGGGTCACTGCGCATGGTGCTCACTTCAGCGGGGCGACTGCCGCCAGCGTGCCGCTGAAATCGGTGCCGACCTTGACTGTGGAGCCCGCACCAGCAGCCACCGGGAAGTTGGCCGGGAAGTTGCCGGTCTTGGTCGCCCATTCGACCTCGCCCATGCCGGTCGGGTCGACGGTGACGTTGCCGATGCGGACGCCGTCGACCACGACGTCCCAGGTGGCGCCTGGCGGCCCCCCCTGCACCTTGATCTGGAACTTGAAGTTCGTGGTGGTGCCCTTGGTCTTGATCTTGTACTCGGCCTCGACGGTGATCCCGGCCGGACCGGCCAGCACACCTTCGAATGCCGTCTCCGTCTTCGTTTCCTGGGGAGCGTCCGCCGGTGCGGCGGCCACCGACCCGTCGCCGTTCAGCACGGCCGGCTGCGATCCGGCCTCAAAGGCCTGCTCGAGTGCGTCGGCAGGGAAGCCGAGCACGTCGGGGCTCAGGACGACTCTCTCACCGGCGCTGAGCCCTTCCTGCACCACGACATACTCGGCGTTGGCCTTGCCGAGCCGCAGCCGGCGAATCTCCGGGCGGCCGGTGAACACGTAGCAAACGCCGATGCGTCCGCGGCTGACGACGCTCTGCACCGGCACGGCAAGGACGTTCTGCAGGTGATCGAGCAGGATCTCCACCTTGGCGCTCATGCCCGGCCGGAGTCCCGCCGTCGCACCGTCGATGCGCACTTTGGTGTCGTAGAACTTGACCGTGGTCCGGCGCCAGTCACCTGGCTGAGGCAACGGCGAGACCGCCAGCACCGCGCCGCTCAACTCGCGATCGCGATCACCATCGATCCAGATGCGGGCCTTCATCCCGGGCTTGACTTGATTCACCCAAGCCTCGTGGATGTTCATGTTGACCTGCAGGACATCGGTGTCAGGGATGCTGAAGACGTGCTGCCGCTCGCGGATCTTCGTTCCCTCCTTGATGAAGAGCTCGACCTGGTCCTTGTCCTCCGGGGTCGGGTAGACCACGACGCCGGCCTGTGGCGCCTTCATGCTGCACTTGCTGATCTGTTCTTCGTAGTGCTTCAGCTTGGCCTGCTCCAGGCTCAGGCTCTGCTCCTCCGCCCTCTTGGTTGCCTTGGCCTGCTCGAGGGCCGCGGCGGCCAGGACCTTCCTGCGCGCGAGCGCACGCCCGGCTTCGACAACCTTGGACTCGAAGTCTCGCTTCGTGCGAGGATAGGTGTAGTCCTGCAGCAATCGCTCCTTCTCTTGCGCGATCTGGACCTTGTAGTCCATCTGCTGCAACTTGAAGCGGTCCGCCTCCACTTCGCTCAGATTGATGTAGCCATCCCGGTGCAACTCCTCCGAGAACTTCAGTTGGGTCTGCGCCCGCTTGAACTCCTGCTGTGCCAACGCAGTGTCGGACTGCAGGGAACGGAGCTGCAACGGGTACTCGCCCTTCTCGTAATTGCCCTGGTCCAGCTTGGCGAAATCGAGGTCCTTTTCTGCGGTCGCGACCTCGCTCTCGGCCAGGCTCTCGGCTGTCGTGCAGGCCTGCACGGCTTGGTGGAAGGTCGCTTCGGCCTTGGCCACGGTGATCTTCTGTTGGTTGAAGGTCGCGCGGCGTGTCGACGACTCCAACTCGACGACGACCGCGTCTTTCTCGACCCGCGTGCCTTCCGGAACCAATTTGATGATGGCGACATCGCCTTCGACTTCCGACAGCACGTTGACGCTGCCTGCGCTCTCGAGCGTTCCGCTGTCGAGGACAGTGCATCGTAGATCAGCCGGTTGCACCACGTGCACCAGCAAGCCAGAGACGTCCGAGACGTTCGGCCCCGCGCTCTTCTCGCTCTTCCCGCCCGCCTCACTCGCGAAGGCCGATCGCGCGCTGCCCCATGCCGAAGCAAGGTCTCCAGACCACAGCGTGTATGCAACACCGAGCAGCACGACGAGCACGGGGAGGACGACCCACTTGGACAGGCGCCGGCCCGCCGGTGCCTGCGCGACCGTCGGAAGTTCCAGGTCTTGGTATTGGAGCCGGGGAGCGTTCATGTATGGGCCTCTTCTGCGCCTGCGCCGTGTCCGTCGAAATATACCGAGAGCCTGCTTCTTTGGCGGAGAATCGTGCGGCGCTCGGACCTGAGTCCAGTGAGTGCCCGATGTGCCTCGCGATCGTCGAAGTCGCCCTGTGAGTCGGTGTGCCGGCGATGGCATTGGGCGGTGGTGAGCGCCCGCAGTCCTCTCCCGCCGAGGAACGCCTCGAATGCGAGGCCTCAGGAAGTCGTGTGGGTTGCCTGAACCCGGTCGAATGCAAGCGGCGGGTGTTGCTCTCAGGGAGCCCCCTTCGGGTTTTCACCTGAATCGCTGGCAACCCGGCGATTCGGGATCGACGTGAAGACTGTGCGCCGGGCGAGGGGCGATCTCTGCTGCCGACCTTGCTTCGCAGCCAGCGCTCTCGCGTTTCGAGAATGCCGTCACGGTGCGAAGCGGCTGCAACCCGCGAGATGGAGACCATCGTGATCGATCAACTCGCGCGTCGGCATCGCGAGACGAAGGTCGTCGCGATCGACATCGATTCGACGGACGCACGCGAGTGACAGCGCCGTTCGGCGAAGAGCAGCGACGACGAACGCGCCAGATCCGTCAGATGTCCCCGAGGAGCCAGTCGATCCCGTTGCTGATGACGATCTGCAAGGGATTCACTCCGGGCGCGAAGGCGTAGGCCTGAATGTAGAGGTGGGTTCCGATCAAGCTGGGCACGCTGGGGATGGCGAGGGCGAACGAGCTCGTGGACGGTGTCAGCGGCGCGGTTCCGAGCCCAAGGATGTCGATGGACTGCAGCAGGGTGCATCCGGGCATGCCGATGGTGTCCAGGGGCACGGACAGGCTGCTCCAACCCACCGCAACACCGACCACCGGCGTTGGCACGTCGACGATGGTTGCACTACCAGTCTGTCCCAGCAATGGCCGGCCGTTCGCATCGGGCACGAACCCGAGTGCTGGGGACCCGCAACCGGTTCCGTAAGCGTTCGCCGTCGCGGCGCGATGCACGCCGAGCGCGTCGTACAGCGAATCGATCGGCAGCGGCGGGCTGACGGAGTTCGCGATGGCCTGCCACGGCACGAGCTTGAAATTCTGGTGCCCCGACGGGTTTTGCCCGTCCTGGGCGAGGAACAGGCCGCTCGGGAACGCCGGCCCCAGCTCGAGGTTGACGACCTCGATGCCGTCGGTGCTGGAGACCGCGTCGATGCCGAGTGCCAGGTTGGCGTCGATCTGGAACGTCATCCGGTACGCGTGCGGCGGGGCGCGGTCGTAGGCGACGAATCTGTTGTTGCCCTGGCTCGAGGCCAGCAGACAACCGCCGCCGCCGGCCGTGTAGTAGATCGCCAGCCCTTCGACGTCCGCCGATAGATGGCCCGAGGCAGCCGTGCTGTCGACGAGCACGCGGGCGGTGCCCGCGCCGGGCTCGGCGCCGTAGCTCCAGATGCCAACGTCCTCCTCGGAGATGAACAGCAAGCCGTTCTCGTCGTCGGCGACGCAGCCTTCGGTGGTGCTGCCGACCTCGAAGGTCCGCACCTGAATGGCGTCGACGTGGCCGGTGCCGTTGTCGAACAGCCGCCACTGCTCGACGTGGCCGTCGCTCGAGTTGCAGAAGAAGTAGTAGTCGCCGGTCACGTGGCTGCGATACATGCAGCAGCCGTAGACGTCGAAGCCGAGCGCGATGGGGTGCGCCGCGACGTTGTAGAGCCGGCGCAGGTTCGGGTCGACGGCGTAGATCGCGAGCACGTTCAACGAGCGCTCGCCGGAGGTCACGAGCGCCACCTCGGCGGGGCCCAGCCGGAAGCCGTAGCGCAGGTCGACGTTGTTCAACTCGCCGTCGGGTAGGAACTGCAGTTGGTTCCCGCCCAGATCGTAGACCGCGAGCCCGGCGTGTTTGTCGGTGCCGATCACGAGGCTCTCACTCGGCGTCGTCGGGTGGACCCAGACGACCATGTCGTCCGCCGCGTCACCCGAACTGGGGACCGGCGCCGTCTCGACCGTCGCGGTGACGCTCAGGACTTGCGCCGGTATCGACGATGACATGCACAGAATGAATGCCGCCATCGCGGCCCGGGTAGTCGTCATCCTCACAGTTGTCTCCTCGTTGAGGACTGCAGGCCCTCTTTGCAATTCATGCTTTCTTGATGTCTGGAAACTCCGTTGCCGAGATGGTGGAAGCGTAGCGAGCATCGGCTTGGCGAAAACCGGCAGATGCTTGGCCACCTCAGTTTGGCGCAATCCGATTGCGTCGCGCCGCGATTGGTATGAGATCGATTGGTATCAGATTACGTGTCGATACTGCGTGACAAGCGCGCTGCATCCAGCCGACCCTTTGTCGCCCTCGTCGAGCGCGCGCGCAGCACTGCCGGCGCAAGTTCGCACACTGCTTCGGCCCGATCTCGAATTCGTCACACGCCTCCCCCACCGTTGCGCGAGCAGCACTGCCGCGCTCGACATCGCTGCAGCCGCTGCATCTCGAGCCGGGTCCTGCCAGGCTCGGTCTCGGTCGTGAGCTTGCGGCGCGCGGCTGTGGCTCCATCGCCGAGACGATCAGCTGCAGCGCTCGCGCCCCCAGCTGATCGAAGCGCGTGAGGGCGACGCCCATCGCCGCGAGGCGGCGCGCGCGAGACTCGGGTAGCGCGGCGCCAGCCAGAACCCACCACAACTCGCCCGCGTGCGATTCCCCATCAAGTCGCACGCGAACGGCGTCGCCGTTCCGCGAAGAGCGGCGACGATGAACGCGCCAGACCCGTCAGATGTCTCCGAGGTGCCAGTCGATCCCGTTGCTGATGACAACCTGCAAGGGATTCACTCCGGGCGCGAAGGCGTAGGCCTGCAGGTAGATGTGGGTCCCGATGAAGTTGACCACGCTGGGGATGGCGACGGAGAACGAGCGCGTGGACGCAGTCAGCAGCGAGGTTCCGAGCCCCATGATGTCTGCAGACTGCAGCAGGGTGCATCCGGGCATGCCGACAGCGTTCAGGGTCAAGGGCAAAGCGAGCGCGCCGACGTTCTGGTTGCTCCACCCTAACGCAACACCGACCACCGGCGTTGGCACGTTGGTGATGGTCGCGCTACCAGTCTGTCCCAGCACTGGCCTGCCGTTCGCATCGGGCACGAAACCGAGTGCTGGGGATCCGCAACCGGGGCCGTAGGCGTTCGCCGTCGCGGCCTGATGCACGCCGAGCGCGTCATACAGCGTATCGATCGGCAGCGGCGGGGTGACGGAGTTGGCGATGGTCTGCCACGGCACGAGTTTGAAGTTCTGGTTCCCCCCCGAGTTGCTGCCGTCCTGGGCGAGGAACACGCCGCTCGGGAACGCCGACCCCAGCCCGAGGTTGACGACCTCGATGCCGTCGGTGTCGCTGACCGCGTCGATGCCGAGCGCTGCGTTGGCGCCGATCTGGAACGTCATCCGATACGCGTGCGGCGCGGTGCGGTTGTAGGCGACGAACCTGCTGTTGCCCTGGCTCGAGGCCAGCAGCAGACCGCCGCCGCCGGCCGTGTAGTAGATCGCCAGGCCTTCGACGTCCGCCGTCAGATGGCCCGAGGAACCGGTGCTGTCGACCATCACGCGCGAGGTGCCCGCGCCCGGCTCGGCGCCGTAGCGCCAGATGCCGACGCCCTCCTCGGAGATGAAGAACCAGCCGTTCTCGTCGTCGGCGACGCAGCCCTCGGTCGTGCTGCCGACATTGAAGGTGCGCACCTGCTGTGCGCCGAGGTGGCCGGTGCCGTCGTCGAACAGCCGCCACTGCTCGACGTGGCCGCCATCCGAGTTGACGAAGAAGTAGTAGTTGCCGTTCACGTGGCTGCGATACATGCAGGAGCCGTAGATGGTGAAGCCGAGCGGGATGGGCTGCGCGACGACGTTGTAGAGCCGGCGCAGGACCGGGTCGACGGCGTAGGCCGCAAGCCTGTCGTTCGAGCGATTGCCGGCGGTCACCAGCGCAACCTCGGCGGAGCCCAGGCGGAAGCCGTAGCGCAGATCGACGTTGTTCATGTCGCCGTCGGATAGGAACTGCAGCTGGGTCCCGGCCAGGTTGTAGACGCCGAGCCCGGCGTTCTTGTCGGTGCCGATCACGAGGCTCTGACTCGGCGTCGTCGGGTGGACCCAGACGACCATGTCGTCAGCCGCGTCGCCTGAACTGGGGACCGGAGTCGTCTCGACCGTCGGGGTGACGGTGACGACTTGCGCAGGCATTGCTGATGCCATGCACAGAACGAATGCCGCCGTCGCGGCCCGGATATTAGACTTACTCACAGTTGTCTCCTGGCTAAATGACTGCACGCCATCGTTGGCAATGCATGCTTCGTGGTGTCGAACTCAGGCCGGGATACGCGAGGCGCATCGAGCATTGGCTTCGCAAAAGCCAACAAAAGCCCGCGACCCGAGTTTGGCGCAATCCGATTTCGTCGCGCCGCGCTTTAGTATGAGACTAAGTGTCGCATGCTGCATGACCAGAGCGCTGCGTCGATGCCAGCTACACACGAGCCATCGCTTCTATGACTGCAAGTGGTCATCGTTCTGGTCGGGCGAGGCATGACTGCGCCCTGCGCCCATGTTCTTTCCACATTCGATTGCATGCGCACGCCGCATGACCAGCGCGCACATTCATGCCAGCGGAGCCAAGCGCGAAAAGTTGTCCAGCGCGATGATCAGACACAAGCGGTGCGGACAACGCCGCCGCGTCTGACTCGTCTATCGACGCGAACTCGGACTAGCGAGGCTGCGGCACGCGCGCATAGACGCGGAGCACGGCCGGACTTCCGGCGCCTTCACTGCCGAGCACAAGGTCGCAGTTCGGCAAGAACGTCGCGGCCTCCGGTTGCGGCATCTCGTCCGTGGAGAAGAAGTGCATGCCGCGGAACTGGCCGTTCCTGTCGACGACGAGCAGCGCACGGTCGCCAGCGGACAAGAGCCACAGATCGCCGGTCTCGGGATGCACAGCTACTTCGGCAAAGAACAGGCGCACCAACGGCTTCTCCTTGCCGCGCTTGCTGAGCCGCGTGGGCACGGCGATGCCTTGCAGGCGCGCCGCATCGAGCACCTCGTCGAGGTGCAGGGTGATCAGCGGTTCCTTGGCCGCCAATCGCGTCGCGAGGTCGAATGCAAACAGCGGACGGAGTTCTCCTTCCTCGGTCTCCTTGGCCAAGGACTTCGGCGCGAGCACGAACCCCTTGGCGGCGCGATCGACGGCGAGGCCTTCGAACTCCTTGACCCCAAGGCCAGTCGCGAGCGTCTCCGCGATCTCGTAGCGGTCCGCGTCCGCGACCAGGCGCAGCAACACGCCGTCACTGCGCAGGACCCAGTAGTCGTCACCAACCCGCGCCAGCCCCTCGTAGTCCCCCCTGGGACCGAACTTCGCCCGCCGCACGACCCGGCCCTGATCGAGATCGAAGAAGAACAGCGAGCCCTTCTCGTCCTGCACGCAAGCCAGCGTGTGTTCGTCGGCGGCCGCAATGGCCGAGACCTCCTGCAGCTCGTCGGGCAGTAGAAACGATCGCGTCGGCACACCGAGGTCGTAGCCGGCGACAATCACGGGCCGCTGTGGCGGGCTCGCGGGATCCTGGGCCGTAAGGTCGACCTGCGCCTTCGAACAACAGGCACAGGCAAACAGCAGAGCAAACGGCACCGTGCGCATGCGCATGAACCTTACGGCCAGCTTACGGCGACGCCTCGGCCGAGAAGGCGCTAGAACCGCGCGACGCCCGGCAAGGATCAGAGAATCTCACGATTGAGCATACCAGTCTACGGCCCGCGTGCGTAAAGAGATCGTATGGCTCAGTTGCCGCCGTCGAAGCGTGACTGGTTACCAAGTGGGCACCTGGCGTCGTTCATTCGCGATGCGGTAGGAGGCCTGGAAATCGACAAGTTACTGGTCGGCGACCGCCAACGCAGCAAGGGCCAGCTGCCGTGCCCGCCGCGCGTGATGCTGCGCCTTCTGATCTACGCCTACTGCACCGGCACTTTTTCTTCGCGACGCATAGCTGCTAATATCGAGGTCAGTATCGCCTTCCGAGTGCTGGCTGAGGGCCACGAGCCGGACCATCGCGCGATCAGCGCCTTCCGCGAGGAGAACCTCGACGAATTCAAACGCTGCTTCATGCAGGTCGTCGAGATCGCGCGCGAAGCCAAGCTGGTCAAGATGGGCACGATCGTTGTCGACGGCAGCAAGGTGAAGGGGAGCGCGAGCGAGCACAAGGCGAAGAGCGACGACTGGCTGCTCACGGAGAAGCGGCGGCTGCGCGAAGAGATCGCGAAGTTGACGCGCGCCGCGAAGAAGCAGGACGAGCTCGAGGACGACTCGCTTGGTCCGGACGAGGTGACGGCCTGCCGGCCGAAGCGCGGCGAAGCCAGGATCGCATCGAGACGGTCGCAATAGCGAAGAGGACGCGCGAGCGAGGAAAGCCGCCGCGCCAGATCGTCCACCTGGGATCGAGGGCGCGACGCGGCCGCTCATGTTCGCCGCTGCTCCAGCCGACGAGCGCCCCATGACCCTGCCCTCCTTAAGATCGAGGGCATGACAGCGCTCTTGTTCTCCGGTTGTGCCGCGCTGGTGTGCATTACCGCGGCCTTGCAACAGCCCCCATTGGAGTCCCGCCCGCCGGCGCCGGCCCCGCAGACGCGCGGCATGAAGCCCGACGACCTGTTCACGCTCAGCGAACTCGACGACGTCACGGTTTCGCCCGACGGCGCCTGGATCGCCGCCACGATCACGCGGCCCGGAACCGCCAACGCTTGCCCCACGTGCAACTACAAGGCAACCGGCGATGTCTGGTTGATCGATCGCCGCACCGGCGAGCGGCGCAATCTGACGAACGGCGCGCAGGATGCGAGCAGCTCCTGGTATCCGACGTGGTCGCCCGACGGCCGGCGTCTCGCGTTCGTGTCGACGAAGACCGGACCCGGCGAGCCGCCCGGCACGAGCGACATCCGGCTCCATACCTGGGATGCAGCCACGAACACGCTGCACCGCGAGAGCGATCGCGGCGTGTATCTGCAGGTCGACTTCGAGATCCCGTCGAGGCCCGCGCGCGCGATCGTGTGGTTGGACTCGACGACGCTGCTCGCAGCGCTGCTGCCGGCCGGTGTCTCGGCCGAAGAGCAGATCCTCTATTGGCGGCGAGGCGTCGGCGACGCGACGCGAGCCTGGACACGGTGGCTCTCGGGGACCGAGCCCACGGCCAGCATCCTCGAGAGCGGCGGACCGGCGGCACCGCTGCCGACCGTCTCGCTCGAGCATGTCGACGTCGGGTCCCACACCACGCGCACCGTCGCCGACGTGCCGAGGTGGGACCTCTGGGACCTGCGCCTCTCGATCCAGGTCGCGATCTCGCCCGATCTGCAGCGCGCGGCCGTGCTCGCGATCGCGGGCACGATGGCCATGGGCCCCGACCTCGCGATCACCGATGCGATCCGCACCTACCGCGCCGGGATCGCTTCGCTGCGCGAACAGAAGCCGATGCTCTGGGCCGCGCTCGACGCCAGTAAGGAGCACGTCGACGGAGGGCTGCTCGGCTGGGCAAACGACAGTTCGGCGTTCGCCATTGGCGAAGATGCGACGCCGCGCAAGGCCGGCGGCCGGCGCATCGCGCTCGTAGTCTCGGCGAACGACGGCTCCGTGCACGACGTCACGCCGCCGGCAATGACGGTCGACCGGGCGGTCTGGGCCTCCGACGGACATCTCGTGGCGCGAGCACGTCCCGTCGAGGGAGAGTCATCTTCACCGCTGCGATGGGATTGGTGGCGGCTCGCGCAGGGCGCGCCCCACAACGTGACGGCATCCATGACGAGGGCTCCGTCCCGACTCGTGCCAACCGGCTGGGCGGATCGTTTCCTCGGCGTCGCCGACGGTGCGATCTGGATGATCAGCGTCGGCAGGCAGCAACCGTTCGCGCACTCGACGCCGGTGAAGGAGCTCGGCAGCGGATCGCTCACGCGGCTCGCCCCGGGGCCGGAGCTGCTGCAGACGAATCTGCTCTTCGAGGGTGCCTCGCTCGCGCACGTAGCGCTTTCCGCGTCGGATCCCGAGCGCGTCGCGGTCCATCCGATCGCGCTGCCGACGCCGACGGCACGCCTGCTCGATGGCGACCCTCGCAACGGCACGCTCGTCTTCCGCGACGACACACCGGGCGGCACGGTGCTCTGGGCGACGGACGGTCGCGGCGGCGACGCGCAGCAACTGCTCACGTTGAACGAACACGTCGCGCAGATCGCGGAGGGCCGTCGCCTGCTGATCGAGTATCGCGGCACCGACGGCAATGCGCTCAAAGGCCTCGCGATCCTACCGCCCGGCTACGAGGAAGGGCATCGATACCCGGTCGCCGTGTGGGTCTACGGCGGCCACAGCGTGCGCGACACGGCAACCGGGCTCGCGAGCAAGACCAGCACGCGCCCGCTGAATCTCGAACTGCTCGCGGGCCATGGTTACGTGGTGCTGCTGCCGAGCGTGCCGCTGCCGTCGCCGGGCGGCAAAGGCGATCCGCTGATCGAGATCCCGAAAGGCGTGATGCCGTGCGTCGAGAAGCTCGTCGAAATGGGCATCGCGGACCAGGATCGCCTCGCCGTGCTCGGCCACAGCACGGGCGGCTACACGACCTACGCGGTCGTCACCCACACGACGCGGTTCAAGGCAGCCATAGCGATGTCGGGACACCCGGACCTGCTGAGCCTGCACGCGCAGCTCTACCCGGGCGAGCGCATGAGCAACCGCGCGCACGAAGGCCTCGCCACCGTGATGTTCACCGAGACGACGCCGATGAACCTCGGCGGTCCACCGTGGAGCGACCTGTGGCGCTACCTGCGCAACACGCCGCTCGCGTATCTGGACCGGATCCGCACGCCGCTCTTGATCGTGCACGGCGACATGGACGGCGCGCCGATCCAGCAGGGCGAAGAAGCGTTCATGGGTCTCTACCGGCTCGGCCGCAGGGCGAAGTTCGTGCGCTACTGGGGTGAAGGACACGTGATCTCGTCGCCCGCGAACGTGCGCCACCTCTGGTCGCAGATCTTCGATTGGTTGGATACGAACCTCGGCGGCGTGACGCCAAAGCCCCACGAAGCGAAAACACAGAAGTGAAGCCACAGAAGTGGCGGACGGGCTCACCCGCGTCATGCGATCGCGCTAAGCTCGTTCGCCGCCGACATGTCGTCGATGACGCCCTCTCGCTGTGGCGCGCAGCTGCTGCTCGCGTTCGCCAGTGCCTTGCCGCTCGCGGCGCAGGACCACATGTCGATCCCCGTGAACGTCACGGCCGAGGTCGACGTGACCCAGCTCGCGAGAACGGGCCGCGCTTCGTTGAAACTGCGCTTCTGCAGCGAGGCAACGCCCGATCGTCCGTTCGCCGTGCGCGTCGAGCTGCGCGCCAATGGCCGCATGATCCTGCGCCGCGATCACGCGCCACCCGTGCCGACGCAGAAGTGGCAGAAGGACAAGGCCGTCGCATACGAGCTGCCGCTCTTCGTGCCACCGTCGCCCTCCGAGGCGATCCCGTCCGCGATCGAGGTCTTCGTCGGTTTCCTCGACCCGGCCACCAACAAGGTCTCGCCGCCGCTGTCGCGCAACATCGGCAGCGACGGACTCGCGCGTGTCGCGGAGTTCCTGCCCGCGGCCGACGCCGGCACACCCGATGCTGCGGCGGTCGACGCCGTGATCGCGGCGGCCACGGCGCAAGCGGCGAAGGAACCGGCGATCGCCTGGGACCAACTCGAGTTCACGTTCCGGCACCTCGACGACTACCCGGCGAAGAGGAAGCTCCAGCAGGCGCTGCTGACCGTCGGCCGCATGACGCCGCCGCCGCTGTCGTTCGAGGAGTCGGACATCGTGCAGCAGCGGATCTCTGCCGAGCGCACGCGCTACCTGCGGCAGGTCGCGGGCCGCATGCACGACCGGGGCAAGTTGTTCGGCGCGCTGATGCTGCTCGACGAAGTCGGCGGTTCGCTGCAGCAGCAGGCCGATCGCGCCGTACTCGGCGCGGTCGCGGACGTCGCGAGCGCCACGCAGGACCGCGAGGCCATCGCGGCGGAGATCTTCAAGCTGACCGAGGCGCAGCAGGCCGAGGTCGACCAGCTCGTCGCGAGGCACAAGCGCGGACCGGAACGGCTCGAGGTCGGCGTCCGGATGAGCAAGAACCCGGCCGAGCGCGCGGTCGGGCGCGGGCTCGTGCAAACGCTCGAGTTCACGCTCGAACTGCGCAAGGAGGCCGAGCAGGCGCGTGCTCTCATCGAAGCTGCCTGGCTCGCCGACGTTCCGGCCGACGAACGCGCCGAAGCAACTGCGGCGATGAAGCATGCCTGTTGGGGTCGCACGGCGACGCGCACGAGCCACCGCTTCGTGATCATCGGCCCGCAGGCGCTGGTCAATGGCATCGTCGACGAGAGCCTGCTGCGCTTCGATCTCGCGTATCTCTACCTGACCGACCTGTTCGGCCGCGTGCCCAACCCCGACGGCGACCGCGTGACTGTCTACTGGAAGGAGCTGTTCGAGTTCGCCGGTGGCATCGGCGGCGGCAAGACCATCGACATCGGCAACGCCGATCCGAACACGAAGGATCTGCGCGTCGACAACGGACTGCTCTATCACGAGCTGACACACTGCATCGACGACACGACGCCGGTCTACGGCGGCATGCACGAGGGCCTCGCCGACTTCGGCGCCGTCTTCGCGGAGTTCGAGCTCGGCCAGGTCGCCGCAGCGCGCGCGGGTTTCGGCATGGCCACTCGCGCGTTCCTGCAGGACTACCTCGAACGCGACCTCGAGTACTGGCGCATCCCGAACTACGGGCCGAGCGCCGGGCTGCTGTTGCACTTCATGAGCGCCTACGGCAAGAGCGGCGAAGGCTACCGCTGGCAGCTCTATCGCAAGTTCTTCCGCGACTACCGCGCCTGCAGGGTCAAGGACGCGCGCACACCCGACATAGCGCGCGCGTTCGCATTCCATCTCGTGCAGGCATTCGGTCCCGCCGCGTTCGCGGACCTGCAGCGTTTTCGCTGGCCGTTGCTCGATCAGGATCTCGAAGCCGTGCGGCTCGAGCAGCTCGCAGCGAAGCCCCGGCAATTGCCGCCGACGCTCGAAGACTGCCCCGGCTCGCCGGTGCCGCGCGACCGCCAGGCCAAGCGCCTGCACGACAAGCGTGCGCGACTCGACGCCTGGCACGAGGACCTCGGCGTCGTGAAGGACTGGTGGATCATCGGTCCGTTCAAGCGCGAGGGCGTCGATCCGGGCGCGTTCCGCTTCGAACCCGAGCTCGAGATCGACCTGCAGGCGCGCTACGACAGCATCCTCAACAGCCCGACCTGGCGCCGGCCCGGCCCGAAGCCGGTCACCGTCGACGCGACGGGCTGGTTGCACTTCGAGTTCGCCTACATGGACGACACGGCGAGCTACGCGCTGACGCACGTGCGCGTCGAGCGCGAGACCGAGGCGTGGTTGCACGTGCGCGCCGACGACGATCTCGATCTGTTCGTGAACGACGAGCTGATCGGCTCGTACGAGAACGTGGACGGCCCGCTCGGCCCGTGGCGCCCCGACCGGGCTGTGCTGCTGCCGGACGCGATCCGCTATCGCGTTGTGTTGCCGCCGGGCCGCAACAAGGTCCTGTTGAAGGTCCGCAACTACGGCGGCCCGTCGGGCTTCTCGCTGGCCATCGCGCAGCGCAACGGCACGCCGTTGCCCGGCTGGACCACCGATGCGGATCCTCCCGCGAAGAAGCTCGCCGCGATCGACGTGCCCGATCCCAAGCGTTGGACGTCGCACTTCAAAGCTCGCTTCGACAACACGGCCGATGCGCGCAAGCTCGACGCGACGGTCGGCAAGTGGCGCGTGCGCAACGGCGCGCTCGAAGGCTTCGCGACCGAACGCGAAGTCGAGTGGCGCAAGTTCACGGTGCGTCCGGGCTGGCAGAAGGACTCGCCGTCCAATCTCGCGTGGCTGCCCGAGAGGACCACCGAAACGCTCGACGCGTTCCAGCTCGCGATCGGTGTTTCGCCGGCGTCGGGGCCGCCCAAGCTCTGCGTCATCCTGCAGGGTGACGGCATGCGCGACGCGCTGTCGGGATGGACCTTGATCCTCGAGCCGAGCGGCGAAGGCGTGCGCGCGCATCTCGAACGCTACGACCGGCGCGTCTACGTATCCGCCGTGGAACCGTGGCGGACCGACGCGAAGGAGGCGAACACCAAGGAACCTGCGAAGGGCGTAGCGAAGGAGCCCGTGCGGCTCGAGCTCGTCTACTACGGGCACCGGCTCACGGTGCGTCTTGGCGACGTGGTGCTGTTCGATCAGGCGCCGCTGTTGCCGATTCCGGGCCGGCACCGCATCGGCCTCGCGACGTGGGGCGAGGCCATGCGCATCGATTCGATCGAGCTGCGCGCGCCGTCGCGGACCCGCTGAACTCGAAGCCAACTTGCGGTTCCATTCCAGGATCCAGCTGCGCGCCGTCTGCGGCGCGTTGGCTGCTGCGGCGGGTTAGCCCGAGCCTCTCGACAACCTCTCCCCCCAAACCGCCGGGTCTCGATGTAGATGCAGGACCGCGTGAACGACCACCCGATTGGGCTCGAGCGAGAAGTAGACGCCATACGGAAATCGGCGGAGAAGTCCGCGCCGATACACCCGGCAACGACCTCGGGAACTGCCGTGGCGACTCACGCATACGTCGAAAGAGCTCGTCGGCAGCATCAATGAATCGTAATCCCAGTCCGTCACGCTGCTCCCGCGTACCAGACGAAGATCGCGGCGAGGTCGATCTCCGCTGCTGGCGTGAAGGAGAGGGACGTGGTCATGTGCCACGATCACGCCGCCGAAGGATGCGCTCGCGCACTTCCTCCCATGTGCTGACTTTGTCCGGAGCCGCTCGGTAGACGTCCTCTCTCTTGCGTAGCTCTTTCAGATGCCACTCGGGCACGGGCACCCGATCCGGGTGCGCGGCGATGCGATCCCAAAGCGCCTGGACGTAGTCGATCTGCTCCTCGACGGGAAGCTCATCGAAACCAGCGGGTGGTGTTCGGACCGGGTCAACCATGATCGGGAGTCTACCACTCGATGCCGGCGCGATGTCACCCCCGCCTGCCGGGGCATGCCTGGGCGCGGGCGATGGACCGCCTGCTTCGGGCAAACGAGTCGGCACGCGCCCGCATGAGTGCTTCTTCTGGGGGCTGCACCGCGGACCCGAACTCGATCTGCTGATCGTTTCGCGGCAATCGGCGCGTCGGCTTCGAGTTCAAGCTCGGTTCGGCACCGGACCTCACCGCGTCGATGCGCGCCGCACGCGGGGATCTCTCGCTCGAGCGGTTGTGGGTCGTGCACCACGGCAAGGACCGCATCAGGTTGGGCCCGGACGTGGAGGCCGTGCCGCTGCGCCAAGTGAGTGACAGGAAGATCTGGTGAAGCCGCGCGTCGTTGCGGCGCAGGGCGTTCGCGTGCGGGTGGCCGGTGAACGCGGGCCACGAACCGGCCCAGGGTGCGCAAGGCATGTGAGCGACCGCCGCGTCACCGTCAGCTTGTTGGCGCATGGCCCCGCCGGAGGCCGCGCGATAGATTCGGGGAATGGAAACCGAACCTGCGCCGCAAGGGGCTGCTGCGTCCGCCGCGCCGCTGCCGGCGCAGATCGGGCCCTACAAGATCCTCGCGCTGCTCGGTGAAGGAGGCATGGGTTCGGTGTATCTGGCCGAGCAGTCGGTGCCGATGAAGCGCAGGGTCGCGCTGAAGCTGATCAAGCTCGGCATGGACAGCAAGGCCGTGGTCGCGCGTTTCGAGCAGGAGCGGCAGGCGTTGGCGCTGATGCAGCACGACGGCATCGCGAAGGTCTTCGACTGCGGGATGAGCGAGCGGGGGCAGCCGTACTTCGTGATGGAGTTGGTGAAGGGGATTCCGCTGACCGAGTTCTGCGACCAGCGTCGCCTGTCCTTGCCGCAGCGCATCGAGTTGGTGCAACAGGTGTGCGCTGCCGTGCAGCACGCACATCAGAAGGGCGTCGTGCACCGCGACCTGAAGCCCGGCAACGTGCTGGTCAGCGAGGATCAGGGCAAGGTCCAGATCAAGATCATCGACTTCGGCCTCGCGAAGGCGATGGGGCAGAAGCTCGTCGAGGCGACGCTGTTCACGGAGGCCGGGCAGGTGATCGGCACGCCCGAGTACATGGCGCCCGAGCAGGCCGATCCGACCAACCAGGACATCGACACGCGCGCCGACATCTACTCGCTCGGCGTGATGCTCTACGAACTGCTGGTCGGTGCGCTGCCGTTCCCGGGGCACGAACTGCGCAAGGCCGGCATGCTCGAAGTGCAGCGCATCCTGCGCGAGGTCGAACCGCCGAAGCCGAGCACGAAGTCGAAGTCGTCGGCCGAAACTGCGTCCGAGATTGCTGCCGCGCGACGCATGTCGACGAGTGCGCTGATGAG
>DASRJH010000264.1:0-6773 GCA_035649575.1 Planctomycetota bacterium
TCCGGTCCAGCTGACGGCTGCCTGCGCCTGCCACGAGGTCGGTTTGCCTGCCGCGCGGATCGCGAGCCAGGCAACCTCCGGAGCTCTCAGGGTTCCGGGTTGGAGTGGAACGATGGCCAGGAAACGGCGAGCCACACCGGCTAGCAGCAGGATGTTCTTCTGCAACTCGACACCGGCCTGGACCTCCACGGAGAAGCTGTCCGGTGCCACACCCTGCCCCTGGACCTGAAGCTCGTGCAAGCCCGGCGGCACCGCCGGAAACCGGTAGATCCCCGCGCCGTACTCGGCGACGAGCTGCTGGTCTTTCAGCAGGATGGTCACCTGGCACTGCGCGGGAGCCGCGCCGTCGGGCCCGACGACGTTGCCATGCAGGATGCCCGCGGCCCCGAGCTCGATCACGCCGAGGTCGAGCCGGGCGCCGCCAACCACGTCGAGTGCGGGAACGTGCGCCGTGATCTGGCCAGGGTGCTCGAACTGCAGGTCGACCCTGCCCGCCGGCACGGTGTCGATCCTGAACGTGCCATCGCTGGCAGCCTGGAACTGCACGTACTCGGCGCGTTCGTGGTGCCAGCAAATGACCTTCGCCGCGACCGCCTGCTGGGCTGCCGTCGACACCCGGCCACGGATGCCGCCCACGGGCTGGTTCTTGTCAACCGTGATCGTCAGCGGACCCGAGCCCGGCACGACGCCGCGCACGATGGCGGCGGCAAAGCTCATGAGCTGCTGCCCCGGTGCGTAGACCCGGACGTCGACGGTGGCTGCGTTCGGTGCCGCGAGGGCGAAGCGTCCATCGGCCGCGGTCGTGGTGCCCTCGGCGTTGCCACGCACCACGACGCGCCATTGCGCGAGCGGGGCGCCCGTCGGGTCGACGACCACGCCTTCCACGCCGCGGGCCGCTCCGGCGGCATCGAGGATCGCCGTCCACTCGGTGGGAGACGCGGGCCCGAGCACGAGGCGCTGGGCGACCTGGCGCGGGGCAACTCCGACCGCCTGCGTTGCTCGCGCGGTCAGGAGGTTGTCGCCGGGGGGCAGATCGCGCAGGCGGAAGCTGCCATCGGCTGCACTGGCCGTCATGCGGCTGAACAAGGTGCCGGGCACATCGGACCAGATTCGCGCGTTGGCGACGGGCGTGCCGTCTGCGTTGCGCACGCTGCCGTGGACTTCGCAGGCCGGCGGCAACCGCACCTCGACGTGCGCCAGCTGACCGGGCGTCGTTTCGATGCTGTTGCGCACGCTGCCATGCCCCGCGGCGCGCACTGCGTATTCGATGCGACCGGGCGGCAGGTGCCGCACGGAGAACGCACCCTCGCGGTCCGTGCTCGCGCGCTGCGGGGGCGAGGCGAGCTCGGCGCCCGGCGGCACGGTGCCCATGCCGCGACACTCGATCTCCGCGCCCGGAACGGGCAGGCCCGCGGCATCGACCACGGTGCCTTCGAGCCTGACCTGCACGGTCAGCAGGGCCAGTTGCAGCGTCACGGTCGGCGAGGGCTTGGTCCGGTCCGGTTCGGGGCGCACGAAGTACATGGCCGAAGGCGAATAGTCGGGATGCAGCGCACCCAACCTGCCCCCGGCCGCGAGCCCGACGCGGAAGCTGCCATCGGCCCGACTGCGGCCGACGTTGCACAGACGCGGGACGTCGCTCGCGCGGTCGAACCACGGCAGCAGCACGATCGAGGCGTCCCCGATGCCACGGCCACCGGCGTCCACGACCGAACCCTGGACGAGCAGGCGTGGCACGATGCGCAGCGTGGTCTGCACCGTCTGGTCGGCGGCGAGCGTCGCGCTGCCTTCGGCGCCGAGGCCACAAGTGACCGAGGCGGTGTGGCCATCGCCGCCGACCACTTCGAAGCGCGCGTTGCCACGCTGATCGGTGCGACCGACGAACGTGATCGCGCGGTTCTGCTCGGCCGCGAGAATCAAGGTCACGTCGACGTGCGCGAGCGGCTCGAACGCGACATCGGCAGCGCCGCCGACCACGAGCACCTCGAGCGCGGCGATGCGGGTATCCGGAGCGGCGTCCGGAAGCGTTGCCGGGGCCCGCATCTGATTCGGCGCGACGCCGTCGTCCGCGGACTCGGGCGCACCGACGCTGGAAGCCAGGGGATCCGGGGTCCGCTCGCCGGGCTGCGTTGGCTGAAGATCGGACAAAGGCGAAGTCTCGCCCGTGGCTCCCTTCCACAACCACCAGCAGCCGACGGCGACGGCGCCACAAAGCACCAGCGAGATCGTCAGCCAGACACTGCGCACAATCCTCCTACGATCGTACGGCGGGGGTTGGTCTCACATTCTGGCTCCGGCGCCCCATTGTGCAAGGAACCGGCGCCGCATCGAACGCTGCGGGAAGCGTTCGGCGATCGTTCGCACGAGGGAACGGGCCGCCGCGGGACGGTCGAGCCAGGCCAACGCGCGCAGGTGCATCGAGATCGGCAGATCGGCGGTGGCAAGGACTTCTTCGAGCTCTGCGGTGGGCGCCGCGTCGCCGCGCACGGCGCGCGCGAGCAGCCAGTTGGCGCGCAGCGAGGGCAGTTCGAGCTCGCTCACGAGCGCGCCGAGAGCCTCGTCTTCGTCACCGAGCCGCAGCAGGTAGCCACGCGCCATCGCTTCGCCGAGACGATCGCCGCCGGCTAGCGCGAGTCGCACCGCGCGGTGGAACGTGGCCATGGCCTCGTCGTCGCGTTCGCGCCAGAACTGGCGTTCGCCCAGGAAGACGCTCGCGCGAGCGCCGTAGGTCGGCAGCGACAGCCGTTCGGCCTCGTCGACGGCATCGCGCAGGTCCTGCGTCGCGACATCGTCGCCGAGCACGGATCGGACCTGGCCGCGGTAGAGGTGGAACCGCAGACGCACGCGTGGCAGCCGGCTCATGGCCGGCGCGCTTTCGATCTGCTGCAGCGTCTTGAGCGCCGTCGCGTAGTCGTGGCTCAGCGCCTGCACGCGCGCGAGGTCGATCAGCAAGTGGCAGCGCAGCTCGTCCTCCTCGGGAGGAACGCGCATCAACGCTGCCTGCATGTGCTTCTCGCCGGGAGCCGCCTGGCCGCGGTAGAGCAGGATGCGCCCGTGCAGGCCGTGCGCCTGGGCCGCCATCGCGGAGGCGGCCTTCGTGGTGTGGGCCGCGAGGTCGTCGTGCACGGATTCGAGCAGCGCGATCGCCGCGAGCAGATGCCCGCTGTCGAGCTCCTCGTTGGCCAGACCCGTGCGTGCCGCCGCGGACGATTCGAGATCGCCGAGTCGCGTCGCGAGCGCTTCGGCCTCGCGGAAAGTGCGCGCGCTGGCTTCGGTCTGGCCCGCGTTCGAGCGCGCCTTGCCGCTCTGCAGCAACCACCGCAGCCGGCGTGCGTCGTTGGCCGGCGTGCTCGGCACCTGCGCGAGGTGCACGGCGAGGCGGCCCGCGATGCGCAGCGCGGTCCGCCGCGAGCCGGCGCGCACGCGCTCCTCGAGACCGTCCAGCAGCGGATCGAGGCAGCCCTCGTGGTCGAGCGCCTGCGAACGCTGCATGCCGATCTCGAGCCGGCTGCCGCCGCGTCGTTCGAGCAGCGCCGCCGCCTGCACGTGCAGTTGCTCGCGTTCGCGGGCCGGCAGCTCGCGCAGCAGGGCCTTCTGGAAGTCGCGATGGCGGAACGAGACCTCGCCGCCCTGGGCCCGAACGATGCGGCCGCGGAACAGCGAGAGGGTCTCGAGCACGGCCATCTCCGAGGAAGCGACGAGCTCGGCGAGCGCCTGGAGCTCGCAGCGTTCGCCGAGCACGGCCGCCGCCGCGAGTACGGCGCGTTGTTGGGGCTCGAGTCCGGCCACGCGGTGGCGGAAACGCTCGAGGTGGCCCGGAGCAGGCCGCGGTTCGGCCGCAGGCGAGAGCATGTGGTAGTCCCCGGCGCGGCCGCGCAGCTCGCCGGCCTGGGCCAGGTGGTCGAGCGCTTCGATCAGGTTGCCGGGCAGACCGCTCAGGACGCGGTGCGCGTCGCGCAGGAACGTGTCGACCGGTTCGCCGCCGCGGAACAAGGCGCGGCCGAACGCGAGGAACGGCGCGTCCTCGAGTCCCGCGAGCTCGAGACGCAGATCGGCGTGCAGGGCCTGGCCCTCGGGTCCCGTCGCGAGCAGCAGCAACAGATGCAGCTGCGGGCACGAGGCGGCGAGCCGCGACAGCACGAGGCGGCCGCTCGTGTCGAGCCGTTCGCTGTGGTCCACGCGCAGCACGAGCACGCGCCCGGGACGCGCGAGGCTCGCGAGTGCCGAGGCGAGCCGATCGGCGCGCACTTCGGACGACTCGGTGCTCACTCCCAGGGTCACCGCGGCGAGCGCTTCGGCGTCCGCCTCGTCGAGCTGCAGGAACCGGCGCGCGCCGACCAAAGCACGCTGGTGCGCGTTCGGCGTGTTGCGGCCGTCACCGTGCAGCAGCCAGTCCAGCAGCGAGCTCGCGAACGGCTCGCCGTGACCGAAGCCGCTGTCGGCTTCGCCGCCGAGATAGAGCGGCGGTTCCTTGCCGCCGAGCCAGCCCTGGATTGCTTCGTCGAGCAGGCGCCGGCGGCCGATGCCCTCGGGTCCGTCGACGACGACGACGCTGCCGCGGCCCTTCTGCGCCGCGGCGAACCGCTCCTGCAACGCGGCGAGCTCGGCCTTGCGGCCGCAGAGCGGCGTCTCGGCGGGGCGTCGCATGCGCAACAGCCGGCGGCTGCTCGCGAGCGCGGGGGCCTTTGCCTCGTGGCGCCGCCAGTACTCGGACCGTTCGCCCTGCTCGAGCCATCGCGCGAGTTCGGCGCCGTCTCTAGGGCGGTGCTCGGGGTCCTTCTGCAGCAGGTCGAGCAGCAGCTGGTCGAGGAACGGCGACACGCGCGCGCGCAGGTGCGAGGGGCGCGGCGGCGGCCGGTGCAGGTGCGCGTCCAGCATCTCGTCCGCCGTGGTCGTCGAAGAGAACGGGTGGCGGCCCGTCGTGACTTCGAACAACACGATGCCGAGTGAATAGAGGTCGCTGCGCGGCCCTGAGGCTGCGCCGCGCAGCGTCTCGGGCGCCGCGTAGGCGACGCTGCCCGCGACGCCGAAGTCCGAGCTGCGCCCCGGCGACGAGCCGCTGCCGGCACCCCTGGTGCCGATCGGCCGAGCGAGTCCGAGGTCGACGATCTTGAGCTGGCTGTCCGGGGTCAGCACGAGGTTCTCTGGCTTCACGTCGCGGTGCACGAGACCCCGCTTGTGCAGCGCGTGCAGACCCTTGGCCGCGTCGGCGCCGATGCGCCGCGTGAGGTCCTCGACCGGCGCTCCCGACCGCGCGACGAACTCGCGCAGCGTCGTGCCCTTCACGTATTGCATGACGAGGAAGCTCGTCTGGTGTCCGGGCAGCTCGATCGTCTCGAAGCCGTAGATCTCGGCGACGTTCGGGTGACGCAGCTTCTGGCCGACTTCACCCTCGGCGAGCAGACGCGCGTGCGCGCGTTCGTCGGCCGCCAGATCCTGGCGCAGGAACTTGATCGCGACCTCGGTGCCGGCCGGCAGGCCGCCGTAGGGCGCGAGCAGCCGCGCGCGATGCACGGTGCTCGACGATCCGCTGCCGATCTCCTGTACGAGCTCGAACCGACCGGCCGTCGCGAGCGCGAGATGGTCCTGTTCCGCGTGCTTTCCGAGCAGCGGCAGCGATCGGGCGTCCTCGGCTTCGCTTATCACCTGCACGTTGTAGCCGCAGGCAACGCGAGCGTTCCACGCCGATTTTCGTGAAGGTTGAACGCGCCGCAGCACCCTGAGAAACTCTCGCTGCCAACCGAAAACGGGCAAGTCGCGTTCAGCCGCGTGACGCAGTCGCGGGTTCGACAGCCCCCGTCGCGGCCGCGAGCGCCGCGCGCAGGCCGTCGCTCGCGATCCCACCTTGCAGCGTGATCGTCTCGAGCCGACAGCCGAGCGCGAGACGGTCGGCCATCGCGCGCGTGCCGGCGGTGACGCTGTCGTCGCCGGCCGCGATCACCGCGTGTGGGCGCAGCCAGCCGAGCATGGTCTCGAGCTCAGCGGTGGCCACGGCGCCGAGCGTCTTCCACTCGCCGTCGCGCGGCGCCAGGATCACGGCGGCCGGGCGGAGCTGCAGCTCGACGAGCACGAACGCGGGCACTTCCTGGTCGAGCAGCAGCACGTCGAGGCGGGCGCCGTCGCCCGCGGCGAACATCAGCGCCAGCACCTTCTGGTCGATCGCGAGCGCCGATTCGATCTCCCGGCTGCCCAGCGGCTCCGCGAGTGCTCGCATTGCGGCGACTCCGGAGGACAGGTCTGCGACCAGCACGACGTGGCAGCGGGGCCGCTGCGGATCGGGCGCCGTCCACACACGGAGATGGTCGCGCAGTAGCACTTGCAGCGTGCCGCGTGCGTTCGGGTCGGCGAGCCGGTCGCGCAGGCGTCCGGCCGCAGCCGGGTCGGGCGGCGGCGCATCGGCCGGAGTCTGCGGGCCCGCGTTGCCGGCGCCGATCCCGGCGCCCGCGGGTTGGGGGATCGCGTCGGCGTGGCCCTTCGCGAGCATGTCGGTGCGGCGCGCGCCCTCCATCATCAGCGCGGTGGGCGCGAGCGCGATCGTGATCGGGATCCGGTTGCGGTCGATCGCGATCGGCCGGAACTCGAACCGGCCCTCGTGCTGCGTCATCGACCGGAAGAACGCGTCGGGCCCGAGCAGGCCCGCGAACGTGGCGTGGAGCACCTTGCCGCCGCTGAACAGCACGACCCCGGTCCCGGCCGGCGTGGCGATCGTGAGGCGTCCGGTGCGGCGGCCGGCGTGCAGCAGACCGACCACGTCGGTGAACGACGTGCACGCG
>DASRJH010000265.1:0-2256 GCA_035649575.1 Planctomycetota bacterium
AGCAGGTCGTGCACGAACTTCGGCAGCGCCTCCTCTTCGCGGTGGAGGCCGTCGAGCACGGTGCCGTCGGTGCCGGCCATGCTCGTGAACGTGCCCCATTCGTGGGCGACGTAGTTCGCGGGCGGCGGCTCCGGCTTCGGGGTCTCCTGCGCGAGGAGCAGGTGCGGGAGCGGGGCGAGGGCCAGAATGATCCTGATGGCCGTGTTCATGAGCGCATGGACGGCGCTCGCGGCCGCATGTTAGCAGTGCTTCGATTCGCCGAGGGACGCGCTGCCGCCGGTGGTTGCGTTCCCGCCGAGGCCTGTGCCGCGACTCGATGCCGATTCGCTCGCGGTCACCGCCGTGACATTTCGAGCGCCCGATCGAAGCCCTTCTGACCAACTCGCACGGCGACCTCGCCGGTCGCGGGCAGCGTGATCGTGCGCGGTTCGAGGTCGCGCAAGGTCGCCCTGCGCCGACCGAACGAAAGCGTGGCCTCGACCGTGTAGGACCCCGGGAACCGCACCGGCACGGTCGCCTTGCCGGCGTCGTCGACGATCACCTCTTCGACGAAGAAGCTCTCCGCCCCCATGCCGCTTCCGTTGTCGAGCTGCACGCGGGCCCGGCGCGGCAGTTCGAGAGTCGGCTTCAGGCGAAGCTGCAGTTGGGCCCCTTCGGGCAACGGCGAGGGCAACGCGAGTGCTATGTGCGCCTCCGTCGCCGCTTCGAGCGCGATCGTGCGCGCATCGAACACGCCGTTCACGAAAGCGGTTTTGTGGCCCTTCGCGAGCACGATGAGGTCGACGGCCGCAGGTGCTGCGATCTTCGCGACGCCCGACGCGAGGTTGAAGCCGGACCAGTCGTCACCGCTGCTGCGGATCACCACGAACGCGTCCTGGCTCGCGACCTCAGTCCCGTTGCTGGCCGTCGCGCGGATCTCGAAGGCGCGCACGCGACCGCGCAGATCGATGTCGACGAGACGCCGGTCGGTACACGGTCCATCGGCGATCTCGACGGCGTCGATCGCGACGATCGGCTTGGCCACGCCGGCGCACATCGCCTGCAAGCGGTAGCGACCGGGCTCGAGGCCCTGCCAATCGCGCTGGACCCGGCCGTCCTTCGCCTGCACCTCACCAGGGAAGAACCGCATGCGTTCGAACATCTCGGCGCGACTGTCCCGGTCTGGTGGTGCATCAGCTCGCCGGAACCGGAAGGCCAATCGTTCGAGCGGCAGCGTTTCGTCGACGAGGAACGTGGCGCGCGCCGATCCGCCCTTCGCGAGCTTGATCTCGATGCCCGTGTCTCCGGCCGCGCACTCGATGGGCGCCACCGGCAGGAACGACTCCGTCTGCACGACGAGCCGGATCGGCGTGCCCTTCTGGATGGCGCTGCGCACCGTGAACTCGCCGGCCTTGCCCCACTCCGGCGACAGGTTCCACTCCTGCTGCCAACGAACGGCGTCCTTGCGCTCGATCCTGATCTGGACCTGCACGGGTTCACCGCCGTCCGCCATGACGACCTTGCCCTCGACGAGGAGCAGGTGCCGCGCCAGGCGGACCTCACCGAGGTCGTTGCGGCCCTTCGTGAGCAGCCGCGGCGGCAGTTCGCACGCCTGCGGATCGGCCGCGCGGGCCATCTTGGTGTCGAACGACACCACGATCTGTTGTCCCGTCGGGAACCGGGACACGGAGAGACGGAAGTGCCCCGACGCGTCGGTCCTGCCACCAAACCCGCTCATGCCGTTCTTGTACTTGCACATCCCCGTGTACTGCGAAGCCGGCAGCGGCTGACCCTCGGCATCGAGCAGAGAACCCGTCAGCACGATGTCGTCGGCGCCCTCGCGCACCGTCACTTCCACGTGTCGGTTCTCCAACGTCGGACCCGGCACGATGGCGCTGCGCACCGACCACCCGACGTTGGCCGTCACGAAGCGGCCGAACGCCACGGGGCTGAACACGGCGTTGCCGCCTTCGTCGAGCGGGACGCTGCTCTGGGCGCGGTTGAAGCCTTCGGACTCGGCCCTGTCGTTGCCCGGCTTCTCGGCGAATGTCGCGAGGCTCACACTGGGTTCGTTGAGGAAGGTCGGGTCGATCGGCTTGTCCTCGGCATCGCGCACGTGCACGGTCACGGTACCGCCAGTGGGGAGTTGCAGCAGGACCTCGGGCGGCGGTGCCGCAGCGTCGACGCGCGCCGGCGCGCTCTCGCCACCGGGGATAAGGGCGACGAGATCGACCTGCTGGGTCGCCACGTTGCCCGCGAACTCCTGCACGTGCCTCC
>DASRJH010000266.1:0-2757 GCA_035649575.1 Planctomycetota bacterium
TGCTCCGCTGGAATCACCGACAACTGGCCGTCGCGCCGCACTTTCGACTGGATGATCATCATCTTCTGGAGCGCAGCGATGCTTGCCTCGGCCTTGCCCTCCTGGCGCATCCCGAGCAAGGCGTTCACAACCGTGAGCAGCACCAGCATCAGGGCGGATCCCCACTGCTGCACGACGACGCCGCTGATGACGCCAGCCACGAGCAGCACGATCTGCATCGTGTCCTTGTACTGGCGCACGAACTGCAGCCAGCCCGGTGCCTTCTTCGCCTGCGCGAACGCGTTCGGACCGAATTTCTGCAGGCGCGACGCGGCTTCCGCGGCGCTCAGCCCGTGGGCAGCATCGCTACCTTCTTGACGCAGCGCCTCGTCGACGGTGAGCGTCTGCCAGGCAGGTCCGTCCCCGCTCGCGCCATTCGTCGATGGCTGTTTCCCGCGTGGTTCGACCGTCGTCTGTGCCATGGATCGTCTCCGGCAGCGTTGGGAGCATCGCGACGGGGCTGATGCTCTGTTCCCCCTGTTGGCCCGCCCGAGCGCCGCGTGAACGGCGCTCGGGCGGCACGACTCACTCGGTCCACACCCAGTCGCGGATCTCGGGCTGATCCTCGAGGTGGTCGTAGGCGTAGGCTGTGGCCTCGGCGATCCGCGCTTCGCACTCGGCGATCAGCGCCGGCGCGCGGTCGGCCAGGCGCGGCACGCGACGGATCGCCTCCGCGGCCAGGTGGAAGCGGCTCATCGAGTTCATGCTGACCATCTGGAACGGCGTGGTCGTCGTGCCTTGCTCGTTGAAGCCGCGCACGTGGATGCGATCGACGTCAGGGTGCCCGTGCACGATCTCGTGGATCAGCCGCTGGTAGCCGTGGAAGGCGAAGACGACCGGCTTGTCGGCGGTGAACAGCTCGACGAATTCATCCTGGGTCATGCCGTGTGGGTGATACGCGGCCGGGAAGAGCTTCATCAGGTCGACTACGTTGACCACACGCACCCGGAGGTCCGGGACGTTCTGTCGCAGCCACCAGACTGCTGCGATCGTCTCGAGCGTTGGGATGTCGCCGGCGCTGCCGAGAATGACGTCCGGCTCGACGCCGCCGTCAGTGCTGGCTCGTTTCCAGATCGACGCGCCGCGCTTGCAGTGCTCGATCGCGGTCTCCATGTCCAGCCACTGGAGCTGCGGCTGCTTGTCGATCACGATCAGGTTGACGTAGTTGCGGCTGCGGAGGCAGTGGTCGGCGACGGAGAGCAGGCAGTTCGCATCGGGCGGCATGTAGATGCGCGCCACCGATCCCCGCTTGGAGAGCACCACGTCGATCAAGCCGGGCCCCTGGTGGCTGAACCCGTTGTGGTCGTTGCGCCAGCAGGTCGACGTGAGCAGGATGTTGAGCGACGCGACGGGAGCCCGCCAGGGCAGATGCACGGCCTCTTGCAGCCATTTCGCGTGCTGGACGGTCATCGACGCCGAGACCATCGCGAACGCCTCGTAGGTCGCGAACATTCCGTGCCGACCGGTCAGGAGATACCCCTCGAGCCAGCCGTGGCAGAGGTGCTCGCTCAGCACCTCCATGACGCGGCCGTCCGGCGAGAGATGGTCGTCGATGTCGAGCGTTCGTCCGACGAAGCAGCGATTCTCGACGTCGAAGACGTTGCCGAGACGGTTCGAGTTGGTCTCGTCGGGACAGAAGAGGCGGAAGTTCGCCGTCTCGGCGTTACGGGTGTAGATGTCGCGCAACATCTTGCCGAGCTCGCGGGTGGACTCCCGTCGCACGACGGCGGGCCGCTCGACCTCAACGGCGTAGTCGCGGAAGTCGGGGATGTCCAGGTCCACCAGCACCTTGCCGCCGTTCGCGTGCGGGTTCGCGCTCATGCGACGGTCACCGCTCGGCGCGAGGTCGGCCAGCTCGGCGCTGAGCTTGCCGTTGGCGTCAAACAGCGACTCCGGCTGGTAGCTGCGCATCCAGGTCTCGAGCTGCGCCGCCTTCTCGTGGTTGTTGTGTGTATCCGCCAACGGCACCTGGTGGGAGCGGAAGGTGCCCTCGACGGGGAGGCCGTCCACTTCCTTCGGGCCGGTCCAGCCCTTCGGCGTGCGCAGGACGATGGCCGGCCAGCGCGGCCGCTCGAAGACGCCGTGCTGCCGGGCTTCCTGCTGGATGGCGCGAATCCGATCGTAGCAACGGTCGAGGGTCGCGGCGAACGCCTGATGCACGAACGGGGGATCGTCGCCCTCGACGAAGAACGCCTCGTAGCCGTTGCCCTGCAAGAGGGCCCGAATGTCGTCGTCGCTGTCGCGGCCCAGCACGGTGGGGCCGCTGATCTTGTAGCCGTTGAGGTGCAGGATCGGTAGCACCGCGCCGTCGCGGGCGGGGTTGAGGAAGCTGGTGCCTTTCCAGGCGCCGGCCAACGGCCCCGACTCCGCCTCGCCGTCCCCGACCACGGCGGCGACGATGAGATCCGGGTTGTCGAAGGCTGCGCCGAACGCGTGAGACAGCACGTAGCCAAGCTCACCGCCTTCGTGAATCGAGCCCGGGGTCTGCACGCTGACATGGCTCGGGATCCCGCCAGGAGCCGAGAACCGGCGGCACAGGCGCAACAGGCCCGCCATATCCTCCGAGACGTCCGGATAGACCTCCGAGTAGGTATGCTCGAGGTAGGCATGGGCCACCAGCGCCGGGCCGCCGTGGCCCGGCCCGGCCAGGTAGATCACGCTGGCATCGCGCTCCTTGATCAACCGGTTGAGGTGGACGTAGATCAAGCTGAGGCCGGG
>DASRJH010000267.1:0-20842 GCA_035649575.1 Planctomycetota bacterium
GCGTACATGCCGCGTACGCGGCGGCTCAAGCGCTCGCCTACGAAGCGGTGCTGCTGCGCGAGTATCGCGCGGTCGTCGCGCTGTCGGACGTCGACGCCGCGCATCTGCGCGTGCCTGGTTCCACTCGACTGCGCGTGATCCCGACCGGGATCGACCTCACGCGATGGGAAACACGACATGACGCGGCGATCGCACCGGCGACCGTCCTCTTCGTCGGCTATTTCCGGCACGAGCCGAACGTCGCCGGAGCCCAGTGGCTCGTGCGCGAAGTGTTGCCGCGCCTGCGCCGGTCGGTGCCCGCGGCCCGCGTCGAGCTGATCGGCCGCGAACCGTGCGCCGCGGTCGAAGCGCTTGCCTCGGAAGCCGTCGCGGTGCGTGGCTTCGTGCCCGACCTCGCTCGAGCGCTCGCTGCCGCCACGGTCGTCGCGGTCCCGATCCACGGCGGCGGCGGTCTGCGCGGCAAGATCCTCGAAGCGTGGGCCGCGCGGAAGGCCGTCGTCGCGACGCCGGTCGCCTGTGAAGGCTTCGCCGTCGAACCGGGTGTGCACTGTCTCGTCGCGGCCGGACCCGACGAGTTCGCCGCGGCGCTCGCGCGCTGCATCGCGGATCCGGCGACACGCGCGGCGCTCGGTGCAGCGGCCCACGAACTGGTCAACGCGCGCTACGCGGCGCCCGCGACCACGGCGCAGTTCACGGAGATCTATCGCGAGGTCGCTGCGCGATGAACGCGATCTTCTTCCTGACCCCGGCCGCCGCGGATGGTGCTCCGGCCCTGTTCGCGGCGTATCGGGCGCGCGTCTCGGCCGATGCGGCCGTGACGGTCGTCGCGGGCGACGCGGATCGTGTGCGGCTGCGCAGCGAGTTCGCGGGCAACGCCGTTGTGCCCGACAAACCCGCGCGTGGCAAGCTCGCGTTCGTGCGCGAGCTGCGCCGCCAAAGGTTCGACGTCGCACTGGTCGCGTGGACGGGCGGTGGGAGCTTCCAGCCGATGCGTCTCGTCGCGCTGTTTGCCGGGGCCCGTCGCGTCGAGGTCCTCGACGAACGCGGTCGCTGGTTCAGAGCACGGTGGTCTGCGCCGTGGCCGCTGCTCGGCCACGCGCTGCGCCGGCTGGCGGGCGCGAAGTCCGATGCGTTCCTGCGCGTCTTCGCCGCGTTCTACCGGTGGTCGATCGGGCTGCTGCTCGCGCTGCCGTTCCTCGCGTGGCGGTGGCTGCGACTGCCGCCCGCGCGCGCTGACAAGAGCTCGTGACGCCTCCGGCGTCACGTGCTCTTGAACACGCGGTAGAGGCACACGAACGCCGGCACGAGCAGCACGGTGCCGGCGCCGAGCACGACGAGCGTCGCTTCGAGCACGGCGGGCGAAGCGGCGCAGTTCTCGAGGTGAAGATCCGGCGCGAGCACCTTCGGATACTGGGCCACGCCCCAACCGATCAGGATCAGCGCCGTCTGCGCGATAGCGAGCACACGTGCCGAACGGAACCGACGTCTGCCGAGCTCCACGAGCGCCGATACGGCGACCACGCCGGTCACCACGTGGAACGGCAACGACCACGGCGCCGTCAACAGCGGCACGCCGATCACAGGCGCCTTGCGCAGCGCGACCCACGCGGCCGGCAAAGCGATCGCGCCGACCGCGCAGCCGGCCAACAGAGCCCGCCGGCGGAAGTCCTCCCTGAGCGGCCCGTCGGTCTCGAGCGTCATGTAGACGGCCGCGAGGTAGGTGCACAGACCCAGCGTCATCGCACCGACCAGCAGCGGGAACGGCAGCAACCACGGCCGCACCGCGCCCGAAGTCACGACGCCGGTCGCGGCATCGACGCGGATGTTGCCGCCTGCGACGGCACCAGCGACGACGCCGAGCGCCATCGGCGTGATCGCGCTCGTGATGCGGAACAGCCGAACCGAGAGATGTTCGATCGCGTGGTCGCCGGCCGAGTACGACTGGAACACGAACGCCGCGCCACGCAGCACGATGCCGACCAGCATCAACGTGACCGGGATGTGCAGCGCGACCATGATCGCCGAGAAGGCCATCGGGAAGCAGACGAACAGCAGCACGACGACGAGGATCAGCCAGACGTGGTTGGCTTCCCAGATCGGCGCGATCGCTTCGCGCAGCGCCCGCACCTGCTGCTGCCCGCGTGGACCGCGCGCGAACAACTCCCAGACGCCGCTGCCGAAGTCGGCGCCGCCCGAAACGACATACGCGATCATCGCGACGAGCACGACCACGACGACGAGCTGTGGCAGGTCAGGCATGCACCTGCTCCGCGCTCTCGAACACGTGCCGTCGCATCAGGCGCACCACGACGGCGAACAGCAGCCCATAGAGAAGCGTGAACCCGCAGAACGGGACGAGTTGGCCCGGCACCGGCGTCACGGCGTCGCGCGTGCGCATGACACCCTGGATGATCCACGGTTGGCGGCCGACCTCGGTCACGACCCAGCCGGCTTCGATGCCGAGAAACCCGAGCGGCGCGCAGCCGGCGAGCAGCTTCAGGAACCAACGATGTCGAACGATCGGCCGGCGGCGCCACGCGAGGAACGCCGCGACGATCGCGACGAGCAGCAGCAGCCCGCCGATGGCCACCATGATCTGGAAGGCCACGTGCGTGATCACGACGGGCGGCCACACGTCGCGCGGGAACTCGTCGAGTCCACGCACCTTCGCGTCGAAGTCGCCATGCGCGAGGAAGCTCAGCAGATACGGCAGCTCGATCGAGTAGCGCGTGACCCGAGCCGCCTCGTCGGGCCAGCCGCCGATGCGCAGAGCCGCCGGCTGCTCGCTCGCGAACAGTCCCTCCATCGCCGCGAGCTTGACCGGTTGCAGCTCGGCCACGCGCTTGCCGAGCACGTCGCCGGACAGCGGCAGCAGCACAGCCGACGCGCCGCCCATCCACAACGCGAGCACGAGCGCGCGGCGATGCAGGCTGCTGTCCGGCTTGCGCAACAGCATCAACGCATGTAGGCCCGCGGTGCCGAAACCGACCGCCAGGAACGTGGCCAGCAGCATGTGCGCGGCCTGTGGCAGCCACATCGGGTTGCACATCGCCGCGATCGGATCGATGTCGACGAAACGGCCATCGACGTGCCGGCAGCCTCTGGGCCCGTTCATCCATGCGTTCGCCGCGATCACGAACACGCCGCTCGCGATCCCGGCCAGCATCACGCCGACGCCGGCGAGCTGGTGCGCGCGCGGCCGCATCTTCTGCCAGCCGTAGAGGTAGAGGCCGAGGCAGATCGCTTCGAGGAAGAACGCGAAGCCCTCCATCGCGAACGGCAGGCCGATGACGGGTCCGGCCTGACGCATGAACTCCGGCCAAAGCAGCCCGAGCTGGAACGACAACCCGGTGCCCGACACTGCGCCGACCGCGAACAGGATCGCAGTGCCCTTCGACCAGCGTTTGCACAGGTCGAGCCAGACGGGATCGCCAGTGCGCAGCCAGCGCCCTTCGGCCACGACCATCAGCAGCGGCATGGCGATCCCGATCGAGGCGAACACGATGTGGAACGCCAGCGACAGAGCCATCAGCGAACGGGCCGCGAGCAGATCACTCATCGTGCATGGTCGTGCCGCATCGTCGGCGGTGTGCCCCCCGACGCAGCCCTAGGGTAGCGCGGCACTGGCTTCCTGCCTCGCCCTGCGCAAGGGTTCGCACGGCGCTGCGATCAAGCACACGATCGGGCTCGACTGACCGGGCTGTGCCCACCGCTGTGCGCCGTCGGGCCCATTCGCGAACTCACGGCGCGGGTCTCGAGCACCCGAGACGGGCGACGGTCCTCGCTGCCGTTCAGCGGTGGTGGATGCTGCGTCGTTGCCGATCCGCTACGTCCGCCTGGTCCTGGTCCTGCTTCTTGGCTGCGACAGGACCCGGCCCGGAATCCTCGGACGTAGAACCATCCGAGCATCCCGCAAGCGCGAAGAGCCCGAGAAGCAGGACGAACCTGCGTGCGAAGACTGAGAGCTTGGAAACCATGCGATTGGTTGGTGCGAACAAGGTTCTTGCCGCGGCCGGCCCTGTGATCGCGATCGCAAAGTGATCTGACCCGCAAGGCAATGCGCCGCCGTCGCTGGTCCTTTCGGCACGGGTCCATGGCTGCTTGAACCGGATGCCCCGGAACGAGACCTGCTGCAGACGGCCCATTCCCGCCGCGCCAGTGACGCCATCGGACATGCGCTGAGATAGGCTCTCGCGCGCGATGGAACCTCTCGACGCGAACCCGACCCGCCGCTTCAGCGACCGCGCCGAGGACTACGCGCGTTACCGCCCGAGCTATCCGGCCGCGGCCATCGATGCGATCCTCGCGGGACTGGCGCCGCCATCGCAGCTGGTCGTCGCCGACGTCGGGGCGGGAACCGGCATCAGCGCCCGCCTGCTCGCGGATCGCGGCGCACGCGTCGTTGCCGTCGAGCCGAACGCCGCGATGCGCACCGCAGCGCTCGCCCACCCGCGCGTGACCTGGGTCGATGGCACCGCCGAGTGCAGCAACCTCGCCGCGAACGCCCATGACGTCGTCTTGGCGGCACAGGCGTTCCACTGGTTCGACGTGCCGAAGGCACTCGGCGAATTCCGGCGCATCCTGCGTCCGCAAGGCAGACTCGCGATCGTCTGGAACAAGCGCAGCCGCGAGGAGGCGTTCACGCTCGGCTACCGCATGGCGCTCGAAGCCATCGACGGTGAGGCACCGGCCGAACGCAGCACGTTCGATCCCGCGGTCGTGACGGCAACGGGGCTCTTCGCGAACCTGCGCCAGCAGGTCTTCCGGAATGCACACGCATTGACGGAAGACGAGTTGATCGGACGCGCGATGAGCACCTCCACGGTGCCACGCGAGGGTCCACGCACCGACGAATTACTGCGCCTGTTGCACGCGCTGCATGCCCGACACCGCGGCGCGGACGGCCGCGCGACGATGGTCTACGGCACCGAGGTCTACCTCTGGGATCGCAGGGACTGAAGCCGCGTCGTCCCTACAGCAGTTGCATCGCGACGCCGTTGGACAAAGTGACCAGGCCGTTGGGCGAGGTGGCGTCGAGGACTGCACCCTGCAGATACACCGTGCCGGGCGCGAGTCCTGGCGGCATCACGATCGGCACGCGCGCCTGACCGATCGTGCTAGTGAGCACCAGTGCGCTCGCGAGCTCGGGCAGGTGCATGGAGCTGCTGCGCGGAGTACTCACATGGACTGCCAGAAAAAGCGCCGGGCCGCGCCCTGGGGTCTGCCTCCAGGATGCGGCCCGGCTCAGGTGAACGACCGTGTGGTCAAGCAGCTATTGTTGCAAAAACTTGGGTTCCCGCAGCTTCGTCAGATTTCAACATTGCGCGTCTGCTGCGGGTTTGGAACCCACGCGATCGTTCACTGTATCCGGCACTGGTAGCGACTCGACGTCGCTCGAGACTCGTCAGGCGTGCTCTACGCACGACCGCAGTGAGACTGGCCGCGGAAAAACCTGGTTTGTTTTTCCGGCTCGCGCTCGTCACGTTGGCGTCATCTGGCGCGAGTGTTGCAACGCCGCGCGTCACCCTCTGGGGCGCGCGGCCGCCGCTACTTGCCGGTGCCGGTGAAGTCGATCAGCACCTCTTCGAGGACCTCGTTCGTCACCGGATCGGTTGCCCTCGCGAGCAGTTGTGCAAACTGCTGCTGACCGGCCCAGAACTCCGAGGGCCGGAAGCCGACCACGGCTCTGCAGCTCTGGCCGGGCTCGAAGGCTTCGGGCTCGAAGACGGGAGCCGTGGATCCAGGCAGGATCCCGAACGAGAAGTCGTCGGGCAGACTGGAGTTGGTCACGATCAGGTTGATCGTCTGCGAGCTCGTGTTCGTGATTCGCGCGCCCCTCAGCGTGAACGTGCCGATCTGCTTCGTCCCGAAGTGCACGAGCGATGGAGACACCTGCAGGATGGACGGTGGAGCCGCGCGCTGGACGTCGGCTCTCGAGGTGTCCGAAGGTGTCGCCACTGACAACGTGGTGAACATGAGGACGAGAATGGCAGTTTTCATTCGATGCTGTTCGATGGTGTGGGTCTGAGGTGGGTCCGCGAGCTGCTTCCCGGGCTCGCGCAACGCTTTGCACTATTCAGACCCGGCCGGACGCGTCAACCCCTGCGCGAGCGACCTCGATCCCGTCTCTCCCACGTCAACGGGCGCTCCGTGCGCCAGGTCGCGATCGTGAATCTTCGGCAAAGGTCACGACCCGGTGTGGTCGCGCGCGAGCGAACTCGCAGTGAACACGAACTGCTATCGCGCAGCCGGCAGCAGCACGACGCTGCGCAGCGATCCCGAGCGGGACTCGAGCCGCAGGTCGCCCCCGAACTGCTGCAGCTGCGTTCGCGTCGTACGCAGCGGCAGCCCCTCCTTCCACAGTTCGATGCTGGCCTGCGAGCGGCAGGCCGGCAGTCGCGCGAGCAGCAGGTCGACCTGCTCGACGGTCCGGTCGCCGGCGCCATCGTCGACGTGCAACGTGATCGCACCGGACTCTTCGGTGGCGCGCAGGCGCACGACGCCCTGTCTCGGCGTGCCTTCGATGGCCCGTCGCACGACATCGCGCAGACTCTTGACGAGCAACGGAGCAGCGGCAACCGGTGGGATCGACGCGGCGACCGCGGCGTCGATCGTGACCTGCCGGCTGCTCGCTTCCGACGCGAGTGGGTCGAGCACGTCTTGCAGCAGCGCTTGCACGTCGGTCGCCACCGCGACGGCCTGTTGCAGCTCGTCGTCGACCGAGAGGTTCGAGCCGAGGTCGTCGACGAGGCGGCGCAAACCGAGGCAGCTCGCGAGGGCCTCGTCGAGACGCGCGCGCTGTTCGTCGGTCAACGAGGTCTCGCCTTCGAAAGCCGCGAGGAACGTCTGCAGCGCTGCAAACGAACCGGCCATGTCGCGCGAGAGGATGTCGATGCTCGCGCGCAGCTCCTCGTGTCGTTGCTGCAGGTTGCGGTGCATCGCACCGAGCCGCCTGCGATGGTCGGCCAACCGCCTCGCGAGGTGGATCTTGTTCAGCGCGAGGTTGACGGCGCGTTCGAGGCGGGCCGGCGTGAGGTCGGCCTTGGACAGGTAGTCCGCAGCACCGGCGCGCAGCGCCGTGACGGCAGTCTGCGCATCGCTGTGACCGCTGAGCACGATCACCACCGCGCGACACTGCATCGCGCGGATCGCATGCAGCAGACGGATCCCGTTCTCGCCGCGCAGCTGGACCTCCAACAGGATGAGGTCGGGCGGCCGGCTCGCGAGCGTCGCCAACCCGCTCTCGACGTCGGTGAACGCCGAGACCTGGAAGTCACGCCCTGAGAGCTGTGCGAGGCAGGACCGGCTCAGCTGGATGCCCCGAGGGTCTGGGTCGAGGATCAGCACACGGAGCGGCGAGGACATTGCCAGGGATCGCTTTACGGCGAGCACATGTATCGGCGTCGCCCGGCCGTCGGGTGAACCCGGCCCCGGGAACGCTCAAGCGTGCCGGACTGGAAGGTCGATCCGGGTACGGGGCAGTACGTACATGGGAGCCATCGACGGAAAGGACCGCAGCAGCCGGGGCGAGCTGCGCCGACTCGCGTCGACCGTGGATGGACTCGGCGAAGCCGTCGCGAGTCTCTCGCAGGATCTCGGCTGGGAGCCGGCCGAGGCGGAGGAGGGCCCATCGGGGCCGAGCCTCCAGGACAAGCTGGCACTGCTCGGCGAAGCCCTGTCGCGCCCCGACGTGGGCATCGCGCCGCAGCTCAACCCGTTTGCCTCCATCGGCCATGGTTACCCGATCGCCGACCGCACGCTCGGAGTACAGACCGGCGAGGCCCGCACCGGTCTCGAGGAACTGGCCGAGCTCGGCTTGCTGCGACGTGAGCTGCACAACCGCGTGCACGTCTGCCCGAAGTGCAACCGCTGCCAGCTGAACTTCCGCGAGACGTGCCAGAACTGCGACTCGCTGTTGCTGCACATCGAGCGGCTCATCCATCACTTCGCGTGCGCCTACATCGGTCTCGAGTCCGAGTTCGTGCGCGGCATCGAGATGGTCTGCCCGAAGTGCCGCAACCGCCTGCACCAGCTCGGGCAGGACTTCGACCGGCCGCACGAGAGCTACGTCTGCGAGGACTGCAAGGCGATCACGGAGCTGCCCGTGGTCCACGGCCAGTGCCTGCACTGCACGAACCTGTTTCCCGTCGTCGAAGCGCGCGTGCTCGACATCTACACCTACTACCCGACCGAGCTGACCGCGCGCGCCATCGAGCTCGGCCGGTTGACCGGCCTGCGCGTCGCCGACCTGCTGTTCGACCCGGAAGTGCGGCTCGCGCGTCTCGACTACTTGATGCTCGAAGTGCGGCGCGAGCTGCTGCGCCTGCAGCGGCACGACAGCGTGTTGAGTCTCGCCCACCTGCGCTTCCAGGTGCGCGACGAACCGTTCCCGCTGTTCCGACAGGCGTCGGAGCGCGAGATCAAGGACCTCGGCCGGCGGTTGACCGCGACTCTGCGTGAGCTCGATCTGGCCGCGCCGTTCGATGCCTCGACGTTGTATCTGTTGCTGCCCGAAACGACCGAGGACGGCGCGCGGCAGGTCGCGCACCGCATCGACGAGATCTTGGGCAGGCTCAGCCTGCACAGCCCCGAGGGCGAAGGGGTGCGAACGACCTGGACCATCCAGAGCTGGAACGAACCACCGGCAGACCTCGAAGCCGCCCTGGCCGCGATACGGGACGGTAAGTAATGCGCACGCTCGGCAAGCTCCGGCACGAGCGCCATGTCGCGCCGACGCGACCCGTACCGTCGGCGCGGGAGCGGCTCGAGATCCGCAAGTCGGAGTGGGCCGTCTGGCGCAGGCGTCTGCTGCTCCCGGTGCGCTTCCTCGTACCGCTGCTGGTCCTCTGGTTCGTCGCCAAGGTCCTCTTCGCCTGGGGGCGGACCGCAGAGGCTGTCGTGCGCGGTCGGCCGATCACCGTCACGGCGCCGGCCCGCGTGCGCGTGACGCGTGTCTGTTGTGAGCCCGGGGACATGGTGCGCGAGGGACAGCCGCTCGCATACCTCGAACCCGTCGAGGACGCGCAACGCGCCGTGCTCGAGAGCCGTCTCGAGCGCAGCCGCGTGCGGCTCGAGCTCGTACGCGGCGGAGCCTCCGTCGACGAGATCGACATCAACCGCCGCCAGGACCTGCTCGACGACGCGCGCTTGCACCTCGAGCGCGCGCGGATCGAACAGCGGCGCACGCGGCTCGAGGCCCAGTCGCTCGAGCGTTCGCGCGAGCAGCTCGCGTTCACGCTGCAGCAGGGCGGAACGCGCCAGCAGGGCACGCTCGCGGTGCTCGGCGAGCAGATCGCCGCGGCCAACGCGAAGGTCATACAGGCCGTGGCCAAGACACAGGACTTGCAGGCCCAGCTGCAGAGCCGCGGCGAGCTCGCGGAGCAGGGCATCGTCGCAGGCCTCACGATGGACGCGCTGCGCGCGGAGAACGAAGCGGCCGCGCAGGAAGTGCGGGCCCGCCGGTCGGAGGTCGCAGCACTCGAGCAGGCGCGGGCTGCGGCCAGCATGGAACACGAGCTCGAGACCGACCGCGCCGCGGCGGCGATCGCGGAGCTCGACGCTGCGGTGGCCGCGGCATGGACGGCGACCGAGACCGCGCAGCAGGAGATGGAGTCCTGGCAGGCGTCGGCCGATCGCCGCAGTGCGTTGATGCCGCGCATCGGGCAGACGCCGGAAGCCCTCGCGGCGCTCGAAGTGGAGTTCGTGATGGCCGAGGTCGCAGAGCGCGAGGCCGAGCTGCGCGCACACGACCGCAAGCTCGGCCGCGTGATCGTCACGGCGCTGGCCAACGGCATCGTCGACAGCGTGCCGGTGCGACTCAATTCGGTGCTCGAGCCGGGTCAGCCCGTCGTGACCTACTTCGACCCGAGGGACCAGTGGGTCGAAGTGTTCGCGCCACCCGACATGGCCATGGTGGAACCCGGCACCGAGGTCACGCTCGTGCCCGAGACGAATGGACCCGAGATCGCCGGCGTCGTGGCGTCGGTCGGACAGATCTGGACCAACGCACCCACATCGCTCGAGGGCGGCGTCGTCGACCCGACGCGACGCTACCTGTCGATGCGGGTCTTGACCTTCGGCGCGCGCCTGCAGGCGAATCAACGCCTGCGCGCCGTGTTCCCCCTGGTCCGCTGATGATCGACTGCCTCGCAGCGGCACTGGCGAAGTGGTGCGCCGCGGTGCAGGTCGCCTGGACCGTGCACGGCGGGTGGACGTGGTTCTTCTGGTTCGCGCCTGCGATCGTGTTCCTCGAGATCCCGCGCTACTACCTGCCGCTCTGCTGGGCCGTCGTGATGCGCCTGCTGCGCAAGGATCGACCGAAACCGCGATCGAAAACCCACTCGCTGGACCGCCGGCGGCAGCGCCTGCCGCTCGTGTCGGTCGTGGTGGCTGGCCGCAACGAAGCGGAGACCATCGGCAAGTGCGTGAGCACGCTGGTCGACCAGGACTACCCGAACCTCGAGGTCCTCGTCATCGACGACCACAGCACCGACCGGACGTCCGCGGAGGTGTTGCCGTACACGCGCACGGGCAAGGTCCGCCTGGTCCGCAACAACTCCTCACGCGGCCGCGTGGGTCGGCCCTCGGCCTCGAACCTCGGCCTGCGACTCGCGCGCGGCGAGTTCCTCGTGTCGCTCGACGCCGACACGACCTTCGACCGGCACCTGGTCAGCGCGCTCGTCGCGCAGTTCGACGATCCCGAGGTCGGCGTCGTCGCGGGCAACGTGGTGATCCGGAACTGGCGCGACTCGTTCGTCGCACGGCTGCAGGCGCTCGAATACGCGGTTGCGATCGACATCAACAAGCGGTGGACGGACACGCGCCGCGCCACGCTGCAAGCGAGCGGCGCCGTCGGCGCGTTCCGGCGCCAGGCCCTGGTCGAGATCGGCGGCTGGGAACAGCAGCTCGGCGAGGACACCGACGTCTCGTTGCGCATGATCAAGGCCGGTTGGCGGCTGCGCTTCGCTCCCGATGCCGTCGCGCGCACGGACTGTCCGACGACCTTCCGCCAGGTTGCGCGCCAGCGCTTCCGCTGGGACCGCGGCGGTCTGCGCGCGTTCTTCAAGAAGCACTACCGCCTGCTCGATCCGCGGATCGCGGGCTTCTGGTTCTCGTTCGAGCTCGCGACGGAGTTCCTGTTCGCCGTCGTCGCGACGCTGGTCTACCCGGTCTACCTCGGCTGGTTGGTCTGGCAGAGCCCCGCGGTCGCGGTGTTCGTGCTCTCGGTCTGCTTCGTCTTCTATTGCATGCTGTCGCTGGGCGCGGTCGCGGCGGTGGCCTACTGCTCGCCGCACGTCGAGAAGCCCTGGTCCCTGGCGGGCGCCGCACTGTGGACGCCCATCTACAAAGAAGGGCTGCGCTGGGTGCGGCTCAAGGCCACGTTGTGCGAGATCCTGCGCATCAACTACGAGGATCCCTTCCTGCCGAAGTCGGCGTGGGTCTACGCGCCGCGCTACTGAAGACCGAAGTTTGTACAAGACCAGCCCCCGCTTGCGTTCGACCATGTGAACGCGATTCCGTAAGCCATGGCAAACACCCGATGCAGTGCGACGCGCGCAGCGAGGTCGCTGCTCGCGGTCGCCGCGGTGATCGCGACCTGGGGACTGGTCAACGCCTGGTCGCGCGTCGACCTGGTCAACGCGCACCGCAACCCGATCGCGGCCGCGATGCTGCTGCTCGGTAGCGCGAGCGCCCCGCTGTTGGTGCTCGCGTTCGTGCGGCTGCGCCGTCGCGTGCCACCGGTGGCGACGCTGTTCGCGATCGCATTCGGCAGCGCCGTGTGGCTGTGGATCGGCTACGCGCTGGCCGCCGGTGACTACTACCGCGCGCGCGTCGGCTGCATGGCTGCGGGCTGGGCAGCGCTGGTCGCCATCGCGTCGATGTTGCTACCTGCCGCCCCCCACCGGTCGCGGACATTCGCACGCGCGCTGGCCGGATCCGCTTTGGGCCTCTTGTGCGGCGAAGTGCTGCTGCGAGGTGCGGCATGGTTCCTGCGAAGCCCGCTGCTCGTGCGCAGTTCGACCTCGTCGGAGCAGCGGCTGCGCACGTATGCGTTCCCGCCGCGGCAGCCCCACTTCGGCTTCGCCACGAACGAGCTCGGCTTCTACGACGACGCGTTTGCGCAACCGGGTCCAGCTCGGCGCAAGACCGTCGCGGTGATTGGCGATTCGTTCAGCGCGAGCGTCGTGCCGCACGCGTTCCACTACACGACCATCGCCGAGCGCGAGCTCGGCGACGTCGACGTCTGGAACATCGGCTGGCCCGCGCTCGGGCCCGCTGACTACCGCGCGCTGCTCGCGAGCGTGGTGCTGCCGCTGCAACCCGACGCCGTGATCGTCAGCCTCTTCCTCGGCAACGACCTCGCCGAAACCTGGCCGTGGTCGAGGAGCGACCGCTGGCTCGCCGACTGGTTCGACGGCGGCAACGTCCTGCTGCTTCAAGTGCCGCAGCGCCTCTGGCAGATCGCACGCGGGCTCGAGCACGAGGCCGGCGCCGCCGCGCATCTCGGCGACGTCGCCAAAGCGCAGCGCTGGCTCCACGATCCGGCGCAGGAGCCGGGAACGTTCCGGCCCGAGGACTACCTGAGCCTCGAAGTCGAGCGCGCTGAGACGGCGTGCGCGATCGACGAACGGTGCTTCGGCGCGCTGCTGAACGAACTGCGCCAGCTGCGCGAGCTGGCCGGGACGCCGCGGTTCGGGTTGGTACTGATCCCCGACGAGTTCATGGTCGAGGACGCGCTGTGGCAGCAGGTTCGACGAGCCGCCGGCACGGCGCTCGAACGCCACGCGCTGCGCGATCGCCTGGTCGCCTGGTGCCGCGGCGAGCACATTCCGTGCCTCGATCTGCTGCCCGTGCTGACCGCGGTGCCGCCGCTGCCAGACGGCGACCGGCACCTCTACCTGCTGCGCGACACACACTGGAACGCGCGCGGCAACGACGCGGCGGGCAAGGCCCTCGCGCCGTTCGTGCGGCAGCTCATGGCGGACCGCCAAAAGTGAAGCGGCTCACGCGCGCGGGCTGCTGGCGAAGAACTTCGCGAGCGCCGCGGCATAGCCCGGGGCGAGCGCGAGCTGCTGCCAGCCATCGCGCGCGACCCAGCGAAAAGCCTGGTGCTCGTCGCTGAGCACGAGCTCGCCGCGCGGCGCGGTGCAGCAGAGACCGACCAGGAACACGGGCAGCGGCCGACCCGCGTCCGCCCGCCGCACCCAGCACGCACACGCAGCTCCGATATCGCACGAGAACCGCGCGCCGAGCTCTTCGCGCAGCTCGCGGGCCAACACGTCGGCAATCGGCAGGTTCTCTTCGCCGACGTCGATGCGTCCACCGGGCAGCTCCCAGCGGGCCTGCTGGTCGCGTTCCTGCAGCAGCAGCAGGCGCTCTTCGTGCCACAGGAGGGCTTTGACGCCCACCTGGAAAACCTGGATCGCTCGGGTCATCGCGTTGCCACCGACGGGCCAGCGTTGCGCCGTCGCTACGCACATTACTGGCACGCGGGAAGCCGCCAAACTGCTCCCTCCTGCTTGCACGCCCGGTGGCACGTAGTCACACTGATCCGCCCTCGCACGCATGACCGACTTCAACCGCGACCCTTCGAGCTACCACCACTGGCAGCTCCAGATCGACGGCGACATCGCGCACCTGCGCATGAACGTCGACCCGAACCACCCGTTCAAGCCCGGCTACGAGCTCAAGCTCAACAGCTACGACCTCGGCGTCGACCTCGAGCTCGCCGACGCGATCATGCGCCTGCGTTTCGAGCACCCCGCGGTCAAGGTGGTCGTCGTCGGCAGCGCGCAGGAGCGCGCGTTCTGCGCCGGCGCCAACATCTGGATGCTGGCCGAGAGCTCGCACCCCTTCAAAGTGAACTTCTGCAAGTTCACGAACGAGACGCGCCTCTCGCTCGAAGACGCGAGCAAGTACTCGGGTCTCAAGTCGATCTGCGCCGTGAACGCCGCGTGCGCAGGCGGCGGTTACGAGCTCGCGCTCGCCTGCGACGAGATCCACCTCGTCAACGACAACAACTCGGCCGTGTCGCTGCCCGAAGTGTCGTTGCTCGGCGTGCTGCCCGGCACGGGCGGCCTCACGCGTCTCGTCGACAAGCGCCGCGTGCGCCGCGACCGCGCCGACGTCTTCTGCACGATGGCCGAAGGCATGCGCGGCAAGAAGGCGCAGGCCTGGGGCCTCGTCGACGCGATCTGGCCGAAGTCGCAGTTCAACGAGAAGGTCGCCGCGCGCGCGAGGGAGCTCGCGACCACGCTGCCCGCGAAGGCTGCGAAGGGCATCGCGCTGTCGCCGATCCAGGCCAAGGTCACGGACCGGGGCGCTTCCTACACGCATTTGCAGCTCGACGTCGACGCGGGCGCGCGCACGGCGACGCTGACGGTGCGCGGCCCCGAGGGCGCGCAGCCGAAGACCGGTGCCGGTTACGAGAAGGCCGGCAGCGCCGCGTGGGCGCTGCAGTGCTTCCGCGAGATCGACGATGCGCTGCTGCGGTTGCGATTCGACCACGAACAGATCGGCCTGATCGTGCTGAAGACGCGTGGCAACCGCGAGGCGCTGCTCGCGGTCGAGAAGGATCTGTTCGCGAACCGTTCGCACTGGCTCTGCAACGAGATCATCGCGCAGATGGCGCGCACGCTGAGGCGCTGGGACCTCATGGCGCGTTCGATGTATGCCCTCGTCGACGCCGACGCATGCTGCGCGGGCTCGTTCTTCGAGATGACGATCGGCGCCGACCGCGTCTACATGCTCGACGACGACAAGGTGCACGTCGCGATCGGTCCGCTCAGCAACGGCGCAATGCCGATGAGCCACGGACTCACGCGGCTGCAGAATCGTTTCCTCGCGCAGCCCGAACACGCGCTCGAGCTCGCGGCCGAGCAGCCGGCGTTCTCGGCCGCGGAGGCCGACGAACAGGGTCTCTGCACCTACCTGCTCGACCCCGTGGACTGGAGCGACGACGTCCGCATCGCGCTCGAGGAACGCGCTTCGCTGTCACCCGACGCGCTGACCGGCATGGAGGCCTCGCTGCGTTTTCCGGGCGCGGAGAACTGCGACAGCAAGATCTTCGGCCGCCTCAGCGCGTGGCAGAACTGGATCTTCACGCGGCCGAACGCCACGGGCGAAGAAGGCGCATTGACCCGCTACGGCGCTCCCGAGAGCGCCAAGTTCGATTGGAGGAGGACCTGAGCCCATGAGCATCGTCGACCTCGAAGCCAAGATCCCGAACAACGTGGGGCTGCGCGACAACAAGCGCCTCATGATGGCCCTCGAGAAGTGGCAGCCGAAGTTCCTCGAGTGGTGGCACGGGCTGGGGCCCACCGACTTCAACCAGGACCAGGTCTACCTGCGCACGGCGATCGGCGTCGGCCAGGGCGGCTGGGCGCACTTCGACTACGTGAAGATGCCCGACTACCGCTGGGGCATCTTCCTCGCCGACGGCCCCGCCGACCGCAAGATCCACTTCGGCGACAACGTCGGCCAGAAGGCGTGGCAGGAAGTGCCGGGCGAGTTCCGAAACCGGCTGCGCCGCCTGATCGTGACCCAGGGCGACACCGAACCCGCCTCGGTCGAGCAGCAGCGGATGCTCGGGCACTGCTGCCCGTCGCTCTACGACCTGCGTTCCTTGTTCCAGGTCAACGTCGAGGAAGGCCGCCACCTGTGGGCGATGGTCTACCTGCTGCAGACCTACTTCGGCGCCGACGGCCGCGACGAAGCCGAGGCGATGCTGGAGCGCCACAGCGGCGACGCGGACAATCCGCGCATCCTGCAGGCGTTCAACTACCCGGTGACCAACTGGCTGGATTTCTTCTGCTTCACGACCTTCATGGACCGCGACGGCAAGTACCAGCTCGCGTCGCTCGCCGAGTCGAGCTTCGACCCGCTCGCGCGCACGACGCAGTTCATGCTCGCCGAAGAGGCCTACCACATGCAGACCGGCGAGAACGGCGTCGGCCGCATCATCAAGCGCACGGGCGAGATCATGGCCGAGGGCAAGGACCCGCGCACGCAGGGCGCGATCCCGCTCGACGTCATCCAGCGCTACGTCAACTTCTGGTTCACGGGCTCGTGCGACCTGTTCGGCGGCGAGGACTCGACCAACGCAGCCGAGTCGTTCGCCAACGGCCTGAAGGGCCGCTACCGCGAGAGCGACGGCATCTACAAGGATCCGAAGGCCCTGCAGGCGACCTACACGCTCGAGGTGCCGACCGAAGAGGGCAAGGTCGAGAAGCGCGACATCCCGCTGCGCCGCGCGATGAACGCCGTGCTGCTCGATGCCTACATCGCCGACTGCAAGCGCATCGTCGAACGCTGGAACCGCGAGCTCGAGAAGCTCGGGGGCAAGGAGAGGATCTGGCTGCCGGATCGAAAGTTCCACAGGTATCAGGGCGTCTGTGCTGGCTTCCGGTTCTCGCCGACGGGCGAGCTCACCGACGAGGCAACCTGGACCAAGAAGCACAGCGAGTGGCTGCCGACGCAGCAGGACCGGGACTATGTGCAGTCGTGCATGGTCCGCGTGACCACGCCTGGCAAGTTCGCGAACTACATCGCGCCGCCGGCCCAGGGCGTGAACGACAAGCCGATCGACTTCCAATACGTACTGTTCCACTGAGCTCTGGCCTTTCGCGCATGTTCCCCCGTCGTTCATGACCAACCGACTCTGCTACGTCTGTGAGGGCGGCGACTGCACCGAGAAGGGCAGCGGTGACGTCTTCGATCAGCTGCGCGATCTGGTGCGCAAGTTCGATCCCGCCGAAGAGCGCATCAAGATCCGCCGCTACCCGTGTTTCGGCGCCTGCGAACAGGGCATCAACGTGACGCTGTATCCCGACAAGATCTTCTACAGCAAGGTCACCGCGGCCGACCTGCCCGCGATCGCGGCGCACATCGAGGGCAAGGGTCCGCCGGTGCAGCGGCTCTGCGGGAAGTGCCAGCCAGACGTCGAGCAGATCATCTGGGACATGCTCGACTCGCCCTACTGAGCCAACTAGGTTCGCCGCGATGAGCCTTCTCGCGCGCGCGGTCGCCGGTGCCACGTTCGGCGCGGACATGGCGCGCGCGGCGGCACGCGGAGTCTGGGCCAACCTGCGGGCAAAGCACGCCGAGCCCGAGGGCGCGAACGAGGTGCACTTCCTGATCGAAGGCGATCCGAAGCGCGGCCTCACGCCGGCCGCTCGTTACCGCGCCGTGTCCTACGTGCCGCTGCTCGAGGCCGCGGGGCTGCGCTGCCGCGTCTGGCCGTCGCGGCCCGACAAGTACTTCACGGCAACTGCGCGCTGGCAGAGCTTCTATGCGCGCTGGCCGCGGCTCGCGATGCTCGAAGCGCATCTGGGCCACATGCGCCAGCACCGGTTCCGCCGCCGCGACTTCAAACACCTCGCCGGGCGCGGTGTCGTGTTCCTGCAGCGCGACCTCATCGCGCTGCCCCACTCGCTGCTCGAACGCGAGCTGCCGCTGCACAACCGCCACATCGTGTTCGACTTCGACGACGCGATCTGGCTGCGTCCACCCTGGGCACGGCATGGCAGCGACGGCGTCGACGTGCAGCTGCGCAAGAAGATCGCGCGTATCTGCGCGCTGTCGACGGCCGTCATCACGGCCAATGCGCATCTCGCCGCGTTCGCGCGCGAACACGCGGCGAACGTGCACGTGATCCCGACCGTGTTGTGCACGGACGAGTTCTGCCCCCCGCTTCAGCACGTGCAAAACGCGCGGCCCGTGATCGGCTGGGTCGGCACGTCCGGCAATCTGTTCTACCTGCGCAGGATCGGCCCCGCGCTGCGCGCGCTCGCCGAGAGCTGCGAGTTCGTGCTGCGCGTCGTCTGCAATCGCGTCGATCCGACGCAGCTCGCGGGCCTGCCGGCGAACCTCGAGTTCGTGCCGTGGAACGCCGACGGGGAAGTGCAACGCATCCAGCAGTTCGACGTCGGCATCATGCCGCTCGAGGACGACGACTGGGCCGTCGGCAAGGCGGGCTTCAAGATGGTGCAATACATGGCCTGCGGCGTGCCGTTCGTGGCCTCGCCGGTCGGCGCCAACGTCGCGACGGGCGGCGCCGAGGGCGAATGCGGTCTCTATGCGCAGAGCCGCGACGACTGGGTGCTGAAGCTGCGCACGCTGCTCGGCGACGCGGTGCTGCGCCGGCGCCTGGGTGAGCATGGCCGGCAACGCGCCGTGCAGAAGTTCGATCGCCGCGTCCACGCACCGGCGTTCGCCGCCATACTGCGGGAGGCGGCCAGTGCCTGAGCGCGAAGCACGGCCGTTGCGCCCCGTGATGATCGTGCCCGATTTCGGCCGCATCGGCGGTTACGAGCTGCAGGCGCTGTCGCTCGCGGCGCACTACGGGCGCAACGGCGTGCGTTCGTTCCTCGTGTCGAACGCCGGCGGCGGTCTCGCGGGACGCGAAGAGCGTCTCGGCGTCGTGATCCACCGCTTGCCGCCATCGCCGCCGCACCGCCCGAACTGGGCCGCGTTGTTCGTGTCGTTCCTGACGTTCCTCGAGAGCCACCGGCACGAGTACGACGTCATCCACTGCCATGCGCTGACGTTCCTCGCCGCGTGTTGCGCGCGCATCGGCCGCATCCTCGGCAAGCCCGTGCTCGTGAAGGTCGCAACCGAACGCGACGTGCGTGAGTATCACGAGAACCGTTCGCTGCACTTCCGGCTGTTCTTCCGGTGGCTCAAGCGCGCGGATCGACTCTTGTGCGTGTCGGAGTCGATCCAGCGCGAGGCGATCGCCTGCGGCTTCCGCGCCGAACAGACGGTGATCGCGCCCAACGGCGTCGACACGGACCGGTTCGCGCCGGCGCCGCCGGCCGCCCGGACGGAAGCGCGCGCCGCCGCCGGGGTCGGCCCCGCCGAGTTCTGCGTGTTGTTCGTCGGACGGCTCGTGCCGCGCAAGGGTGTCGACGTGCTGCTGCGTGCAATGGCAGCGAGCCAGCGCGCGCGCAGCGCACGTCTGCTCGTCGTCGGCGACGGCCCCGAACGTGCAGGCCTCGAGCAGATGGCGCGGGAACTCGGCATCGCAGCGCAAGTGCAGTTCCTCGGCGAGCACGCGGATGTCGCGTCGTTCCATGCGTGTGCCGACGCATTCGTGTTTCCGAGCCGGCTCGAAGGCCTGCCAAACGCATTGCTCGAAGCCATGGCGTCCGGGCTGCCATCGATCGCGACGCGCATCGGCGGCTGCCTCGACGTGATGACCGAGCAGAGTGGCCTGCTCGTGCCACCCGACGACGTGCCGGCCCTCGCGGCGGCCATCGACGACCTCGCTTGCGACGCCGGCCGGCGTGCGCAATTCGCGGCCGCGGGCCGGCAGCGCGTGCTCGATCACTTCGCGTTCTCGATCACAGCCGATCGCCTGCGGCAGATCTATCGCGAAGCGGCGACCGGCAAGGGCCGCGGGACGCTTTGATCACCGCCGCAGGGTGCCTGGACAGCCGCTGGGGTATCCCGAGGGCTTGGGCGCGACTCAGGGCCGTCGAATCCCTTGGCCTACGGGATGATTGTCACCGCGATCGGCGCGCCCCAGGTCTTGACGCCGACCTGGTAGGCGGGATCGAAGGTGACGCCGCCGACCCACGTCGTGAGACCCACGAGCCACGCGAAGGGCGGGATGGAGAGCACCGCTTGCGCCTGCGCGCTGCCGTCCAACGTCGTCCACGTCGGCGCCAGGAACGGGTTACCGACCCACGCGGCCTCGAGGAAGATGTCGTAGTTGAACGGCAGCCAGCGCTGGTCGCCGATCGGGACCCCCGGCACCGTGCCGAGCGACCAGCCGAAGAACGCCTGCTTGCCGGCATCTCCCGGGCTCGTGTAGGTGAACGTCACCGTCGTGCCGATGCTGCCCGTGCCGACCATCGTCGTCGTCGGCGTCGGACCGGCGGTCTCGAGCAGCACGTCGAGCGCGATCGGCGCGTTGAGGCTGGCCACCGTGACGGGGATCGTCTTGCTCACGTGCCCCGACGCAGCGAAGGTCACGTTCCAGCTGCCGACCGGCAGCCACAGGCCGTAGCGGCCGTCGCTGGCGCGGCTCTTCGTGACTTCGCCGTGGTTCATCACGTTGGGTGTGAAGGTGATCGTCGAGACCAGCGGTGCGCTGCCGAGCGTCGAGCGCACGTGCCCGCGCACGGCGGGCCGCCACGTGGTCAGCGCTTGCCGCACGCCGGGCCAGACGAGCAGTTCTTCCGACACCGTCGACGAGAACACGGGCTGGAACGCGGTGCCGACCTCGATCAGGAAGGACAGCGTGCCACCCGACGCGTAGTGGTCCTCGGGCGCCTCGCCCGAAGCCGACGGATCGCGCGTGGCGTAGCCCATCGGCGTGCGCAGGTCGTCGCAGTAGACCTGCTGGAACGTCTGCATCGTCGGGTGCACGGTCGCGCACGGCGCCCACATGCGCAGCACGTCCTGGCCGTAGCTGTGGAAGTCCAGGTAGATCTCGGGCCGCACCCGCGCGACGAGGTTGCGCATCGTGACGTTCTCGGGCTCGCTGCCCGCCGACGGCCCGCGGTAGGTATCGGAGCTCGTCGTCGTGGACGCGCCGCAGAGTCCCCACAGGAATGGGTAATTGCGGTTGTTGTCGACGCCGTAGTTCGTGCCGTTGTTCCGGCGGTTCTTGCGCCAGAGGTTGTCGACCGTCCAGACGTGGTTGACGCCGTCGGGATTGACCATCGGCACGAACCAGACCTCGTAGTCGTCGACGACGGCCTGCAGCGCGGGGTCGGTCCCATAGCCGGCCAGCAGACGCTGGAACGCGCGGATCACCATGTGCGGCGAATTGAGCTCGCGCGCGTGATGCTGCGCCGCGAGCAGGATCGCGGGCTCGTCTTCGTCGGTGGCGACG
>DASRJH010000268.1:0-8871 GCA_035649575.1 Planctomycetota bacterium
TGGATCGGTTGCGCTGCATCTCGGCGTCGACGAACTTCCGGACCTGGCCGGCGAGGTAGAACGAACCGACGACGAGCCGCGGACCAGGCCTACGGCGCAAGGCTGCAAGACCGGACGCGACGTCCGCCGCCACTTCGCTCCGCGCGCCAGCCCCGGCGAGGAACGCGGCGATCGTGGCCGGATCCTCGCTGGACGTGCCCGTGAGTTCGGTGACAACGAACCTATCGGCAAGAGGCAGCAGCCGACTCAAGCCTTCCCGCCAGCGCTTGCCGGTGGCGGAGCCGAATAGCACCGCCGGCCGCCGGTCCGGCCACCGCCGCCGGAGTTCGGCGGCGACCGCCCGCAGCGACTCTTCGGTGTGGGCGCCGTCGAGCACGAGCACTTCGCCGTCGGGCTCGGACCACACCTCGAACCGGCACGGCATCGACCGGCGCGGCGCCGGGTCGAGCACCAGTGCCCGGTTCGGCAGCAGGTGCGCGAAGGCGGCGGCGGAGAGCGCGAGCGCCGGCAGTTCGAACGCCGCGGCGTCGGGCAGCGCGAACGGCAACTCGCGGCCGTCGGGCAGCCACAACCGGCCGCGCGCGCCGGCCGGCGACCACACGACGTCGCGCAGTCCGAAGTGCTCGCCGAGCGCGAACAGCCGCGCGCCGACCGCGGCCGCGTGCGCGCGGATCACGGCCAGCGCCTCGCCCGTCGTGCCGGTGAAGCCGACGCCGCCGGGGCGGATCACGGGCGCCTTTTCGCCGGCGATCGCGGCGATCGTGTCGCCGAGCACGTCCGTGTGTTCGAGCTCGATCGTGGTGACGATGCTCGCGTCGACCGGCAGCGCCGTCGTCGCGTCGAAGCGTCCGCCGAGCCCGACCTCCCAGATCGCGAGATCGACGCGTGCTTTGGCGAAGTGCTCGGCGGCGGCGAGCGTCATCGCCTCGAAGAAGGTCGGCGCGCGCTCCCCGGGCACCGCGAGCAGTTCGCGCAGGATGCGCTCGAGCACCGCGATCTCGATGTCGGCGCCACCGACGCGGATGCGCTCGCACAACGTCGTCACGTGCGGTGAGCTGTAGACGCCGGCGCGGCCGCCGCTCGCTTGCACGAGACCAGCGAGCGCCGCACACGTCGTGCCCTTGCCCTTGCTGCCGCCGACCTGCACCGCGGGTCGCGGCGCGGATATCGCGCCCGGCCGCGCGAGCAGGCGCTGCATCGTCGCGAGGTCCCACAGCCGCCGATCGGGCCGCGTGCGCTCGTAGTTGACGAGCTGCGACAGCAGCGGGGAGAGGCGTTCGGCAGCAGGATCCAAGCAGTTTTTCGACCGCCCCCTGGGCGATCGCCTCCACAACCGCAACACTACCGCTCCCCAAGTCCGAGAGGTATCGCATGCGCGCCCGTCTCCTGTTCGTCGTCCTCCCGCTCGCGGCTGCCGCCACGCTCGCGGCGCAGAATCCCGACCGGCAACGCTCCGACCGCGGCAGAGGACAGGTCCCGGAGCTGAAGAACTTCACGTTCGAGGAGAAGTCCCTCCAGAGCACCGCGGTTGGCCACCCTGTACCGTTCGGCCTCTTCTTGCCGAAGGGCTACGACGACGCAGCGAACAAGGACACCAAGTGGCCGCTCGTCATCTGGCTGCACGGGCTGTGGGAAGACCACATGCGCTTCCCCACGCGCGGCGGCGCTGTAGAACTCGACAAGGCAGTCAGCGACGGCAAACTGCCACCGTGCGTGTTTGTCACGGCCAATGGTGGCCGCACGGCGATGTACGTGAACCGCAAGGAGGAGCGCTGGGAGGACCTCATCACCGAGGACCTGCTCACGCACCTGACCAAGAACTACCGCGTCAGCGAAGGGCGCGAGCAGAGGGCACTCATGGGTGTCAGCCTCGGCGGCATGGCCGCGCTGCGCATCGCGATGACCAAGCCCGACCTGTTCGGCGCCGTCGGCGCCCACAGCTCAGCCGTGTTCGCCGAAGACCCCGAGCAGCTGCCGGAACGCGTCAAGAGCATGGCCGGCCGGCTCGGACTCGAGGAAGTGTTCGGCAATCCGATCCAGAAGGAACCATGGCAGAAGGCCAATCCGCTGTGCATCGCGGCGACGCTGGATCCGAAGAGCCTGCACCGCCTGCGCATCTACTTCGACGCGGGCACCGCCGATCAGCACGGCTTTGCCGCCGGCAACAAGCTGCTCGACGAAGCCCTGACCAAGAAGGGCATCGAGCATACGTGGCGCCTCATCGAGGGGGGCGGCCACTCGTGGGGTGCCGGCTTCCAGGACCAGACGCTGCCGTACTCGTTCGCCGTCGTCGGGCAGATGTTCGCGGAAAAGGATGGCAAGTCTGGCAAGGAAGCCGCGAGCGACAAGGGCGATGCCAAGGGCGACAAGGAGCCGAAGAAGAGTCCGCGTTGAAGAATCCTCGAGGGTCTCGCGTCACGGGACGGCCGAGATAATTCCGGCCGGCACGCGGGCTGCATGCGCATCCCGGCCGATGTACTGGACTAGGACAGGCATCTGCTGCGCCAGACCACCCGGCCCGGTGCAGCCGGTAGCCGACTTCTGGCATGTTCCGCCTCGAGCATCAGGTGCGGGTCTTCGTGTTCTCGGTCCTCGACCGGCGCGTCGAGTACCTGCTGCTGCGGCACAAGCCGCGCCAGGAATGGCCTCTCGGTCCCATCGTCGGCCCTGTGATCCCCGGTGAGAAGCTCGAGGATGCCATCCACCGCGAAGTCAAGGCCGGGACAGGGCTGTTGCGACCCGTGCATCTGATCGAGTTGCTGCAACCCCAGAAGGAGCTGTTCGGCGATATGGGCGTCGTCGAGTGGCCCTACGCGTGGCAGGCCGGCACGCCCAGTGAACCCGTGCAGCGGCTGACTCCGGGCCCCATGATCGGCGAAGTCCAGTGGCTGCCGTTCGAGGCAGCTTTCCAGATCCTGGAGCTCCCGGCCGACCGGGAGGCCCTGGTGCGACTGCAGCTGGGCCTGCAATAATCCGCAGCCTTTTCGGGTGTCGGGCCGTATATCGGCCGCTTCGTTTGGCGCCCGAACCGCCTCGACGCCGAGCCCCTCCGCAGAGCCCCCATGAGCGACGATTCGAACAACAACCTTGCCGGTGAACTGTTGGCCGACGGCCGCGTCCCGAGCTCGGCCATGCGCAGCTACGCCCTGCTGACACCGGACCTGAAGAGCCTCTACATGGGCTTCTACAAGGCGACCTACGGCAAGTCGAAGATCGACCTCAAGACCAAGGAATTCATCGCGATCGCCGCCTCGCTGACGTCCGGTTGCAAGGGCTGCCTCGAGGGTCACCTCAAGAAGGCCAAGAAGGAGGGCGCGACGAGCGACGAGATCGCCGAGGTCATTGCGATCACGCTCGGCGTGAACGCCGCCACCATCGTCGACCGCTCGGACATCGCCAACTTCAACCTCGGCGGCCTCTACGACCGCCCCGAGAACTGACGCGGCACCTGCAGCCGCCAGCCAGGGGCGCAGCGTTGCAACTCGGGCAAACCGGTCCTCGGCCAGCCCCGTTATCCCCAGCCCCTGTATCCTCGGTGTGCTGATGTCCGCCCCCACTCGTGCCTGGCTGCTGCCATCCGTTCCACGAGCCATCCGGTTTGCGTTCCTGGGCGTATGCGCCGCCGTGCTGGCCTACGCCACGCTGGTCTGGCAGCCGTCGGCGCCGCCGGCAGTCGAGGCCGCGTCGCCGGTGGAATCCACGGTCGCGGTGCCGAAGGTCGATGCGAAGATCCTGGCCGGTGCCTCGGACGCCACGCGCGAACAACGACTGTTGCTCGAGGCGGAGCCGCTGCGCCACCTGCTGACGCTCGCGATCGACGTGGGCCCGACCGTCGCCGCGGCGCTGGGCATGCCCGAGCAACCTCTGGCAGTGAGCGAACTGCGCGAGAGCACGAACGCGCTGCGCGGTCGATGGCTCTTCTACGAGGGTGTGCTCGAGGATCTCACGGGGCCACGCGAGGGCCACCCCATCCGCGGCTATGCGATCTACGAAGCGACCATCGGACTGCCGGACGGGGACCGCGTGATGGCAACTTTCTCGCTGCCGCCCGACAGCGCGATCCAGCGCGGCTCGTGGGTGCGCATCGAGGGGTTCTTCCTCAAGCTGCGCGACACGACCTACGGGCAGCCCAGCTCGAAGGCCCCCCTGCTGGTGGGCCGCGAGATCCAGCGCGACTACGAAGACTGGGGCCCCGTGCTGCGGCTCGACCCTGCGATCCTGGACAAGGTCGAGGATTCGAGCTTCCAGCCCGGAGACAAGACGTGGCACACGATCGAAGAAGACCAGACCGAAGCCCTGTGGCACCTCGGCGCCTTCGTTCGCGACACGAGCAGCCAGCGTACGCTCGCGGACTGGCGCCGCATCGACGCGCTCAACGCCAACGACACCCACCGCGCACTCGTCGACAACAGGGTCGCGCGCGGCTCCCCGATGCGCGTCTTCGGCACGTTGATCCGGCGCTCCACGGTCACCGCACCGTCCAACCCGGCCGGTATCAAATCCTGGACCGTGGTCTGGGTGCAGGTGCGCGAGTTCGGTGGCCGACTGGTCCCGATCTGGGTGCCCAAGCGCGTGCGAGATCTTCCGCTGCGGGCCCAACTCGAGGTCCGCGGCTTCTACTACCGATGGTTCGCCTACGAGGCTCAGAACGGCGACCGCCATCGCGTTCCGCTGTTCGTCGCGGCCGACCTCGATCTCTACCAACTCGACGTCGACAAGACGATGCGGCAGCTCGGCATCTGGCTCGCTCTCGCGGCGACGTCGATGGTCGTCGTGTTCTGGTGGCTGCAGCGGCGAGCGGTCAGACAGTCGCTGGCACACTCCCACGACCTGGACGCCCGCCGCCGCCGCTGTCGAGAGCGTGCCGCGGCCGGCACATCATCGGGCGGCCCCGCGTCGTCTCCGTGACGGCGCATTACGCCTTCTTGACCGTGGCTGCCCCGAGCGCGGCCATGCCGCCGCCGAGCAGGATCGTGAACGGCAACCAGAAGCCAACCTGGGCGAGCGTCAGGTGCAAGAGCTTCTCCTCGGCACTCATGCTGCCCGGCATCCCGGGCAGCATCTTGCCGTAGTGGGTCTGCCAGCCCCTGTTGATGTCCAGATACTGCACGACAAGCACGGGCACTCGCGCCAGCAACCCATAGTAGAGGAACGTCATGAAGGCTCGCGGCCATGCGAGCAGACCCAACAGAGCCACGATGGGTCCGGCGTAGTACACGTACTGCACTTTCTCGCGCAGACTCTCGTCCTTGAGCTGGTTGCCGCAGTAGACCACGGCGAAGAAGAGCCCCACTGCCGCGAACATCGGCACGAAGAAGCTCGTCACGAATGGCGGCGTGGTGCCCTTGGCCAGACGGCGGCCGAACAAGATCCCGAAGACCGGAACGAGCCAGATGATGCCGAACCAGGATCTGCCTCCGGCTTCGGCACTGAACATGCTCGCGTCCCAACCCTTCCACTCGCCCACCAGCCGCACGAGCGTGACGACGAGTGTGACGATCCCCGCGATCAGAAGTAGACCCCCTATCGGAGGCTTCTTGCTTAGGTCCATCGCCGCATCGTCCCTTGCATTACCCCGGACCACAAGCAGAACGTTGGCTGACCGCGTCTCGTCTCCGCACAAACGCGCATCACTTCCTCTTGCTGTCCGCTGCTGCCTTCGCGAGGGTCAACTGCATCTTGAAGTCGCGATCGACGAAGAAAGTGTTGTTCTGGCCTGCCGGCGGAAACACCAGATAGAAGAGCAGGAACGCCTTGCCGCCCCAGCGTTCGATCATCGCGTCGGAAACTGAATGACAGCGGCCGACCGCGGGCCGTCATCTCGCACCGCTGGCGTCGCCGACGAACACAACTTCGTCTGGCTTGCCTTGCGGCAGCCACGCCAGCGTTACCAAGCACACGGCGAGGCAGGTCATTGGACCCGCAGTCTAGCGCGCACGCGGCCCATCGAGGCGAGGGCCCGGCGGAGGCCAGTGGCCATGCGCACGCCGTGCCAGCAGTAATCGCGCCCATCGCAGAGTTCGAGTCGCACTGCGCCGAACGCGCGTGATCTTCGCAGTTCCTCGAGTTGCCCGGCATCGAACTCCCATGGTTCGCTCGGCAACAGCACGAGGTCGATGCCCTGGGCGACGACGGATTCGAGGGACACTTCGGGATAACGACTCTCGAGGTGCGCGCACACGTTCGTGGCCCCGACGATCCGCAATACGTCGTGGATGTAAGTGTCGCGATTGATGCTCATCCAAGGCTTGCGCCAGATCGCGTAGAACACTCGCATCGGCCCTTGCCGCCGACTGATGGCAGCGTCCGCGAACTCGGCCTCGATCCGCAGCAGCCAGTGCCCGACAGCCTCGCGCAGATCCAGTCTTGCCGCGAGCGCGCGCAGGTCGGCGGCGGCCTCGATCACGGTGCGCGGCGTCTGCACGAACACCGGCACCCGACTCTGCAACCACTCGATGTCCTCGAGCCGATTCTCCTCGGCGTTGCAGAGCACGAGGTCGGGTTCGTGGCGCATGATCTGCTCGCGCGAAGGGTTCTTGGTGCCACCGACGCGCGCCACTGTTGCCAGCTGCGCGGCTGGCTCAGTGCAATAACGCGTGCAGGCGACGAGCCGGTTTGCCGCGCCGAGTTCGCATACGCTCTCCGTCGTGCTCGGCACGAGACTCACGATCCGATGCGGTGGTCGGGGCACCCGTTCAGCATGCCACGGCTGCAGTCGCGGTGCGATCTCGTCGGTCCGCCGCCTCTCACCGCATGCCGCGCAGGAACCGCGGCACCAAGCGCCAGACGCCCGAGCCGAGCGCGCGCTGCGTCGCCACGATGCCATCCGTGTATCGGTGCACGTCGGGACCGATTTGATCGCGATGCTCCGCGCCGACGGGGCACGCGCGGCGGGAGCTGCATCCGGAGACACAGCCGCCCTGATGTCGATGCTCGGCACAACGCGCGAGGTTCTGGTTGCCAAGGCCATCGTGGACCGAAACGGGGCACGCCGTCAGGCATGGCCTGGCACAGTTGCAACACGGCTGGAAGAGGTCCGTGATCGACGCATCCGTCACGGGCCCGAACGGACGTCCGTCGAGCAGAAGCGCGGCGCGCACGCTGACCCACGGACCGAACTCCGGGTGCAGCAGCAGCCCCGAAACAGGAGACACCGTGCCGAACCCGGCAGCCTCCGCGAGGCGCACGAAGTTCAACCGCTGGCCGGCAACAGGCTCGACGAGCCGGCAACGAACCGACCGACAGTGCAACATGGCTGCCAGTCCTTGCGCGGCAGCGCGCTCGAAGGCGATGAGATCCTGGGGCGACATCCCATGCACGATGCGCGCATCCGGGTGCGAGAAGTTCCGCGGGTGGGCCCGCCCCCCGCTGCCGAGCACGATGATCGTGCCGCAGTCGGGCAGCATCGTCGTCGTGCGCTGTTCGAGCGGCTGCCACGCATCGAAGCGTTCTGCATCGACGATGCCGAACAGGTTGAGACCTGTGCTCGCGGCTTGCCGCTTGGCTTCTACCAGCAGGGACGAACTCATGACAGGCAGAGAGGAGAGGTGAGAGGCAACCGTCAAACCAAGGCGCAGGTTTTGCGCCTCTGCCCCAGCCGTGACAAGCCCTGATCTCGATCCGATCGGTTCGCCAGACCGATGAACGGCTTCGTCCGCACCTGGCTCGCAGCGGCGGCGGCCGCGGAATCGGGCCCGCATTCGCTGCAGGGTGCATAGTCGTTACAGCACCCCACTGTCGAACTTAGGCGCCAGACTCCGTAATGGCGGCCTCTTGTCTCGAGCCTCGGGTTCCCCCACTCTTGCATGCAGAAGCAAACGGTCATCCTCTTGGTTGGTGCTCTCTTCCTGCTCGGTGCGGGAGGCCTCGTCGTGCAGCGGTCCCTGGGGGAACCCGAGACGCCGGTCGGCATATGGACGGCGGCAGACGAAGTCGATGTTCCCGAAGCACCCGAGGCAGCGGGCACACCGCTTCCCGAGGCTAGTGATCTCGAGCGAACCCCTGTCGATCCCGAGGGCGCGCGCGATGGCGGCGAACAACGCGTCGCGGTCATTCTGCGAGGCCGTGTCGTCGACAAGTTCACCCAGCCCGTCGCAGAGGCCCGCGTCTGGCTCGACTTCGGTCGCGGCGGTCAACGCGGTGGCCAGCAGAACCGCCAGCGTCGCGTCCCCGAACCCGTGATGACCGATCGCGAAGGGCGATTCGCTTTCCAGGGCCAGACCTTCCGCAATCTCCAGGTCACGCTCCAGGTCCTGCACCGGACGCATGCGCTGGGCCACTTCGAGAAGGACATCGGCGATGTCGGCAGCGAAGTCGATCTCGGCGAGCTCGTACTGAATCAGGGAGGCGAGTTGCGCGGACGGGTCACCGATCTCGACGGCAACGGGATTGCCGCCGCGGAGCTGCAGTTGAATCCCGAGAACGGCAACCAGCTGCGCTTCGCCCGCGAGCGCCTGCTGGCCGGTGCCACCACCGACGCCAACGGCTACTTCCGCTGCGTCAACGTGCCCAATGGCGATTGGAGCGCGAACGCGGTTGCGAAGAGGCACACCGAAGGCCGCTCAGAGAAGTTCGTCATCGAAGAAGAGCAGCTCGCCGAAATCGACGACATCCGTCTCGGTCCGGGCTACGAGATCACAGGCTATGTCAAGTCGGCGCAGGGCCAACCGATCGCCAAGGCAACGGTCGTGATGCGGAGCGAGAATCGCAACCGCAACCCGGGCGGTGGTGCCCGAACCGGCCCGGATGGCGGCGGTGGCGGCCGCGCTGGTGGTGGCGGTGGCCCAGGCGGCGGTCCGGGCGGGCGCGAGCACAGGGCCACCACCGACGAGCAGGGTCGCTTCTTTCTCGAGCACCTGCCCGGCGCATCGA
>DASRJH010000269.1:0-13246 GCA_035649575.1 Planctomycetota bacterium
CCTGTAGCGCGTCATGGCAAGTGGGCCGCGAGAAACTGCTCCATCTCCACGCGGAATCGCTCGACCACTCGCGGGAGGCCGTCGACCAACGGCTTCATCTGTGCCCAATCGAGCACCAAGAACGTCGAGTAGCGCGCGAAATGGCGGAACTGTAGGTAGTCCTCGAGTTCCACCTTCAGTCCCGTCGTCACCGCAGCTGCGCGCTTCGGAGTTGGTTGCGATACCGCATCGAGAAGTTCGCGGTGCCAATTCAGTGAATTGGGAACTTCGTCGCCGCAGGAACGGACCAAGGACTTGAAGACCTCCTCGATGTCGGAGTAGGAAGCCTCGAGGAGCCATGCAAACGCGGGCAGCGCACCGGGTCCGGGTTTCGCCCGGTCAGGTGTGCTGGCAAAGACGGCGGCAATGCCGTCGAGGTTGCCCCGCAATCGCGTCATACGTTGTGCGAATCGCTCGCGCAGGTCACCCGACACGTTGGAGCTCCCCTGAGCGCAGAAGACTGTTTGCGATGTCGTCGCCACGATCGAGGGCAAGAAGGTCCACCGGGCGACCAACGATCCGCGTAGCCTCCGCCATCGCGCGGAAGAACAAAGTCGCAGGCAGTCCAATCACACCCAGGTCCACATCGGAGTCGTCTCGGAGCTGACCGGTCACCGCCGAACCGAAGAGGTAGACTTCCTTGGCGCCACGCTCCCTTAGCCGCTTGGCCGCACTTCGAATCCTCTGCTCGAGTTCGTGATTCATACGGGACAAGACCTGTCGAAAGCAGCGTACCAGAATCGCACCCTCCTGCCCAACGCGAGGCTTGCCTGAAAACCTGACGTGAGCCTCTGCGCTTCTGCGAGACCGCGAACGACGTCACTTGCGCCCGTGCTGCTGCTCGAGGTGCGTGCGCAGCGCGTCGCCGCCGAAGTCGTGCTCGAAGTCGCGCCAGAGCGTGTGCACGTGGTTCGCGTTGTTCTGCGTGTTGTCGTACTCGATCGCGAAGTGCACGCCGTGGATGCGGTAGTAGTGACCCTGACCGCGTTCGAAGCCACCCGCCCACGCGAACGACAACACGTCGAGCTGATCGCCCTTGATGCGCGCCAGCTCAGCTTCGGCGAGCTCGCCGCGCCACACGCGGGCATACTCTTCGACGAGACGCCACAACACGCCGCGCTGCGTCTCGTTCAGCTGCGACCACGGCAGCCCGCGCCGCTCGCCCAGGGACTGCGGGTCCTTTCCGGGCCCGAGCAGCACGTCGGCCGGCGCGTCCTTGCTGATGACCGCGCGGGCGAGCTGCGTCTCGTCGAGCAGCAACAGGAACGCGCGCGCGAGGTCCTCCTCCGCGCCGAGAATGCGCCGCGGCGCGGTGGGACCACTGCGCTGCTCGTGCGGATGGCTGCCGAGGAACTGCGGCGTGTGCGCGGTGATCTGTCCCTTCTGCACCGCGATGCGCAGCGAGACATGGTGCCCCTGGAAACGCGCGCACCAGGTGCCGAGAGCCTCGGGCTCGCCGCAGACCAGCAAGCTGTATCGATCGGGGTCGCGGTGGCTCCCGTCCTGGCCCTGTTCGGTCGCGAGGTCGCGCAGCACGTTCTCGAGCGCGACGATCGCCATGGTCTTCTCGTAGCCGCGCACACTGAGCATCGCGCGCAGCAGTTCGTGTGCCTTGGCTCTCTGGGGCGCATCGAGCGCACCGATCTCGACCCCCGGATACCGACCCGGCACGAAGTTCCATCGCGTCAGCTCGGGGTCGTCGAGAGCCCGTTGGGCCGACGATCGCAACGCCGGCGGCAGCGAGTCGAGGAAGCCGCGCGCGGCACGCGCGATGCCGGCGGTAACGGGGGTCGCGGGGTCCTGCTTCCAGGTGGCAAGCCCGCTGACAAACGCAACGATCAGCGTGATACCGACGGAGAGAGGCGCGTTCACCTGCGATCCTCCTGTGCCAAGCGCCGCTATTTCTTGCTGAGCAGGAGGACCATGCGGCGCCCCTCCATGCGCAGACCTGATTCCACCTTCGCCACATCGGCGAGCAGCTTCACGACTTCACGGACGACCTGTTCACCCACTTCCTTGTGAGCCATCTGACGGCCGCGGAACAGGCAGCACACGAGCACCTTGTCGCCATCGGCCAGGAACTGGCGCGCCTGCTTCATCTTGACCTCGAGGTCGTGCTGTCCGGTCGCCGGCCGCACGCGCAGCTCCTTGATCTGGACCTGGTGCTGTTTGCGACGGCTGGCCTGTTCCTTCTTCTTCTCCTCGTACTTGTACTTCCCGAAGTCCATGATGCGGCACACCGGGGGCCGCTGGTTCGGGGCGATCTCGACGAGATCGAGTTGCTTGTGCAGGGCCAGCGCCAGAGCGTCGGCGGTCTCCATGATGCCGAGCTGCTTGTTCTCCTCATCGATGACGCGGACCTGGCGGATGCGGATCTGGTGGTTGATGCGCGGGCCGCGGTCTTGGGAAATGGGGCGGCGCGAGTCAGGCCTTCCAGACATGAATCCTCTTCGACATCAGCATCACGTGGTACGGGCTCCTCGTAGGGTTGCGGGGCAGGGGCGAGCGGCGGCGCGCCGCGGGGGCGGGAAGGGTAGTTGCCCAGCCGCTCGTCCGCAACCGCGGGCCGCCCGGAAGCGACGCCGCGGGGGGCAAGGCAGCGCCGGGTCGAGGCCAAGCCAGGCCCGATCGCAGGGCGCGGCCCGAAGCTGGCCGCGCAATCGCCAGGTTCGGCTAGGCGCCGATGTGGAAGCCGGCCACGTTCGAAGTGCAGAACGTCAAGCCGATGGTCGGGGGCGTCGGCGGGCTCGGGGGCGTGAAGGTCAACTCAGCGGTGACACCCTGGGCGAACAGGTCGAGGCTGGCCGGGAAGCCGTTCGGCACCGGAACCGACAGCGACACATCGCCGCTCGCGTTGGTCATTCCGAGCGGCAAGGAGAGGAACGGGGCGTCGAGTCCCAGCGTGAGAGTGCCGAGCGGCCCGAAGGGGATGGACGTCGTGCCCTGGGTTGCACCGACGGCGAGGAACGCGAACGCGCCGCTCGCTTGTCCATCGAAGTTGAACGTGAGCGACGTGCCCGGCGCACCAGTGCCGGCAACGGTCAACGTTGCACACGATTGTGCGGAGGCGGTGGCAGCGAGCAGTCCGAGACAGGTCGCGATGAGCGATTTGGTAAGCATGGTGTTGAGTCGAGGTGAAGGATGTGGCGGCAACACGCCGCGCGGGGAGCAGGCTCGGGCAGATTACCACGCGCCCCGTTCTGCACGCACCAACAAGTACCGACGAGCCTGCCGCCAGTCTCGTGGTGAGCCTGCGGCCTCGGGCCACTTGGAGCGGGGTACCCGGGCACTGTACGCACAGGGACGCTGCGCGGCTCGGATCGTTCGTTGCCATCGGCCAAACGGCGCACGTGCCGTGGTCCCCTTCGTGCCAAGAACGTCGGCCCGGAAACAAGCGCGCGAGCCCAGCTTTCGCCAAGCCCGCGCTGCCTCGCAATCGCGGGGCATTGCCCGCCAGCGGCCAGAACTAGACGCCGACGTGGAAGCCGACCACGTTCGAAGCACAGAACGTGACGCTGAAGTGCGGTGGCGTCGGCGAGAAGCTGTACGCCGCGGTCACCCCCTGGCCGAACAAGTCAAAGCCATACGTCGCGCTGCTCGGGATGTTGATCGTGCGCGAGATGTCGCCGCTGGCGTTGGTGAAACCGAGCGGCACCGGAATGAACGGAGTCGCCAGTCCGAGCGTCAGGGAACCCAACGGTCCCAGCTGAATCGTGGTCGTGCCCTGCGTCTCGCCGACAGCGAGCAGCGCAAATGCGTGGACGTCCGTTCCATTCAGGTCGAACGTGAGCGACGTGCCGGGCGCACCCGTGCCGGTGATGGTCAGCGTCGAGCACTGTGCGGATGCGTTGGCAGCGAGCAGCCCCAGGCAAACAGAGAGAATCGATTTGGTGAGCATGGTCGTGGTAGCAAGGGGAGGCAGCGGCGAACCGCCGCAACGCCCGGAAGACTAGCGTCCAGCTGCGGCCGCACCAACGCCCTTTCTGTGCGTGAACCCCTCATGGCAGATCGTCAGGTAGGGCCGATACCATCTGCGCCGGCCCGCATGCCGATGTTGTCCCCCATGATGAAGTACCGACACCTCGTCCTGCTCGTCTTGTTGCTACCCGCGTTCGCTTGCAGGTCCGCCGAAGAGAAACAGGCCGCGCGCGAAGCGAAGCAGGCCGAGTACGAGGCACGCCTGCGCGAGCAGATGCACGCGAACGTGCCCGCCGACTCGCCGCTGCGCAAGGTCACGCTCGGCATGAGCGAGGGCGAGGTCACGGCGATCCTAGGGAACCAGACGTCGTCCGACTCGCACATCACGGGCAAGCAGTTCCGGCCGTTCAACTTCTCGGGCAAGGACACGGTGCGCGTCGTCTACTACTGGAAAGGACTCGGCCGCGTCGAGTTCTCGAACGGCAGCTGGGGCCAGCGCAACGGCGCGATCCTCTGCTATCACGACCCCGAGGAGCCCGGCCACCGCAAGCCGAAGTAGCGGCGATGACGACTATCTGCGTTCGGTGGTCAGCTTCGCGAGCAGATCGCCGAACGCGGCGAGTGGCATGACGCCGACATCGCCGTCGGTGCGCGAACGCACCGCGACCGAGCCGTTGCCGAGCTCCTGGTCGCCGACGACCGCGATGAACGGCACCTTCTCCGTGTAGAGGTGATGCCGGATCTTCTGGCCGATCTTCTCGTTGCTGTCGTCGGCCTCGACGCGCGCGCCTCTCTCTCTGAGCTCGCGGCTCATCTTCTGCACCGCCTCGACATGGCGTTCGCCGACGGCCAGCAGCACCGCCTGCACTGGCGCGAGCCAGACCGGGAACGCGCCGCCGTGGTGTTCGATGAGCACGCCGAAGAACCGCTCGAGCGAACCGAGCAGTGCTCTGTGCACCATCACGGGCCGCGCCTTGTTGCCGGCCGCGTCGACGTAGGTCATGTCGAAGCGCTCGGGCAGGTTGAAGTCGCACTGGATCGTCGAGCACTGCCAGGTGCGGCCCAGCACGTCCTTGATCTTGACGTCGATCTTCGGTCCGTAGAACGCGCCGCCGCCGACGTCGACCTCGTAGGGCAGCCCGACCGATTCGATCGCGGCCTTCAGCGCCGCGGTCGCCTTCGCCCAACTCGCGTCGCTGCCGACGCTCTTTTGCGGCCGCGTGCTGAGGTTCAGCGCGTACTCGGAGAAGCCGAAGCTCTTGAGCATCGAGATCACGAAGTGCAGGCAGCGCTCGATCTCGGCCTCGACCTGGTCCTCGGTCAAGAACAGGTGCGCGTCGTCCTGCGTGAAGCCGCGCACGCGCAAGAGGCCGTGCAGCGAACCCTGGTTCTCGTAGCGGTAGACGGTGCCGAGCTCGGCCCAACGGAACGGCAGCTCGCGGTAGCTGCGCCGCTTGCTCTTGTAGATCTGGATGTGGAACGGGCAGTTCATCGGCTTGAGCCGGTACTCGGCGCCGTCGATGTCCATGCCCGAGTACATCGAGTCCTTGTAGAAATCGAGGTGGCCCGAGATCTGCCAGAGGTCCGCTTTGGCGATGTGCGGCGAGTAGACGATGTCGTAGCCGCCGCGCAGGTGCTCCTGGCGCCAGAACTCCTCGACCTTGTGGCGCACGAAGCCGCCCTTCGGATGCCACAGCACGAGACCGGCGCCGAGGTCGCCCATCGTCGAGAACAGGTCGAGGTCGATGCCGAGCCGCCGGTGGTCGCGTTTCTGCGCTTCTTCGAGGTTGTGGCGGTGCACGTCCATCGCCTTCTTGTCGGGGAAGGCGTGGCCGTAGATGCGCGTCAGCATCTTGTTGTCGGCGTCGTTGCCGAAGTAGGCGCCGGCCAGCGCGAGCACGGCGACGCCCGGACCGATCTTGCCGGTGCTCGGCACGTGCGGTCCGCGGCACATGTCGACGAACTCGCCCGAGCGATAGAACGTGATCGGCTCGCTGGCCGGGAGCTTGTCGATCGTCGCGACCTTGTAGTCTTCGCCGTGCTTCTTCATCAGCGCGCGCGCCTCGTCGTGCGCCATCGACTCGAACACGAACGGCACGTCCTTCTCGATGATCTCCTGCATCAGCTTTTCGAGCTTCGGCAGGTCGTCGTGCGTGATCGGCTCGTTGCCGAAGTCGATGTCGTAGTAGAAGCCGTAGCGCGGGTCGTCGACGGGAGGACCCTTCCAGAGCTTGGCCTTGGGGCGGATGCGTTTCACGGCGTCGGCGAGCACGTGGGCCGCCGAGTGGCGCAGCACCTCGAGACCCGCCTTGGTGTCGCGCGTGAGGATCTTGATCGACGCGGACTTCGCGATCGGCAGCTGCAGGCTTTGCACCTGGCCGTCGAGCTCGATGCCGGCCGCCGCCTTCGCGAGCCCCTTGCCGATCGACTCGGCGACCTGGAGACCCGTCGTGCCCGCCGCGTATTCGCGCACGGAGCCGTCGGGGAGGGTGAGCTGGATCTTGGCGGTGGACATGGTCGGGGCGAAGATCATTGCGAGGTTCGGCGGCAGGGGCAAGTTGCCGCTGTGTTGTCGCGCGTGCGGAGGCCCGCTTGCCGCGCGTGCGGAGGTCACGTCGGGCCGCTACAACCCCCGTATGCGCTCCGCCCCGCTGCTGTTCGCGCTCGCCGCGTGCGCGTCCCCCACAGAAACCACGCCAGCGATCCGCGAAGGCGACGTCGTCCGGGTCGGCAGCGACCCGCACAGCTTCGCGAAGCCCGAGCAGGTCCGTTCGACGCACGTCGAGTTGTCGCTCGTCGTGCAGCAGGTCGAAACCGAGCACCTCGGGGCCCGCGGTTGGCTGCACTCGCTGCAGGGTTTGGCCACGCACACCCTCGAACGGCGTGATCCGGCCGCCCCGTTCGTCGTCGACACGCACGCGCTGACGATCGACGGGGTTGGCGACCAGGACGGGGCACTGGCGTTCGCGTTCGGCAAGCACGACGACATCCTCGGGACGCCGCTCGTGATCTCGCTGCGGCCGACCACGACGAAGGTCACGATCGGCTTCACGACGCGCGACGAAGGCGACGCAATCCAGTGGCTCGCTCCCGAGCAGACGGGCGGCGGCAAGAAGCCGTTCATGTTCACGCAGGGTCAGGCGATCTTGACGCGCTCGTGGATCCCGCTGCAGGACTCACCTGCCGTGCGCGTGACGTGGAACGCGAAGGTCAGGGCGGGAACGACGCCGGTCATGAGCGCCATGGAGCGCCGCGGTCCCGACGCCGACGGCACGTACACGTTCGCGATGCCAAAGCCCGTGCCGCCGTATCTGATCGCGCTCGCGTGCGGCGACCTCGTGTCGCGCGACATCAGTCCACGCTGCGCGGTGTGGGCCGAGCCCGCGGTGATCGACCTCGCCGCGGGCGAATTCTCCGACATGGAGAAGATGGTGCAGGCGTGCGAGCAGCTGTTCGGCCCCTACCGCTGGGGCCGCTACGACGTGCTCGTGCTGCCGCCGAGCTTCCCGTTCGGCGGCATGGAGAATCCCTGCTTGACGTTCGCGACGCCGACGGTGCTCGCCGGCGACAAGTCGCTCGTTGCGCTGGTCGCGCACGAGCTCTCGCACAGCTGGTCGGGCAACCTCGTCACGAACGCGACGTGGCGCGACTTCTGGCTCAACGAAGGGTTCACCGTCTACCTCGAGTCGCGCATCATGGAGCAGATCTACGGCGTGGACCGCGCGGCGATGGAGGTCAACCTCGGAATGCAGGAGCTGTCCGAGGAGATGAAGACGCTGCCGGCCGCGGACCAGAAGCTGCACATCGACCTCACGGGCCGCAACCCCGACGACGGCATGACCGGCGTGCCCTACCAGAAGGGCGCGGCGTTCCTGCGCCGGCTCGAGCAGGTGTTCGGCCGCACACGCGTCGACGCGTTCCTGAAGGCGTGGTTCGACCAGCACGCGTTCCAGAGCGTGACCACGAACACGTTCGTCGAGTTCCTGCAGAAGGAGCTGCTCGCGCAGGATCCTGACCGCAGCAAGCAGGTCGACGTCGCACAGTGGATCACCGGCAGCGGCCTGCCCGGGGACGCACCGGTGCCCGACAGCGCGCTGTTCGCGGCGGTCGACGCGCAGCTCGCGGCGTGGCGCGACGGCAAAGCGCCCGCGAAACTCGCGACCGCCGGCTGGGTCACGCAGCAGTGGCTGCGCTTGCTCGGCGGCCTCGGCAAACCCGGCAAGGAGAAGCTCGCCGAGCTCGACGCGGCGTTCGCGTTCACTCGCAGCGGCAACAGCGAGATCCTGTGCGCGTGGCTCGTGCTCGCGATCGCGAACGATTACCACGCCGTCGACCGGCGGCTCGACCTGTTCCTCATGACGGTCGGCCGCCGCAAGTTCTTGAAGCCGCTCTACGAGGCCCTGCTCGCGAGCGAGGACGGCAAGACGCGGGCGCTGGCGATCTACGAGAAGGCGCGGCCGCGCTACCACGCCGTCTCGCGGCGCACGCTCGACGCGATGCTCGGTCATCCCGCGAAGTGAGAGGAAATCACGGGCGAGCCCTCGCGTTGCCGATGCAGGACGCTAGCCTGCCGCACTCACCATGAGCGAATCCAAGAAGCTGATCGATCCCAAGGAACTGGCCCCGCTGGCCGTCGGCTTCGTGCTGGGCCTCGCCCTGCTCGCGTTCTTCGTGCTGTTCTCGAAAGGCATGGGGCTCACGCTGCTCGTGAACCACGCCAACATCCCCTACCAGTAGGCCGACGCGGCGACGCTGGTCGTCGGCCCGTAGCCATCTGCGAGCCGCGCCGCTGCGAGTCGCCGACGCCGGCCAACCGCGAGTCGACTACGGGGAGTGGAGCAACTCCTTGGGCGCGGCGCGAACGCTGGCGTCCGGCAACACGCGGAACGCAGCGCCGGAAGCTCCCAGCTAGCGCGGAATCGGAGCGCGAACGATCGCCTTCCCAGGCGATCAGAACGGCGACCGAAAGTCAGACCGGCCTAGCGAGCGACTACCACTCGTCGCCGCCGCCACCGCCGCCACCGCCGCCACCGTGGTCATCGCCGCGACCGCCGCGGCCACCACCACGACCTCCGGCTCCACCGCGGCCACCGCCGCGACTGCCACCAAAGCCGCCGCGGCCACCACCACCGCCGCCGCCGTAGCCGCCGCCACCACCGCCACCGCCGCCGAAGCCACGGCCTCCACCACCGCCGAAGCCACCGCGGCCGCCGCCGCCGCCGCTGCGGCCACCTTCAGCGCGCGGTTGCGCCTCGTTCACGCGCAGCGGACGCCCATCGACGTCCTGGCCATTGAGCGCCTGGATGGCACTCTGTGCATCTTGCTCGCTTTCCATCTCGACGAACGCAAAGCCACGCGAACGACCGGTGTCCCGGTCGAGCATGATCTTCACGTCGGTGACCTTGCGGCCGTCGCCTTCGAACGCGGCGCGCAAGGCATCTTCGGTGGTCTGGAAGGAGAGGTTTCCTACGTACAGTCTCGTACCCATCGCTGTCTGACGATCACTTCACCCTTTGCTCTTGAGGCACCTGTGGTGAAAGGGGCAAGACCCCAGGCGCAAACGAACGGGGAACGCGAGCCACTCAGGGGTTCCCGATCGATCAGCAAGGGGCAGACCAACCAAAGCGCGCCTGACGAGGTCGCAGAGGCACCGAACGATCCCTCGCCGCGCATCCTGATGCAAGCCACCTCTTGGAATTCCGTGCTCCCCGCTCGGCCCCCCGCCCCGCGCGCCCGGCCGTTGTAGAACCAGGAACCGCCCTCGCTATGGTGGCCGCCCACGCGGCCACCCGCATGCAATACGGATTCGTCATCGACCAGCGCCGGTGCATCGGCTGCCACGCCTGCACGGTGGCCTGCAAGTCCGAGAACGAGGTGCCGCTCGGGGACTTCCGGACCTGGGTCAAGTACACGGAGGTCGGCGCGTTCCCGGCGGTGCGGCGCCACTTCGCGGTACTGCGGTGCAACCAATGTACCGACGCCCCGTGTGTGACGATCTGCCCCGTCATTGCGCTGCACAAACGCAAGGACGGCATCGTCGACCTCGACAAGGACGTGTGCATCGGCTGCAAGGCCTGCATGCAGGCCTGCCCCTACGACGCGCTCTACCTCAACGACGAGAGCGGCGGCGCCGAGAAGTGTCACTTCTGCGCGCACCGAGTCGAACAAGGCCTGCAGCCCGCCTGCGAGGTGGTCTGCCCCGAAACGGCCATCATCAGCGGCGACCTGCACGACCCGCACAGCCGTGTGAGCCGCCTGCTCGCGGAGGTGCCCGGTGCCGCCGTGCGCCGGCCCGAACAGGGCACGGGTCCGAACGTCTTCTATCTCGGCGCGCACGCCGCTTCGCTCGAGCCGGGCACGGCGCAGGAATCCGACCTCTATCTCTGGAGCGACCGGCGGCTGCCAAAGCCGCCGCTGCCTGCGGCGGCCGAGGCGCGGTTCTACCACCCCGACGCGCGTGTCGTGCTCGACGTCGACCACAAGGTGCACTGGGGCGCCAAGGTCTCGGCCTACCTCGTCACGAAGGGCATCGCGGCCGGCGCCGCGTTGTGGGCTCCGTTCGTCGCGTTCATGCCCAGCGCGTCACCGCTGGGCCGGAGCTACGCACCGGAGCTGCTGGCGTTGCTGTTCTTGCTGGTGACGAACGTGCTGCTCGTGCTCGATCTCAAGCGGCCGAAGCAGTTCCTCTCGATCCTGCTGCGGCCGAACACCGGCAGCTGGCTCGTGAAGGGCGCCTGGGTGCTCATCGGATTCGGCGGCATCACGACGGTGATCCTCGCGGCGCGCGTGCTGGGTCTCGATGCCTTCGCCGACGGCATGCGTTGGACGAACCTCGTCGGCGGCTCGCTGGCCGCCGCATACACGGCGTTCCTGTTCGCGCAGTGCGAGGGACGCGATCTGTGGCAACACACGAACGTGCTGCTGCCGCACCTGCTCGTGCAGGCGCTCTGCGTCGGCGGCGCCGCGTTGCTGCCGTTCGTGCCGGACGGCAGCCTCGCGATCGCGGTCGCGGTGATGGCCGTGCTGCACCACGCGCTCGGTCTGCTCGAACGCTTCGGGCACCACGACACGCACAACAGCAGGATGGCGGCCATCCTGTTGCCGGCGATTCCGGTCTTCCAAGGCGCGAAGATGTCGGCGTTCCACGTGGGCATGGCGACGACGACGGCCGCTTCGTTGCTCGGCATGCTGCTCGTGCACGGCGGCATGGCGCATCCCGTGTTGCTCGCGTTGTGCGCCGTGCTGGCCTGGGTCGGCCTCTTCCTCTACGAACAGGCCTACGTGCGCGCCGGCCAGCTACCGCCGCTGTCCTGAGGCGATGGGGCGGCGCGTTCTCTTCCTGAGGCAGACATGGCCGGCCGCGGGCCGCCGGCCTCCGGCTCGAGCCGCTGGCGAACGTTGCCCCGCCCAGGCTTGGCAGTTCCGTTCGTCCCATCGTCCGATTCCCTGGCGCCCCGATGCCACCGCTCGGATCGCGGCGCGACCCGCCGAGAAACAGCCGCGACGATTGCTGCCCCGGGGATCCCCCCGCGCGGCAAATCGAAGTAACCTCCAGGCATGGACACGAGCCGAACCGTGCTCACGGCCGAGCACGTAATGCAGCGCAGTGTTTTCGTGGTCCGCCCGGAAACGCAGGTTCTCGACGCCGTAGAGGAGCTGCTGCAACGGGGGTTCTCCGGCGCACCCGTCGTCGAACGCGGCAAGGTCGTCGGCATATTCAGCGAGCGCGACGCCCTGACCGCCATTGCGGCGGCGACATACGAAGACGTGCCACCGGGTACCGTCGCGCAGCACATGCGCCGCGACTTCAGCGTCGTCGGCGCCTCGACCGACTTGTACGAACTCGCCTCGGTGTTCAGAGAAAGTCCGATCCGCCGATTGCCCGTCGTCGATTGCGAACGACATCTGCTCGGCATCGTGTCGCGTGGTGATGTCCTGAAGGGTCTGCGGCAGCTCTACGCACGCCGCCAGAAGACCAACCTCGACAAGCTGAAGGACCACGTTCCGCTCAAGCACGGCGCCTCGAGCTGAGTCACCCCGCGTCACGCGTCCGCCACCTCGGCGCCGGTGCTGCGCACCGGCACCTTCGGTTGCGGACTCTCCGCGTTGTGGACTGAACGCCGCGCGCCTATCGTCGCGCGCGCAATGGATCACGCCACGCTGCGCACGACGCCGCTCGAGACCTTCCCGCCGCCCGAACGCTGGGATGATTGGGAGGAGCTCGACGCGAAGGCGTGGCCCAGGCGCGTGGCGCGGCGCTACTCGCTGGTGCCGACGATCTGCTTCAACTGCGAAGCGGCCTGCGGCCTCGTCGCCTACGTCGACAAGCAGGACGGCCGGATCCAGAAGGTCGAGGGCAACCCCTACCACCCGGGCTCGCGCGGCCGCAATTGCGCGAAGGGTCCCGCGACGATCAACCAGGTCCACGATCCCGAACGCATCCTCTATCCGCTGAAGCGAGTCGGTCCGCGCGGCAGCGGCCGCTTCGAACGCACGACCTGGGACGAGGTGCTGCAGACGCTCGGCGCCCGGATCAGGAAGGCCATCGTCGAAGGCCGCAAGACCGAGGTCATGTATCACGTCGGCCGCCCCGGCCACGACGGCTACATCGAGCGCGTGTTGCAGGCCTGGGGCGTCGACGGCCACAACTCGCACACGAACGTCTGCAGCGCCGCGGCGCGGCTCGGCTACACGCTCTGGAGCGGCCACGACCGGCCGTCGCCCGACTACGAGAACGCGAAGTTCACGCTGCTGCTCTCCAGCCACCTCGAAACGGGGCACTACTTCAACCCGCACGCGCAGCGCATCATCGACGGCAAGATGAAGGGCGGCAAGCTCGCGGTCTGCGACATCCGGCTGTCGAACACCGCGAGCATGGGCGACTACTGGCTCGCGCCGCGGCCCGGCACCGAAGCGCTGATGCTGCTCGGCTTCGCGCACGTGATCCTGCGCGAGAACCTGACCGACTGGACGTTCGTGCGCGACTGGGTCGACTGGCGCGCCTACCAGCAGGCCAAGCAACGCGGCGGCGACTTCGCGGCGTTCCAGCGCGACCTCGCCGCAGACTACGCGTTCGCGACGCCCGCGCACGTCGCGGCGGTCTGCGGCCTCGACGCCGACCTCGTCGAGCGCGTCGGCCGCGAGATCGGTCTCGCCGGCAGCGCGTTCGCAACGCACATCTGGCGCAACGCGGCGGCCGGCAACGAAGGTGGCTGGGCCGCGGCGCGTTGTCTGCAGTTCGTGTCGGTGCTCGTCGGCGCGGTCGCGTCGATCGGCGGCACGGCCGGTG
>DASRJH010000270.1:0-24021 GCA_035649575.1 Planctomycetota bacterium
CCGATCGGCCTTGCTGACTTCTCGGAGCCGCGGAACAACGGTAAAAGACACGCTCCACGTCTTCGGTGCGCCTGCCATGCTCTCGAAAATCGCCATCGGTCTGTTCGCGCTCCCCGTCGCCGTTGCCGCCCAGGGGGCCCCGGCCCAGCCGGCTCCTACCCAGCCGGCACCTTCCCAAGAGGCCGCGTTCGACACCGGCCTCGCCGCCGTGCACGCGCAGATACAGAAGGCGAAGTGGAACGACGCGCGGACCGCGTTGCTCGAGCTGCTGCGCGCGCATTCCAACCAGGCCTACGTGCAGGCGCAGTGCGACGCGATCGTCTCCGACTTGCGGACGTGTGCGTTCTACGCGGCCGCGAAGGTGCCGAAGCTGTCGACGCTGATCACGGGAAAGATCGCTTCGTACGACGAACGCTCTCAGAAGATCAAAGTCGTGTACGATGACTCGTTCACCGACTGGAAGGGCGAGAAGGACGAGTTGCTCGTCAACCCGCTCGTGTTCGCCGGGGGCTACACGATCACTGCGACGGGCAAGAGCTATCCGGGCGATCTCGACGTCGCGTTCGATCTCGACCCCATGGGCGACGGCTGGTTCGTCGCTAGCTTCGGCTCGGCCGACTTCTCGCACGATGCCGCGATCTCGCAGGGCGGCGGCGAGGGCGAGCCGCGGCTCATCGCGCGCGCGGATTCACCGGCGCGATCGGGCAAGCCGTTCACGGCGGTCCTGCGCATCGGCGACGACCGCATCAAGATGCTCTTCGACAACAAGCCGGTCCTCGAGGCCAAACGTACGAACGCCGAGTTCGGTCAGGTCGGCATCTGGAAGGTCAAGGGCGATCAGCTCGTGCTCGAGGGCCGCATCGAGCCCTCCTGTCTGCAGAGCCGCATCGACGAGGAGCTCGGCAAGCAGCGCGAGGAGTTCGACAAGGCGTTCGTTCCGAAGAAGGAGCTGCCCGCGTGGCTGTTCGAGCGGCCAGAGCTGAAGCGCACGCCGACGAAAACCGAATCTCACGTGCCGGGCCTCGAGCGCGGCTGCAGCCGCGCCTTCGAAGCGGTCATGCAGTCGATCGCCGAAGGCAAGCTCGTCGAGGCGTCGGCTGCGATCGCGAAGCTCGGCGACCAGGATGCATCCCCGGTCGCGCGCTCGTTCGTCGAAGCGCTGCTGCACGTGCGCGCCGGGCGGCCCGAATCGGCCGACACGATCTGCGGCAGGCTGCTCGCCGGCGGAACACCGATGACGCCCGCGCGGTTGCTGCGCGCCAGGGCGCTCGAGGCGATGGGTCGGCCGGCCGAGGCGATCGCGGAACTCGAGACGGCGATGCGCGACGATCCCGGATACGTGCCCGTGCACGAGCAGCTCTGCGTGATGCTGATGCGCCACAATCGCGTCGCCGACGCGCGGCGCGTCGTGCGCGAAGCGAAGACGAAGCACGGTTTGTGGAAGGAGACCGCGGCACTCGAACACATGCTCGCGATGGCCGCGCGTGGACCCAACTGGCCGCGGCGGTTCTCGTTCTGCAGCACGCACTACGAAGTGGTCTCCGACATCGACAGCAAGGTGTGCTTCGATGCGTGCCAGATCCTCGAGGCGTCGTACGCGAACCTGATGTCGCAGCTGACGTGGATCAAGGAGGACAAGAGCCTGCCGCGGTTCCGCGTGTTCTTGTTCTCGGGCGAGAACGGCTACCAGGAATACAACAAGGCGATCCTCGGCGAGGCCGTGCCGCACTCGGCCGGGCTCTACACGCCGGTGCTCAAGCAGCTCTTGATCTGGAATCTGCCACGGCGCGAGGACATGGTGCGCACGATCCGGCACGAGGGTTTCCACCAGTTCCTCGACCGCATCATGGAGAATCCGCCGACGTGGTTGAACGAAGGCACGGCCGAGTACTGGGAGACGGCGACGCGCACGCAGGGCCGCATGCAGGGCGGGCAGGTGCGCACCGACCACATCGCGACGCTGATGCGCAGCAAGAAGTCGCTGCCGAAGCTGCGCGACTTCGTCTACGGCGGCGACGACTTCTACGTGTACGCGCAGCAGCGTTATGCGCAGGCGTGGGCGCTCGTGCACTTCCTGCGCAAGGGGCCGCCGGTGCACACGGCGCGATTCGACAAGCTGTGGGGCGAGCTGCGCGCCGCGAAGAGCACGCATAAAGCACTCGACGTGGCGTTCGCCGGCGTCGACTGGGACAAGTTCGAGCAGGAGTTCTGGCAGCACCTCGCGTCACTGAAGTGACACGGGCGGCTGGCTCGCCGGCGCAGCGGTCGACGCGGCTGCGGCTCAGGCCGGGGCCGGTCTGCGCGGTGCACGCCGCCGCAACTTCGCCCACGCCGCCGCGAGGCAGGTCAGCAGGAACGCCGAGCCGCCGCGGAGCTTCTGCCTGGCGATCTTGGCCTCGCCCCAGGCGCGGGCGCGGTAGCGGAACGGATGCTCGACGATCCGGCAGCCGAGATTCCAGGCGCCGAAGATCAGCTCGTGGTCGCCGCAGCGGTCGATGCCGCGCAGGAACGCCGCGTCGCGCAGCGCGAGATACGTCCGCTTCCAGAGACCCTTCGTGCCGCACAGCGTGTCGGTCAACGGTGCGCCGGTGATGCGTCGCACGAGGAACGCGAACACGCGGTTGGCCAGCCAGTTCGGCGGCTCCATGGCGCCGCGCTGCATCGGCAGCCGGAAGCGGCTGCCGTTCAGGAACACGTCCGGCGACGCAGCGAGCACGCGGTAGGCCGCGACGAGTTCCTCGGGCGGCACCGTCAGGTCGGCGTCGAGGATCAGCAGCACGTCGCCCTTCGCGCGCTCGAACGCCTCGAAGACGGCCGCGCGCTTGCCGCTGCCCTCTTGGGTGAAGCAGCCGATGTCCCTGTCGCGGTGCGCGGCCTGCACGCGGGCTACCTCGTCGAGCGTGCCGTCGACAGAATGGCCGTCCGCGAACAGGATCTCGGTCGGCACGCCGAAATCCGGCATCCGCAGGATGGCCGGCTCGACGTTGCCGCGTTCGTCCTTGGTTGGGATCACGATCGTGAGGCTCGGCCCGATCATCGGTGGCCGCGATACCAATCGACCGTGCGCTGGATGCCCGTCCGCAGCGGCGTGCGGGGTTCGAACCCGAGATGTTCGCGCGCGCGGGCCACGTCGACGCAGCGGCGCGGCGTGCCGTCGGGCCGCGAGGCATCCCAACGGATCTCGCCCTGAAAGCCTGCGCACGCCGCGACCAGCGCCGCGAGCTCCGCGATCTTCGTCTCCTGGCCCGAGCCGAGGTTGAGCGGCTCGGCGTCGCCATAGCGCTCGCAGGCGAGCAGCACGGCTTCGGCAGCATCCTCGACGTAGAGGAAGTCGCGCGTCGCCGCGCCCGTGCCCCATACGGTCACGGAGTCCGCGCCGGCCTCGGCGGCCTCGACGAAGCGGCGCACGAGCGCGGCGACGACGTGGCTCGCTCGCTCGTCGAACCGGTCGCGTGGCCCGTAGAGGTTGACCGGGATCAGGTGGATGGCCTCGAAGCCGTACTCGCGGCGGTAGGCCTGGCCCTGCACGAGCAGCATGCTCTTCGCGAAGCCGTATGCGCCGGTCACTGGCTCCGGCGCGCCGTCCCACAGCGAATCCTCGCGGAACGGCAGCGGCGCCGCGCGCGGGTACGAGCACGTCGTGCCGATGCCGACGAACTTCGGTACGCCGGCCCGGCGTGCCGCGTCCATGACGAGCAGGCCGGCCAGCGCCGTGTCGAAGAACGCCTCGCCGGGGTGCTCGGCGTGCAAGCCGATGCCGCCGGTCCGCGCGGCCAGATGGATCACGAGGTCGACGCCGCGAACCACGCGTTCGCAGGCCGCGCGGTCGCGCAGATCGGCCTCGCACGACGTCGGAGCGACGAGGGCCGGCCCGGGCACGCCGCGTGCGCGCAGCGCATCGACGATGTGGCTGCCGAAGAAGCCGTGCGCGCCGGTCACGAGCACGCGTCTGTCCCGCCAGAACGACATCGTCACCACGCGGCGACGGCCGACTCGCGGAAGCTCAGCGCCTTGCGCTGCTCTGGAGGGGGCGGCGACATCCACGCGGCATCGTAGCGACGCCGCGCCGATCGTGCCGTGGACTGCGACCGTTCCGCTACTGCCGGAGCGCGCCGTGCTTCTGCCGCAGGATCGGTTCGGCCGGCGCGATCGCCAGCGCCTGCTCGAGCAAGAGCAGCGCCTGCTGCCGTTCGCCCCGCGCGACGAGGATGTCCGCGAGCAGCACGTAGGCGTGCGGGTAGTGCGGGTCCGCCGCGACCGACTCGCGGCAACGACGCTGTGCCGCGTCCGCGTGCCCGGCCGCGTGGTTCGCCAGCGCCAGCGAGTAGAGCAGCTCGGCAGTCGCGGGCCGGTCCGTCCAGGTGCCCGTGTCCACGAGGTCGTGCGCTTTCGAGAGCGCCGCGAGCGCTTCTTCGGGCTGGCCGAGCCGCAACAGGTGGAGGCCGAGGCTGTACCACGCGGAGCCGTAGCCGGGTCGCAACCGCGTGCAGGTCCGGTAGTGCTCCGCGGCCTCCTCGCTCCGGGGCTGCGCCGCGAGCGCCGCGCCGAGGTTCAGATGCGCCTGCAGGCAGTCGGGATGGACGGCCAGCGTGCGCGTCCAGAGGGCGACCGAGTCGCGCCACACCGCGCACTGCCGCCAGCTCAGCGCCGCGGCCACAACGACCACGAGCAGCCAACCGGCAGCGGCGAGCTTTCGTCCGCGCGAGCCCAGGCTCGGCCAGCACGCCGCGGCGCCGGCAGCGGCCCCGGCGAACAACGCGATCGACGGCACGTACGAGTAGCGTTCGGCGACCAGCGACGGGCCGGCCTGCATCAGCCCCGACACCGGCAGCAGCAGCAGCCCGTAGGCGAGCCAGCCGGCCAGCAGGCCAGGCCATCGGCGGCGCAGCGCGAACGCCGCGGCTGTCACGGCGGCCACCGCCAGCAGAGCACCCCAGAAGTGCGGCTCGGCCCACGCGGGCGCTTCCTGCAGCGGGTGCAGCACACACAGGTCGGCCGGGACGAACGTGCGGACGACGTAGAAACACAGCGAATACACGGACTGGGCGAGCCGGCTCGAGAGGCCGTGCTTCGACCAGGTCGTCACGCCGCCGCCCTGCTCCTGCGCGAGCCGCGCGACGTAGCCGATCGCGAGCGTTGCGGCGAGGAACGGCACCTTCTCGAGCAGCAGCTCGAAGGCCCGGCTCGAGGGGCGGGGGCCGCCAAACCGCCGCAGCGGGTGGACGTCGAGCAGCAGCAGCACGAACGGCAGCGTCGGCACGAGGCTCTTCGAGAGCAGCGACAGCCCGTAGCACAGCAACGCCAGCGCGTACCAGCTGCGCCGGCGCGCCACGCCGCGTGGTTCCGCGGTGCGGCATGCCCGCAGCCAGCACAGCAGCGTCGCGAGCAGGAACGCGGCCGCGAGAAGTCCGCGGCGTTCCGTGATCCATGCGACCGACTCGACGCGCAGTGGATGCACCGCGAAGACGATCGCGATCGCAGCCGCGAGGCCGACCACCGCGCGCGTGCGTTCGCGACGCTGCGACAGCAGGGCCGTGAACAGCCAGAACACGAGCATGCTGTCGGTCGCGTGCAGCAGCAGGTTCGTCAGGTGGTAGCCGCGCGGGTCCATGCCCCAGACTGCGTGGTCGATCGCGACCGACAACCACGACAGCGGGTGGTAGCCGCCGTAGTGGAACGTCGTGAACATCCAGGCGAGGTGAGTGGCCGACAGCCCGCGCCAGGCTTCGTTGCGGACGAAGTTCTTGTCGTCGTCCCAGTTGACGAATTCGGCCTGCAGCAGCGGCAGGAACGGCAGCGCGGCCGCGATCAGGACGGCGATCGACAGCGCGAAGGGGAGCGTACCCTTCGCCGCGCTCGGATCGGAGCCGGTCATTTTGTTGTCGCGATGGTAACGGGCCGCGACTCGGCGAGGGGTCGCAGACGGACCTGCTGCCTCGTGTCGTGCGGCGGCTTCGCCGACCACGTCAAGATCACGTTCCTGCACGGACCGAAGCTGACTCCGGTGCCGCCGGTCGGCACCGGCAAGCAACACGGGGCGTCGACGTCGAGCGCGCCGCCGATCTCGACGAACGGCAACTGACGAGGTGGATCGTGCAGGCGTCGCGCTTCCCCGGTCTCGGCGCCGGCAGGAAGTGAGGCCGGGGCCTGCCGCGGCAGGTAACCCCCGTCCGGCGTTGCCATGGCCCGGATCCGCCTTAGTCTCACGCGGCAACTGCCGATACCACTGACGATTCCCCCGACGCTCGCATGGGCAACCTGACCCCCGACCTGGCCGCTTTGCGCGACGAGACGCGCGACCTCGCCAAGAGCTACGGCCTCGACTGCTACGAGGTCATCTTCGAGCTCGTCGACCACGACGAGCTGAACATGATCGCGAGCTTCGGCGGTTTCCCGACGCGGTATCCGCACTGGCGCTTCGGCATGGAGTACGAGCACCTGACGAAGTCGTACGCGTATGGCTTGTCGAAGATCTACGAGCTCGTCATCAACAACGACCCCTGCTACGCGTACTTGATGCGGAGCAACGCGCTGACCGAGCAGAAGCTCGTGATGGCGCACGTCTACGGCCACTGCGACTTCTTCAAGAACAACGCGTGGTTCCAGCACACGTCGCGCAAGATGATGGACGTGCTCGCGAACCACGGTGCGCGCATCCGCCGCTACATGGATCGCTACGGCCAGGAGCGCGTCGAGAACTTCATCGACGTCGTGCACTCGCTCGACAACCTGATCGACCCGTACTCGCCCTACATCGATCGCGGCGGTGCCGAACGCACCGAGACCACACCCGAGGCCGAGGATGCGCGGCAGGACGAGCGCGTCGTGCGCAAGATCGCGGCCAAGGACTACATGGACCGCTACATCAACCCGCCCGAGTTCCTGCGGCGGGAGCGCGAGCGGATGGAGGCCAAGGAGAAACAGAGCAAGCAGTTCCCGGCGCGACCGGCGCGCGACGTGTTGAAGTTCCTGCTCGAGCACGCGCCGCTCGCGACGTGGGAGCAGGACGTGCTCGCGATGCTGCGCGAGGAGGCCTACTACTTCGCGCCGCAGGGCATGACCAAGATCATGAACGAAGGCTGGGCCGTGTTCTGGCACAGCAAGCTCATGACGCGGCACCTCTGCGATGCCAGCGAGATCGTGCAGTACTGCGACACGCACAGCGGCACGCTCGCGACGCGGCCCGGTCAGATCAATCCCTACAAGATCGGCGTGGAGCTGTTCCGGCACATCGAAGAGAGATGGGACCACGGGCGCTTCGGCGCCGAATACCAGGCCTGCGACGACCCCGAGCGGCGTCGCAAGTGGCACCGGCCGACCAACCAGGGGCGGGAGAAGGTGTTCGAGGTGCGGCGCATCTACAACGACGTCACGTTCATCGACGAGTTCGTGACGCCCGAGTTCGCGGAAGACCAGAAGATGTTCGTCTACGGGCAGGATCCACAGACGGGCCAGCTCGTGATCGTCGACCGCGACTACAGGAAGGTGAAGGAACAGCTGCTCGCCGCGCTGACGAACTTCGGCAACCCGATCATCAAGGTCGTCGACGGCAACTACAAGAACCGCGGCGAGCTCTACCTCGTGCACGAGTGGGTCGGTGGTGACCTCCAGATCGAAATGGCGCAGCTGACGCTGCAGGGGCTCTGCCGGTTGTGGCAGCGGCCCGTGCACATCGAGACCATCGAGAGCGGCAAGGGCCGATTGTTGAGCTACGACGGCAAGACCGCGTCGAGCAGCGAAGTCACCGCGAGCCATCCCGCGGTCGGGCGCGTCGGCGCCGCCAAGGCATCGGCTCCGTGAACCCGCGACCTACCCTCGAGCGGGTGTGGATCGTCTACCTCATCGCCGTACTGGCCGCGAACGTGCTCGCAGGCGGCGCGACGCAGAGCGCGGAGGCCCAGAAGCACTTCGTGTTGCATGCGAGCTTGCTCGCTGCGGTGCTCGCGGTGCGCCAGGTCGCGGTGCGAACGCCCGCGAAAGCGCGGTTCTGGCGCGGCGCGCTCGCAGTGTTCGGCCTGCCGGCCGTGTTCTCCGCGATGACCTGGTTGCTGCCGCGTGCGTACCCGGAACCGTGGGAGTACGTGTGGTTGCAGTGGGATCGCGTCGTGTTCGGAACCGACATCGCGGTGCTCGCCGACCGCTGGTTGGCTCCGCCGTGCGTCGAGCTGCTGCAGGTTGTCTACGCGTCCTTCTACTTCATCCCGATCGCGGCCGTGCTCTCGGCATGGCGGCGCTGCGGGTGGGCTGCCTTCGACCGCGCGATGTTCCTGGTCGTCTCGGGCTTTCTCGCGAGCTACCTCGGCTACGTGCTCGTGCCCACACTGTCGCCGCAGCTCGTGCTCGCGCACGCCGCCGAGCCGCAGGGGCTGTGGCTCACACCCTTCCTGCGGCACGTGATCGACGCCGGCGAGTGCAATCCCCACAACTGCTTCCCGAGCGGCCACACGATGTTGACGATCGTGAGCCTGATCGTGTCGTGGCGCTGGAACCGCCGCTGGTTCTGGGGCCTGCTGCCGCTCGGCCTGTTGCTGATCGCGAGCACGGTCCTGTTGCGCTACCACTGGGCGACCGACGTCGTCGCGGGCGCACTGCTCGCCTGGCCGTGCGTGCGGGTCTGCGATCACCTCGCGGACCGCGACGGCTGGCCCGCCGCCGTCCCTGAGGGCAGGCGGCTCCCTGCGCTCACATCAGCGTGAAGTGCGAGCCGTCGTGTGACTGCACGAGAGGGTCGGTCCCGATCAGGTCTTCGAGCACGTTCGCGAACTCGTTGAGGTCGGGGCGCGCGCGCAAGACATCGTCGACGGTCACGGGGTAGCCGGCCTCGCGCAGCGCCTGCCGCACGGTGCGCATCAGCGATGCGCCGAGGCCGAGATCGCGCCGCGCGACGATGGAGTTCGGCAGTACTTCGAAGGAGCCGTGCCGCCGCAGCAGGTCGGCGAGCAGCTCGGGCGTGAGCCAGCTGCCTCCGAGCTCGGCGCGGTCGATCAGCGTCTTGAGTGCAGTGACCTGCGCATAGCCCGTGCGCTGCGCGAGGTGCTTGTTCACGATCGAGAGCAGCTGTCGCAGCCGCGCGTCGTCGAACGGGTAGTTCGAGAGCATGTCGATGCGGTCGTCGTTGACCAGTACGAAGAGGCGATTCCAACGCAGCAGGCGTTCGACGAGGCGCCTCTTGGCGGGTGGTTGGTTCTGCACGAACAGGCTCAGGACGACGTCGCCCGCAGCGCGCCGGAAGTCGCGCAACAGCTCGTCGAGGACCTGGGAACGGTTGTGCGTGGCCGGGCAGGCGTCCCCGCGACCGAGCAGGCGCACGCGTGGATCGGTGGCCAGGCGGTCGAGCACGAGCCAGGTCTTGCGATCGTTCGGCTTGTCGTCGACGAGCAGGCTCGCGACGTTGTGGCGGCCACCTTCCGCGCAGATGCGACGGGCCACTCTGTCGACGAGCGGCGTGAGCGCGTGCAGTTCTCCTTCGTGCCAGCGGCGCAGGGACCAGGTGTTGGGTCCCAGCGTGACGAAGGCGGAGTCGTGCTGCATGCTCGAGAGAATGCGCGCGCGCGATGCGCGGCGATAGCGGTCGCGGTAGGCGAAGAGCAGCTCGTCGAGCGGCAGCGGCTTGCCTGCTTCGAGCAACAGTTCCTGCAGGCGCGCCTCGGGCGAACGCGGGTCGGCCATCGCGACCTCGCCGGCCTTTTCGTCGATTTCGATCGCGACGTGCAGCTCGAGTCGCAGCACGTGCAGCAGGAGGCCGCGCGGCACGTCGAGCTCGAGTTCCACGAGCTCGGCCGCGAGCAAGTCGATCGGCAGCGGCAGCCGGTGTGGCGCCACGAGGCGCGGCAAGGCGCGCAGCAGCGTGCGGAAACGACTCGGCGGCACGCCGAACAGGCGGTCGCGATGGAAGTGGAATTCGCGTGGGAAGCAGAACGCGGCGAGCCGCAGGGCCGAGCACGGATCGTCCGTCGCCTGCGCGACGATCTGCAGCAGCGAGCCCGTCGCGACGTGGTCGGCGAGCAGCACGCCGTCGAAGGACTCCAGTTCGCGACCGACTTCGTAGCGCAGCCTGCCCATGAGCGGCGCCTGGCGATCGTGCAGGCGCACGCGGATCTGCTTGACCTTCTCCTCGAGCGCCGCGAGCGAGAGGCCGCGCCGGCGGGCCAGCTCGGGATGCTTGACCGGTGGCGCTTCGAGGCCAACGAGGCTCGCAAGCAGCTGTCGCTCGTCGTTGTCGAGCGGCGCCAGCAGTTGCACCCGCAAGGTCGGCCAGTCGCGCGTGTTCTCGACGCTCGAGAACTGCGCGAGTCCGTCGTGCAACACCCTGGCTACGGCAGCGCGCAGCGACGCGATGCAATCGTCGGGCAGCCCGTCCGCGTCCAGCTGCTCGGGTGTTTGCAACAGCACGTCGCCGAGCGTCAGCAGGTTCTGCTCCTCGAGGATCGCGGAGTGCTCGGTCGGCAGGTGAAGCTGCTCGAGCGGCAGCAACAGCAACGCGGGCGGCAGCAAGGATCTCGGTGCCCCTGCGGTCGCTGCGTCCGGTCGGCTTTCGGTGGTGGGCTTCATCAGCGATGTGGAGTGATCGAGCGGAAGGTGCGCGGTGCGTCCAGCCGGCGTTGCGCGAGGTCCAGCACGGGAGCCGGCAGCACCGATGTCAGCTGCTCGCTGCGCAGCCCTGCGGCCAGGAGGCCTTCGGCAACGCACAGCTGCACGCGTGGGCTGCTCTGGTTGCGCAGCATCGCGAGCAGGGCCTGCCTCGCGTCGGTGGCCGGCAGGTCGACGAGCAGCTCCGCGGCGCGCAGCGCGCGCCGTTCGTCGGCGCCGACGTGTATCGGCAGTCGGTTCGAGACCTCGGCCGGGCTGCAGCGAGACAGTCCTTTCCGCAGCAGCGCCATGTGATCGGCGCGGTCGGCTCCGAGATAGGCGCGCACGAGCTCGTCGACCATCGCGGCGTCCTGCAGGCGAACGGCGGCTTCGACCAGTGGCGCGGACCGCGCAAGGGCACGGCGCAGCGCTTCGTCGAGTGCATCGACGAGCAGCCGGCGTTCCTGCGCAGCGAGCTCGAGCTGTGGCAGCACGGCCAGCGCGTGCGCCGCATCGTCGGCGATGCGGGGTTCTGCGTGCACGAGATTGCGCGCGAGCAGGCGCGCCAACGCCGCGTTGCTGCCCGTCTGCAACAGCTCCCGCACGTGGGCCACGATCTCGGGCGCGTCGGGCAGCACGCCGCGCGAGCCGCCGAACGGATGCAGCAGTGCGCCGTGCTGCCGCAGGAACAAGAGACACGTTTGCCCCGCCTGCAATGCGAACAGGCTGCGGCCGCAGCAGGCGCCCGAGGGCTCGAGCAGCGTGAACGACGCACCAGGCGTGCCCTTCAGGACCTCGACGGTCCGGAACTGCAGGCGATGCCACTCGGGCGACGGGTCGGTCGCCGCCACGACGGTCGCGCGGACGACCACGGCAGCCGCGCGCGCGGCGGTGGACAACGCGGTCGCCTGATCCTGTGCCGCGGCAGGGACCGCGAGCAGCAGGAACATCGTGGCTACGTTGCAGACGAGGTTCTTCATCGCAGCAGTACCTCGTGGCGCAGGTAGGCGAGATCGATGTCGCGGAAGCGATAGTCGAGCGTGATCATGGCCTCGTAGCCGACCGATGGTGCCATGACGTCCGTCGCTCCCGCGAAGGTGTTGTGCAGCGACGAGTCGCCGTAGAGTCCCTGCGGAGCCGGGCCGGGGGCGACGAGACCGACCGAGTGACCGACTTCGTGTGCGAGGATGACGCCCATGACCGAGGCCCAGTCGTCGGCCGCGTCCATGACGACCTGCCAGCGTGCTCGCTGCGACGTGGTGGCCGCGCCATAGTCGAAGCTCGATGACAGCACGATGGAGTCGAGCGCGTGCGCGCCGGCCGGCGTGCCGCCCATGTCCGGGCTCAGCGGCAGGAACTTCTGCGCGAAGCTCGTCTGCCAGGAGGGCCACACCTGCAGGTGGATCCTGGCCTGATAGAGCCACATCTCGCGGCAGAACACGCCGAGCCCCGGGCTCGTCGAGATGTTGCGTTCGCTCGGGTTGCCGTTGCAGTAGTCGTAGTAGGCTCGGCCCAGCACTCCCGTGCTCTCGTCGCCGTAGACGCGCGTGCGCGAGCCCTCGGGGTCCAAGCCGCCGAGCGCGATCTGCATGTGTGGCAGCCCGATCGGCTCGCGCTTCGTGAAACGAAGTCCGACCGAACCGGCATCGAGCGGCTCGCCGCGGCTGCCGCGGCCGAACAGGTGGTTGCTCTTGGCCAGGATGCCGTTCAACACGAGGTTGCGCATCCACGTGTTCGTGCCGATCGGGTCGCCGGCCGTGGTGAGACCGAGCAGCCGCAGGTCGCCATCGAAGTCCGGCATCCCGCCGCCGATGCGATCGAGATCCGTGCGGACCCAGACCACCTGCGTGCGCTCGAACGGCAACGCGCGGCCCGTCGGTGTCGAGACGGTCAGGGACACGGGGCTCGACGTGCCGACGTTGCCCGAGAGGTCGCGCACGGTCACCGTCATGTTCCAGACTCCGTCCGTCAGCGCTGCCGTCTCGGGCACCTCGACGCGCGAGAAGTTGTAGCCGAACGAGCTCGTCGCGAGCAGCGTCGCGGCACCAGGCGCCGAACCGTTGCCCTGGAAGATCACTTCGACGGTGCCCATGTCGACCCACTGGCTCGTGTTGTCGGAGGCCGACACGTCGATCGCAAAACCGTGGTTCGGCACGATCAGGCCGGGCAGACGGCTCTGGTGGATGCCGTTCACGGTCGCCGACACGACGGGTGCCTGCGAGTCGGCTCCCGTGCCGGTCCGCCACCGCGCGCGCTGATCGGCCGCGAACCAGTTGCCACTCGCGCGACGCGCGCCCGCGCTGCCACCCTTGACCTCGAGCCTGTAATACGTGCTCGGCGAGAACGGTGTCTGCGGCGTGAACGCCACGACGCGGCTGCCTCCGCTCACCGCGAGCGTGCCGGGCAGTGGTTGTCCCGTGTCTTCGAGCACGCGCAGGGTGTTCTCGTTCAGCGTCGACGGATCCATCGGCGCGTCGAACAGGAAGCTGACGCGCGAGCTCGGTGCTATGCCCGCGGCGCCTTCGGGCGGCAGCATGAGCACCTGGGGCACGCCGGCGTCGGACGAAGTCGTGAACGACACCACGACCTCGTCGGCCAGCACGTTGCCAGCGAGGTCGCGCAGACCCCCTTGGCCACCCTGCAGCTTCACGCTGCACTCGGCATCGGTCGGCAGCTCGAGCACTGGCGTGACGCGAATCGAATCGGGAGTCGGCGTCGCCACGACCGCGGTCCACGGCTCGCCGTCGACGAGCAGCGAGACCGTGTCGTTCGAGATCCTCGCGCCGTCGAGCGCCTCGCTGAACACGACGTCGGCGACCACGCTGCCGGGCACGCGCGACTCGCCGCTCGCGGGCGAGCTCGCGCTGACGACGGGGGCGATGACGTCGCTCCCGGTCGTGAACGCGAGCGCCTGGGTCGCCGACAACGGATTGCCGCTGACGTCGGTGGCGGCGGCGCTGCCGAGCATGAATGCCATCGTGTAGCCGCGGTTGGTCTGCAGCGTGACGGTCGGTCGCACGCGCAGCAGCCGCTGCGAGGGGTCGCTCTCGATCGCGAACGGCACGACGCTGCCGAACTGGTCCTGGAACAGCAGCGACGCCGCTTGGACGGACGCCGGATCCATCGACTCGTCGAACGTGAAAGTCGGCTGCACGACCGGCGAGACACCGGTCTGGTTCATGGCCGGCCACGTCGAGAGCAGGCTCGGTGCAACGACGTCGACTGCGGTGCGGAAGCCGGTCCTCGATTCTGCGCCGACCGGATTGCCGGCGCGGTCCGTGATGCCGGGTTTCGTCAGCAGGAAGAGCTGGCGACTGCCCGGCAGGTCCAAATACGGGTCGAGCGTGACCCGGTTGCCGGCCACCGTGTAGGACGCCGCATACTTCTGGCCGGAGACGTCGCGCAGGTGGAAGGTCGCAGGCGAGACGGAGCTGCTCGCAATGGGCTCCGAGAACGTCACCGTGTAGGTGCGTGTCCGGCTCTCGCTCTGGCTGCCGTTCTGGACGTCGATGTTGGTGATCCGCGGTGGCGTCGCATCGAAAGTGCGGAAGCCGAACAGCACCGTGACGTCGAGGATGCGGCCCGCCTGGTCGCAGGTCAGCGCCGACAACTGGAACTCGTAGTCGGACTCGAGGTCCAGCGCGGCGTTCGGCGTGAACGCGACGCGCGTGATGCCACTGCGTGCGAACGTGCCGGGCACGTTCTGCGACGAGCCCACCTTGCGCAACCACGTGTCCTCGTCGCCGAAGCTGTCGAGTGCCATGGCCGAGTCGAACTCGAGCGAGATCGTCGTGTCGACCGGCACCTGGACCGCATCTGCCGCCGGAGCATGGTCGAGCAGGTGCACGACGCCGAACGAGGAGTTCGCGGCGCCGGAGTTCCCCGCGCCGGTGCCGCCGCCGCACGCAGCGGCTGCGAGTGCCAGTGCCAGCGCAGCTGGCTTGCGAGCTGTCCCCATTCCCGTTGCCATCTCCCGGTTGCTGCGTCACCAATCGACTCGTTGCGTCAGTCGATTGGAGTCCCGGATTGAGCGTCCTGGCCCGCACCATGGCACCGCCACGTGCGTCGACGCGGAAGCGATGGCCTTGCGCGCGAGGTTCGAATGTTGCCGGCGTGCACAGTGCGGGCACCGGTTTCGGGGTGGTCGCGAACGTGGGCTCCGGGCGTGCGGCGACCGCCCGAAGACCGCCCGAAGTCCTCACGCAGACAGTCAGGCTTCTGCTCGTGCCGGCGTCGCGCTCATGCCAGCATTCGGGGCATGATCATGAAGCCCGTGACTGGCGTCATCGATCGGAGTTGCCGCGTTCAGTTCGTCTGGCCGCCAATCGTTCCAGTCAGCGAGCCGGCGTTGATCGTCAGCGCCGCCTTGCCGATTCCACGGATGCCGGAATAGAAGCCGGTGCCGCCAGTGAGGCGGATGGGCCCCGTCAACTCGGAGTCCGTCGGGCTCGTCGCGACCCGCCGGAGCGCCCCGCCAAACGTGATCGACCCCTGCTTGCCGACGAGCGTCGCGTTCAGGTGTGCAAGCTGACTGCCGGACAGCGTCCACGACATCGTGAAGCTCCCGACTTCGCTGATGCCGCCGTTCGAGGACCACGTCCCGTCGGCCGAGGTCGCGCTGCTCGTGACGCCGAAGAAGTTCATGCTGAACGTCGCCGGCGTGGTCATCGGGACGGCGCCGAGCAGCAGCGACGACGCGGTGATCAGAATCAACCTGGGCAGAGTCTTCATGGTGCTCCTCTCGTGGATGGGAAGGTCCGCCAGGACCCGCCGTCCCGGCCTGCGCGCGATCATACCTGTCGCCGGCCTGCGTCCGCGTAGCTGAACGCTTTGCCGAACTCGAGGCCTTCCGTGTGCTCGAGCGCGCCCGAGCAGATCACGGTTCCGTGAGCGTCTCGAACTGACATCCGAACGCGGTGTGGCATCAGCCCGCGTGCACGAGCAGCCGCAGGTCGCGCACGTTCGTGCCGGTCGGCCCTGTGATCACGGTGTCGCCGAGTGCGTGCAGCAGCGGGAACGCATCGAAGCGGGCCAGGGCACCGGGTACGGAGAAGCCGTGGGCCTTCGCGCGCGCCACGGTGGTGCCGTCCACGACCGCGCCCGCGGCAGTTGAGTTGCCGTCGATGCCATCGGTGCCGGCGCTGAGCACCGCGATGGGGCGGCCGTGGATCTCGAGCGCACAGGCGAGCGCGAACTGCTGGTTGCGTCCGCCGGCTCCGGGGCTCGTGGGCAACGGCACCGAGAGTTCCCCGCCCGTCAGGATCGCGACAGCGCGGCCGGGATGGCTGCGGTGCAGGCGATCGAGGTGATCGAGCAGGTGCGCAGCAGCGCGTTCGTATGGCCAGTCGTCGACGCTCTGGTCCTCGACGACGAACAGGCCGGTGGCCTCTGCATGTCGGCGCAGCTCGGCCCGCGCGTGGTGGTTCGACCCGATGCGCGTGAACACGAGCTGGCCCATCGTTGGTGAGTCCGGGCGCAGCGACGGCGGCAACTCACCGCTCTGGATCCTGGTCCGCAAGGCTGCGGGCACGATCGGCCAGATTCCGAAGCGATCCAGCACGGCACGGCAATCGGCCAGCGTCGTGGGGTCGATCGTGCTCGGACCCGAAGCGACCGAAGCGCCGCGCACGTCCGGCACGTCGGAGATCTCGACGGTCTCCTGCACCGAGGCTCGAGCGGCCGCGAGCGCGAGCCGGCCGCCCTTCACGGCCGACACGTGACGCCGCACGGTGTTGATCTCGACGATGCCGGCACCCGAGCCGACCAGTGCCTGGTAGAAGCTCCGCAGATCCTCGATCGTCACGGTCGGATCGGCCGGCAGCTCGAGCATGGCGGAGCCGCCGCCCGAGGCGAGGAACAGCACGACGTCGTCGCGCGTCGCTCCGCGCGCGAGCTCGAGCGCGCGCGCTGCGGCGCGCATGCTGCCGGCCGTCGGCAGCGGGTGGCCACCCGGGATCACTTCGAACGGCGGCAACGGCGCGTCGTCGGGTTCTGGCGGCACGACGAGTCCGCGCCAGTTCGCGGCGGGCAGACCGTCGACGAGTGCTCGCGCCATCGGCCGCGCGGCCTTGCCGAACGCGAGCACGAGGAACGGGTGGCCGGCGCCGGCCCGGCCGCGCCATTCGTCGACGACCGGAGCCATCTGCGCGGCCGGGTCGATGTCGCGCAGCGCCGCCTCGAACAGCCGCCGCAGCAGCTCCCTCACGCGAGCACCTCGGGATTGACGGGATTCGGCGGCCGTTCGCCGGTCAGCACCGCGACGCAGTTGCGGGCCGCGGTCGTGCACATGAGCGTGCGTACGCTGGCCGTCGCGCTGCCGACGTGCGGCAGCAGCACGACGTTGGGCAGCGCCAGCAGACCCGCGTGCACCTGCGGTTCGTGCTCGAAGACGTCGAGTCCCGCGCCGGCGAGCAGGCCTTCTTCGAGTGCGGCCGTGAGCGCCGCTTCGTCGACGACCGGACCGCGCGACGTGTTGATCAGGAACGCGCTGCGCTTCATGCGACAGAGTTGTTCGACGCCGATCAGGTGCCGTGTCTCGGGCAACAGCGGGACGTGCAGCGAGACGAAGTCGCTCTGCTGCAGCAGCAGGTCGAGCGGCACCTGGATCGCCTGCAGCTCCTGCTCGACCTCGCGGGCGGCCGGCGTGCGGCTCGCGTAGAGCACGCGCATCGAGAAGCCGCGCGCGCGGCGTGCGACTGCGCGGGCGATGCCGCCGAAGCCGACCAGACCCAACGTGCGCCCGTGCACGTCGCTGCCACACAACAGGTCGACGTCCCACCGTTGCCACTTGCCGTCGCGCAGGAAGCGTTCGGCCGAGGGCAGGCCGCGCGCGGTCGCGAGCAGCAGCGCGAACGTGAGGTCCGCGGTCGCCTCGGTCAGCACGCCGGGCGTGTTCGTCACGGCGATCTTGCGCGCCGTCGCCGCTGGCACCGCGATGTTGTCGACGCCGACGGCGATCTGCGCGATGACGCGCAGCAGCGGTGCCGCCGCAATGACGCCGGCGTTCATCGGATCGGTGAGCTGACAGACGACGCCGTGCGCGTGCTGCAGCTTCTTCTGCAGGCGCGCTTCGTCGAGCACGTCATAGCTGTCGACATAGTCGACGATGCAGTGCTCCTGCAGGACCGCGATCGCCGCGGGGTAGACGTGGCGGGTGACGAGGACACGCGGCTTCATTGCGGCAGGGTAACGGCCCGGCGGCGCGGCGCGAGGGCGCCGCAGTCGGCAACGGGGCGGGTCGCTAAAGTCCGGGCCGCGACCGGCCATCATTGCAGACATGCACGTGCCATGGGCGGTCTGGGCAGTTGGGTACTACGTCTGCACGGCTGCCGCGCTGGCTGCCATGGGCGCGGTGTCGGCGCAGATCGTCGTCGAGAACCTCGACGCTGTCGATCACAGCGACGCCTACGCGTGGCTCGGTGCGGCGGCTGGCGCCCTGCTGGGATTGTGGCTCGCGCGGTGGAAGCGCAGCAGTCCGACTACGCACCGCGTGCTGCGCTTCGTCGGCTGCGGGCTCGTGCTGCTCGGGGTCGTAGGCGGCTTCGCGATGTACGTGCAGTGGCAGCAACAGCGACGCGACACCAGCGGCAACATGATGGCCGGGCTCGAGGTGTTCATGATGGTGTTGCTCGCGTCGGGCGTCGCCGGCATCGGCGCCTGTCTGTGGCTCGCCGGTTTCAGCGGCCGGCGCATCGCGCCGACGAGCGCTTCGAGCCATGACGTGTCGCTCCAGTGATCGCGGCCCTCACGGCCAGATCACCGCCGACGGCCGCGACCCTCGTCGCGTGCGCCACAAGTCATCGGGGCGTCTGCGACGTGAGCACCTTCGCAAGGCCGGCGACGTCCATCGACAAGCCGACCCGCCACTCGCTGCCGCGGATTCCCGCCGAAACGACGAAGTTGCCGCTCGCCCCGGCCGGATAGTCAGGAAACTGCAGCGTGTCGTCGAGCTTCTTTGCCATGCGGCCGAAGCCAGCGATCAGCGCGGCCTTCGTGGCGAAGGTCCGCCACCGCGTGCTCAGCGCACTTCGACGTGCACCGGCGGCCCCTCGACGGCGGCGACCGTGAACGACACGGTCGCCGTCGTGTCGCCGGCGCGCGCGGTCAACGAGTAGTCGCCCGGCGCGAGCCATAGCGACTCCTGCGTCTCGCAGCTCGCCACGTGCCTGCCGCCGGCCCGCAGCTCGAACGACTTGACGCCTGTGAACGTGAAGCGCTGCCGCACTCCCGCGGTGCGCTTCACGGCGACCACCGTCTCTTCGCCGCTGCGGATCGTGAACGGAATCGCGTGCGCCGCGACGTTCTCACCGCGCACGAGCAGCACGTAGTCCCCGGCGTTCAGCAGGTCGGAGCGCTGCGGCAGCGCCGGAGACTGCAGCCTGCCGAGGCGCCGGCCGTCGGTCGTCACGATGCGATACTCGAGCGCCGGACCCTCGCCGTCGGCGACGCGCACGATGCCGCCCCGATCGAGCTGGATCGTGCCCGCGTCCCACGCTGCGCCGGCATCGACCCGCCGCGGCTCCGTCGCGTATGGCGCGTGGTTCTTGGCGGACACGAACAGGCGCCAGGTGCCGGCCGCCACGTCGAACGTGCACGTGCCATCGGCCGCGAGCGTCGCTGCCTCGCACGGGTTGATCGCGTCGGTGCGGAGAACCTCGACCGTGTCGCCCGCCGCCGGCGTGCCGTCCGCGCGCAGCACGCGTGCGACGATGCGCGCAGGGGGCGCCGTGTCTCGCTCGAGGCGGAGCACGACCTCGCCGGCACGCGGATCGATGTCGCTCTGCACGAATGCGAGATGACCGCGCTGCGTGATGCGCGCGGTGATGCGCTGATCGACCGGGCAGTTGTTGGCGACGAAGTTGCCCTGCCGATCGCTGGACGCCCCGTCCAGCCACGTCTTCGTCCCCTCGAGATGGATCACCACGCTCGCGAGCGGGGCGCCGTCGCCGTCGAGCACGCGACCGCGAAGGACGACGCCGGCCGACACGACGATGTCGCGCCGCACGGTCTCCCCATCGGCGCCGTGCACGACGACGGAGCCCCTGCCGTGCTTCTGGTGCCAGGCACCGAGCACCGTCTCGCCGGGCGGCACACCCGCCAACGTGAACGAGCCATCGCCCTCGGAGCGTGTCTCGATGCGGAACCAGTGGTCGTTGTCGACGTAGGCGATGTCGACGCGGGCCAGCGCCAGGCCCTCCGCCGAGCGGACGGTGCCGCAACACGTCACGCCCGGCGTCAGCGTGACGGTGAGTTGCGTGGTCGCGCCGGCGCTGACGTCGACGGTTCCTCGCCACGGTGCGAGGCCCGTCGCCAGAGCCAGGACCGGATGCGCGCCTGCGGCAACGCCGACCGCCAGGAAGCGGCCGTCGCCGTCCGCCGACACTTGCGCCGCGAGCGGCTCGCCGCCCTGCGCCGTCATCGACTGGTTCTCGGAAGCGCGCGATCCGACTTGCAGCACCGCGCCGCTGACCGGTGCACCTTCCCGATCGACGATCCGGCCGGCGACGCACCCGCCTGCAGCTCGCAGCTCGATCCGCACGTGTTCGATCGAGCCGGGCTTTGCATTCACCAGGTAAGTCTGCGAGGCCGCGTGTCCGACGGCGCGAGCACTGATCAGGCAGGTCGGCTGGCACTGTCGCAGCGCAAACGTGCCGTCCGCGGCCGTGATGCCGGGCCAAGCGATCGGCATCCCAGGCGCCGGCAACAGCTCGAGCTGTGCGCCGCCGACCGGAAGACCGCGCGAGTCGACGACGACGCCCGTCAGCGTGATGCCGCCGGTGAGCTCGAGCGTGCACTCGGACTCCGTCCCTGCCGCCACTTCGACGCTCCGTCCACCCAACGCGTGCACCGCCGCGAAGACTTCGATGCGCCCCGGTGGGATGCCTTCGAGGCGCGCCTTGCCGGCCTCGTCGGTGATCGCGCTGCGCAGCGGCTTGCCGAGCCGATCATCGTAGCAATGCACGGTGACCCCGCTCGCGACGGCCGGCTCGTCGCCGTAGCGAACGTGCACCGCGACCGTCCCGGTCGTGGCTCGGTCCGTTGCGGGCACCGGAACGACGTCCCGCTGCAGCGGCTCCGCCGGCTGCGGCGTGTCTCCGTGCGCGTCCGCGAGGGCCGCCGAAACGGGAGCCGCGCGTTCGTGAGCAGCGGTCGGCACAACCGCGGGCTCGCGCAGCAATGGCCAGGTGACGATGGCGAGTGCACCCACCAACACAGCAGCCGACGCAGCAACGATCTTCGTTTTCGTCGTCATGGCGATCACCCCGATTGCGGCCTCTGCCGCCGACGGCGCAGCGAGCTCACGCCAAGGCAGCTCGCACGGCGCGTTCGCGATCGGCGAAAGCGCGAGCACCCATGCGCGGCGTCCGCCGCGCGCGTCGAGCCGCTGGCGCAGTTCGCGGATCGCGGCGTGCAGGCGGTTGCTGACGGCCGACGGCGTCACGCCGAGCCGGGCGGCGATGCGGCGCGGTGGCAGGCCTTCGTAAAAGCGGAGCACCACGACTACGCGCAGCGGGTCGGAAAGCGCGTTGACCGCAGCCACCAGCTCCCGGCGCGTCTCCTCGATCGCGACCAGATCGCTCGCCGACAGCACACCACCCGCTGGCGCCATCTCGCGTTCGCGTTCGTCGCGGCGACGGTCGCGGCGGTGACGGTCCGCAACCAGGTTGCGCACGACGCTCGCCAACCACTGGCGCGGCTTCTGCAGCAGGCCCGGCCGGCGCTCGAGCACCCGCAGCCACGTCTGCTGCACGACTTCGTCGGCTTCACCCGCGACGAGCTGCTGCGCGAGGGCACGCACGAACGGCTCTTCAGCGAGCAGGCGTTGCAGGTCGTGGGGCAGAGCCGTCATGGCAAGCACTAGACGCCGCGGTCCGCGGATTCTCTGCCGATTCTGCCCGCAATTGCTGTTCGTCACGCGACTCGTTCGTGCGCCGCCTTGCCCTGCGGACGCGCGCGAAGCTGACGCGAGCCGATCTGCTGGCGCTGCACCGCGTGTGGCTCGAGGAGTTCGGGGACCACTGCGGGAGCTGACGTGGGAGTGAAGCGGACGACGATGACGCGAGGCGCGCGGTGACCGAAAGCGGTCGCGGCGGGACACCGGTGTGCTCGGTGGGCGAATCGTCGGCAAGAACGCCTGGAGCTGCGGGTCAGCAAGGGTGCGACTTGACGGGGTTCCGCAGACGGGAGACCGTGGGGCCGTCCCGGGTGGTCTCGGACGCTGCTCCAATTTCCTACACCCGCTGCCGACGGCGACGAGCGCGCCGGGGTGGGCGAGCTCTTGGCTGAAGTCGACGAAGCGTTGGCCACCGGCCCCCGGCAGCGAGACCTGGGCGGGTACCAGGGCGATCGTGAGGACGAAGGCGAGAGCGCACGCGAGCATCGCGCAGCGTAAGCGATGTCGGGCCCGCGCGACCAGGCGCGCGGGCGGTGGGGAAACCGCCGCGTCGCATCGCCACGCCCAGCAGGCGTTGCCGCGCGGTGCCGCCGCCGCGGTGCTGTCGCCGAGCTGCGGATCGGCGGGATTGCGCGAACTCTCGCCGCGCGTGCGGACAGAAGGGCTGCATCCCTTTGCTCGAGGAACCTCATGACATCCATCGCTGCTCCGTGCGTCAGCGTCGCCTTGTTGCTCGCTGCTGCGACCGCCCAGAACTGCACACCTCCCGCGCTTCCCGACCATCAGTTCCGCCACGTCTGGGGCGGTGACATTCGCGCCGTGCACACCGCGATGGTCGGCGGTTCGCAACGCATCCTCGCCGGCGGCGATGGTGGCCGCCTGTGGCGCACCACCGACGCCGGTGTGACCTGGCAGTTCGCGGTCACGCCGACGGACTACACCCACACGCTGCTCGACATCGAGTTCCACGATGACCAGAACCTGAACGGCTTCGCGGTCGGGCGCGGCGGCCGCGTGCTGAGCACCACCGACGGCGGCAGCACGTGGAGCAACTTCGGCGCCATCGTCCGCGACGCCAGCAATGCGCCGGCGACGCTGTGGGCCGTGCACGCCTTCAGCAACACGATCGTGATGGTCGCCGGCCTCGGCGTGCTCAAGTCGACGGTCAACGGTGGCGCGACCTGGACATCGCTTGGCCTGTACGCACAGGGATCCAACTACCAAGGCACCGCGCTCGACCCCGCTGAGTTCGAGTTCTACGAGTTGACCGCCGTCGGCACCCTGGGCGGCTTCCGGGCCATCGCCGCGGCCGAGTGGGAACCACCGGGGCAAAGCGGCCACGGCGTGGTCTTCGCCACCGATGCAGCGGATCCGCAGTCGGTCCTTGGCCGCCGGTGGATGATCACCCTCGACGATGCGACCTATCCGGGAAGCAGCGGCAACATGGTCGAGCCGTGGAGCGTCGCCTTCGAACGCGGTGCGACGCCGGCTCAGGCCGTCGGCTATGTATTCGGAGGCGTCGGCGCCAACGGTCCAGGCACCGGCTATCGCACCACCGACGGGGGCTTCACCTGGGCCACGGACTGGCAAGGCGGTCCCACGCCGTATGACGTGACCGCCGAACCGGGTCGCGCCATGGTCGCGGCGTACTCGGGAGTCGTGCTGCGGCGCATCGGGGCGAACAACTGGTTCGCGCAGACCTTGCCGGGTCCGGTGAACGGCGTCCTGACTCCCGGCTTCAGCACCGCTGCGCTCGGCGCCGTCGACAGTGCCGATGGCGACAACTACGTCTTCGGCGGCGGCTTTGGCGTGCTGCAGCGCACGACCGACAACGCCAACAACTTCCTCGAAGCGAGCCCGCTGTACGCGATGGACGTGGAGGAGCAGCGCCTCATGGACATCGCTGCCGATCCCAACGATGCGAAGGTCGCCTGGGCGGTTGGCCAGAACGGGGCGGTGCTCAAGACGACGGACACTGGTTGCACGTGGACGTACACCAACTTCGGTGCCGGCTTCGGCAAGCTCGCCAGCGTCGCCTTCTGGAACAGCAGTGACGGGATCGCCGCCGGCTTGAACAGCGCCGGCATCAGTCCGTTCCTGTACTCGGCGGACAGCGGCAACACCTGGACGGCAGCATCGGTCACTTCCTCGCAACCGATCCAACAGACGTTGATCGAGGATGTGACGATCAGCAGCGACGGCAGCGCCTGGGCGACCGGCCGCACGACGGGAACGTCGACGCCGGTCGTGTTCGCGGCGCCACCACCGAGTGTTGGCGTCGCGCTCGGCTCGATCTGGCTGGAGGTCAATTCGCCGCTGGTGGCGGGACAATACATCGGCGGCATCGTCTGGCCCGAACCGAACGTCGGGTTGCTCGTCGGCTGGACGGCCGGCGTCTCCGATACCCCGGTTGCGTTCCGCGGCAGCACCGCGACCGGGAGTCTGGTGTGGACGCCGGTGAGCCTGCCGGTGACCTCCGGCCGGCTCCTGGCGATCGCCGCCTCCAACGGCACCGTCGTCAGTGGTCCAAATCAAGCCGTCATCATTGCCAGCGGCGA
>DASRJH010000271.1:0-36750 GCA_035649575.1 Planctomycetota bacterium
GCTGTTCGTCGGCGGCTCGGGCCCGGCGGCCCAGATGTATCGATCGCGCACGGAGGACTGGCAGGCCGCGGGGACCACGTTCGGCGTCGGCCTGTTCTCGCAGACCACGGGGCTGGCCGATGGCCGTGTCCTGTTCACGGGAGGCATCGATCCGACGACGGGCCAGACGACGGCGAACGCCGCGATCTACGACCCGGTCGCGCAGACCACGACGACGCTGACGATGAGCACGCCGCGCGCCGGTCACGGCGCATCGCTGATGGGCAACGGCAGGGTCCTCGTCACGGGCGGTCTCTCGGCGCTCGACCTGCAGAACCCGCTGTCGCTCTTCACGGGGCTCCTCGTCTCGACGGAGATCTTCGACCCCGCGACGAACACCTTCTCCGCGGGCCCCAACATGCTCGAGGCGCGCGGCCTGCACACCTCGACGACGCTGACGAACGGCCAGGTCCTCATCGCGGGTGGCCTGAGCCTGATCCCGATCATCAACATCCCGACGGTCTCGTCGACGGCATACAAGTTCAACCCGGCCACGAGCAGCTTCGGCATTCCCGCGGTCTTCAGCGGTGGGCGCTTCCTGCACTCGGCCGCGCCGCTCACGGGTGGTCGCGTGTTGCTGGTCGGCGGCCTGTCGATCGACCTCACCCAGTTCCTGATCACGCTCAATCCGCTGGACCTGATCTTCATTACGCGCTCGGACTGCCAGGTCTACACGCCCGTGATCGGCAGCTTCGGAACGTTCGCCACGGTGAACGGCATGCAGATCGGCCGCGCAGGCGCGACCGTGGCGTCGCTGCCAAACGGCGGCGCGCTGATCGCGGGGGGCTTGGAGCTCCAGATCAACCCCACGACCCAGACCTTCCAGTTCGTGCCCACCGCGACGGCCGATCTGTTCAGCTCGAGCCCCAATCTGATCACGCCGACTGGCTCGATGGCGGCTGCGCGCGTGTTCCCGCTGTCGGTGAACCTGCCCGACGGCACGGTGATGGTGCTCGGTGGCGGCGTGCCTGCCGAGATCTATCAGCGCTAGCCGCGCTGCACGCGCAGCTTGCTGAACGCTGCGGCGCGGGAAATGACTGTGGCGCAACGCGCAGCCGCCGCGCTGCGGCCACACGCGGGCCCCGGGAAAGTCCCGTCCAACCTGGGACAACACAGGGACCTCGAGCCGTGATAACGTCTGGCCTCAGCGTGGACGTGCAGTTGCCGAACTCCCCAGTGCCGCTGTTCCCCCTGCCCGGGGTGTTCTTGTTCCCGCACCAGATGCTGCCGCTGCACGTGTTCGAGCCACGCTACCGGCAATTGGTGAGCGACCTGCTCGACGGGGCGGGCCGCTTCGTGATCGGCACGCCGGCGGCGTTGGCGCGCGTGGGCGCGCCGACGAGTGACATCCTGCCGGTGGCCGGCCTCGGCGAGATCCTGCGCCACGAGAAGAGGCCCGACGGCCGCTTCCACATCTGGGTACTCGGGCTCGTGCGCGTGCGCATCCGGGAGGTCCCGAGCACGCGGCTCTACCGCCAGGTGCAGTGCGAGCCCTTCGTCGAGATCGAAGCCGGGCAAGCCGAAAGCGTCGATCTCTCGCGACGCCTGCGCGAGGCGACCTCGGCCCGGCTCAAGGAGCCTCTGCCGCTGCCCGATTCCGCGCCGCCGAGCCTGCTCGCGGATCTGCTGCTGCAGACGCTGGGTGCTCCTCAGTCCGTCATCGAGCGTGCGTTCTCCGAACCATCGGTGTCGACGCGAGCACGGCTCGTGCTGCACGCGGCGGCACACGCTCCGAAGCGACCCCCGGCCGGGTCCTGAGCCTGCTCGCCCGAACGCTCTGCGCCGTGACTTGTGTGCAGCCGGGCGGCAGTGGTACCCTGCGCGTGCGCATGCCCCCGAACCTAGCTCAGCTCCGTGCGCCCGGCCTCTGGTCCGGAGAGCTCTCCATCCCCTGAATGCCTGCGCAAGCGGGCGTTGGCCGCTGTGAACCGCTACCTTGGCAACATGGCCGTCTCCGCTCACCACCGGACCGTTGCTCGCGATGTCGTTCAGTTCGTCCAGGAGCGGACTCCGTTGCGACCCCGCGTCGCGATGCTGCTCGGTTCGGGTCACGCCTCGATCACGAACCAGCTCAAGGACAAGGTGACCCTGCACGGCGACGACCTGCCCGGCGCCCCGCTGCACTCGCCGCTGCACATCGGCCTGCTCGAGGGTGTCGCGGTGGCCGTCGCCGATGCCCCGCTCGCGAGCTACGAAGGTCTGTCCGGGGCCGATCTGGCGCTGCCGGTGCGCGTGCTGCGCGCACTCGGCAGCGACCTGCTGATCCTGACCGCAGGTGCCGCGAGCCTGTCCCAGCAGATCGAGCCGGGGACCATCGCCGTGGTCGAGGACCACATCAACTTCAGCGGCATGCATCCGCTGGTCGGGCCGAACGACGAACAGGTCGGTCCACGCTTTCCGGACATGAGCGACCCCTACGCGCGCGAGTGGCGCGAAGTGGCGCGCGACGTCGCGATGCGGCTCGGCATCCCGTGTCTGCCCGGCGTGTTCGCCGCGGTCGCGGGCCCCAGCATGCCGACGCGGGCCGAGTACCGGTTCCTGCGCCTGACCGGAGTGGATCTGGTCGGCATGTCGCTCGTCCCCGAGGCCATCGCGGCGGTGCACTCGGGCTTCCAGGTGCTGGCTCTCGTCGGCATCACGCAACAGCTGCTCGCGGGCAAGTCGCCGCAGGTGTCGATCGAGTCGATGATCGACGCGGCCGACCTCGCCGCACCGCGCATGGCCAGCCTGCTCGTCGGCGTGGTCGGAGCCATGGGGGAGCGATGACGAAACGCGCCAACCTCCGGCCGCGCCTTGGCGTGCTGCTCAGTGGCGCGGGACGGACGCTGCAGAACCTGCTCGATCGGGCCGGCGACGGGCGCATGCGCGCGACGGTGTGCGGCGTGGCGAGCGACCGCGCGGACGCGTTCGGGCTGCAGCGCGCGATGGACCACGGCCTCGAGGCAAAGCACCTCACCGAGCCGTCGACGACCTGGTCCTGGCTCATGGAACTCGACATCGACCTCGTCGTGCTGGCCGGCTACCTGAAGCTGTTGCCGATCGTGCCCGAGTTCGCCGGACGCGTGATCAACATCCACCCGGCGCTGTTGCCGAAGTACGGTGGCAAGGGCATGTACGGAGATCGCGTGCACGCAGCGGTGCTCGCGAGCGGGGACCGCGAATCGGGCTGCACGGTCCACCTGTGCAACGAGGGCTACGACGACGGTCGCATCCTGCTGCAGGCGCGGGTGCCGGTGCTCGCCAACGACACGGTCACCACGCTGGCGGCGCGGGTCTTCGCCGCCGAGTGCGAGGCCTATCCCGCGGCGATCGCGATGCGCTGGCAGGAACTCAGCTTCTCCTTCGCCCCGAACAGCTCGGCGTCACGGTAGCGTGAGCACGGCACTGGCCGGGGGCGAAGGGGCCGCTGCAGCGACGGTGCACTCGATCTGGCCCCCGCGCACGGCGAGGTGCGTGATCGCGCCGCCGAGTCGCTGCCAGGTGTGCAGCAGTCGTCCCGAGCGGTCGTGCAGGCGCACCTTGCCATCGCGGGCGCCCGACGTGAGCCGGCCGTCCGGCGTCCAGAGCAGGCAGGTCACCGCGGCCGTGTGATCGAGCAGCGCGCGCGGCGTCGCCGCAGTCTCGGGGCTGCCGAGCAGGATCACGCCGTCGTGTCCGCCACTGGCCAGCAGCGCGCCATCGGGCGAGAACGCCACCGCGACCGCCGGCCCCGCGTGGCGCCAGCTCGTGGGCTCGGGCTCCAGGTCGGGCAAGTGCAGCACGCGAACGACACCGTCGGCGCACGCTGCGGCCGCCTGGTCGGCCGAAGTCGCGAGTGCCACCGCGTAGACGAGATCCTGCGCGAGGTGGGCCCGCGCCGCGACGTGTCCGCCGAGATCGAGCAGCGCGACCTCGCCACTCTGCGCGGGTGTGCCGCCGCCGACGAGCAGCAGTGCTGTTCGTTCGCCGTGGGCGGCGCGACCCGCGAGCGCAAACGGCCGGAACCCCGGGTCGCAGAGCCACCGCGGCCCCGCCGGCAGCGCCTCGAACACGCCGGCCTGCGAACACTCGAACCGGCGCTCCCCCACCAGGGCCGTCGCGGTCACGGGCCCGACGTGGGTCGCAGGACGCAGCGCACACGCGGCAAGGCAGGCCGGCAGCCAGGCCCACCTCATGCGCGCAGCACCTCGGACACCGGTGTTCCCTCCTCCGGAACGAGCCGGACGGGCCGGCCATCGCCGGTGCGCAGCACCAGCTCGGGGTCGATGCCGAGTGCTTGCACGAGGGTCGCGAACACCTCGGTGGGCGCGATCGGCCGTTCGCGCGGTTCCTCGCCACGCGCATCGGTCGAGCCGACGACGGCGGGCCGGATGCCGGCCCCGTAGAGCAGCACGCTCTGCGCGCGCGGCCAGTGGTCGCGGCCGCCGAGCGGATTGAGCCGCGGCGTGCGGCCGAACTCGCTGGCGAGGCACACGAGCACCGAGTCGTCGAGCTGCCGTTCGCGCAGGTCGTCGAGCAGCGCCGACAGTGCTTCGTCCAGCGCTTGGAGTTTCGGCGGGAAACCGTAGGTCAGCGCCGTCTTGATCTGCGTGTGGTGGTCCCAGCCCGTGTCGCTGACGAACACCGTGCGGACTCCCGCGGCCACGAGACGCCGCGCCAGCAGGCACGACTGACCCAGGCGGTGTCGCCCGTAACGCTGTCGCAGCTCGGCCGGCTCCGCCGCGAGGTCGAAAGCGGCCCGCGCCTCGGGGTCCTCGGACAGCCGCTTGCCCATCGCGACGAAGTGGTCGCGCTGCGCTTCGGCAGCGCCGCGCGGAGCCCCGTCGAGCGCATCGAGCGCCGCGCGCAGCTCGTGCGCGCGTTCGCGTACCCGCTCGGCATCGGCGGCCAGGTCGCGCACCGCGAAATCGGCGCGGCCCGGATCGCCGCCGACCGCGAACGGCGAGCGGCTGCCCGGCAGGAACCCGGCGCCCGCGTAGTCGACGGCGCGCGGGATCGCGACATACGGCGGCAGCACGGCGCCGTCGCCGTGGCCGAGCACGGCGCCGAGCGCCGGATGCACGAGCACGGGCGACGGGCGGTGGCCCGTCAGCAGCAGATGCGAGCCGCGGTCGTGGTTGCCTTCGCCGTGCGTGACCGAACGCAGCAGCGCACAGCGGTCGAGCCGCGCCGCGAGACCCGGCAGGTGCGCGGACACGAACACGCCGTCGACGCTGGCGCGCATGCTGGCGAGGTCGCCGCGGATCTCGAGCGAAGCCTCGGGCTTGCAGTCGAAGCTGTCGAGATGCGACAGGCCGCCATCGAGCCAGACCAGGATCAAGGAGCGCGGTGCCCGCCGCGGCGCGTTCGCGAGCTCGCGCATCAGCAACGGCAGCGTGGCGAGGCTGCCGAGGAAGCTGCGGCGATCGAGTCCTGGGTTCATCGGTGATGCCCGAACTCGCGTCCGGTCAAGAGAGCGTAGGCGAGGTCACGGAACGCAGCGAGGTCCTGGCCGGCCACCGGCAGGAAGCGCTGCACTTCGTCGTCGCGCGGCGCGCGCGACAACACGAGGCGCCACAGCTCGGCGAGGCGCTCGTGCGGCGTCGCGCACAGTTCCCAGGTCGCATCGATCGTCGTGCCACCGCCGCGCAGCAGGTCGTGGAGCAGCGGCCCGTTGCGCAGGGCGAGCTCGCGCGCGAGCGGACTCGCGGGCAGCGAGCCCTGCACGTCGCGGCCGACGACCGCGGACACGGCGCGCAGGAGCGTGGCTGGCAGCAGCGGCCGCGACGCGCGTGCGGCGAGACACGAGGCGGCAGGGCCGTCCGTCGCGGCCGCAGGCGCCGCGTAGGCCTTCGACGTGAGCAGGAAGGTCAACAAGTCGGGCAGCCGGCCGCCGGTGCGATGGAACTCGTCGACGAGTGCTTCGAGCAGACCGGCGGCGAGCGGCGGGTTGCCCAGGCGCTGGTCGTCGAGCGGCTCCACGAGGCCGCGGCCGAACAGCAGCGCGAACACGCGATTGCACGCGTTGTGCGCAAACGCGTCGTGCTGGCCCTCGACCAGGAAGTCGGCCAGCTGCTCGCGGCGGTCCGCGTCGGCCGGGCCGCGTGCGGCCGACCCTGCGAGCGCGAGGAAGCGCGGCTCCACGCGTTCCCCGCTCTCGGTGTCGAACATGACACCGGCCATCGTGCCGCCGCCTCCGTCCGGTCGCGGCGCGGCAAAACAGGCGCTGAACGCGACGTGCTCGTTCTGGCGCCAGCGATCCGACGGATGATCATGGCACCGTGCACAACCGATGCGCATGCCGAGCAGGGCGCGGCCCGCGTAGTCGGCGCGGTCGCGCGCATCGGCCTTTTGGTCGAGCAGCCCGCCCTCGCCGAGCACGACGCGACGCGCGATCACGGGCATGCTGTCGCCGCGCGCGACGGCCTGCACGAGCGCATCGCGGCTCCTGGCCGCCGCGGCGGCCGCAGGACCGTCGTCGCCTTCGGGCAGCTCGAGCCAACGCGCGAGATGGGCGCCCCAGACCTGCGCGAACTCCTGCCGTCGTACGAGCCGTGCGACGGTCGCCGCCACGTCGGGCCTCTTCGTGAAGGTGTCGAGCTCCTGCGGCGTCGGCGGCCGGCCCACGAGATCCAGGTAGAGCCGCCGCGCGAGTTGCAGCGCATCGACGGGCGGCAACAGCGTCAGACCCAGCTCGTCGAGGTGAGCGAGCCAGGCGCGATCGAACGCGTGCGTCGTGTGTCGCAGCAGTGGCTCCGTCGGCCTGGTGCGTGCGAACGGCCGCACGATGTGCGCGAGCGCCGTCAGGTTGCAATAGCGCGCCATGACCCAGGCCTGCCCCTCGCCGCGCGCCTCGATGCGGCCGTCGTCGTCGACGTCGACCACAGTCGGGTCCGTCGACGAGAACAGCGCCACGTGGCTCACGTCCTGCACCAGGCCGGCAGTGGCATCACCGGTGCCCGTCGCGAACGTCGCCTCGGCGACCGCGCGCTCACCGCGCAAGACCACGCGCAGCGAGTCCAGCCGCTGGGGTTCACCCCGCTGCCAGGGGGCCCCAGCCGCGATCCACGCGCGCAGCAGGTGGTGTGCTTTGCCCTCGCGCGGCAACCGCCGTCCCCCGCCGTGATCGAGACCGCCGAGTGCCTTCTGCAGCACGAGGCTCTGATCCGGATCACGCAGGTCGATCCTGCGCCCGCCCAACTGCGTCGTGAGCATCGCGTAGTCGGCTGCCGGATCGCTGCCGAACAGCGACAGCTGCAGACCCGCGCGCCCGGTCGCGCTGCCGTGGCAGTAGGCCGACGAGCAGCCGTATCGCTGCAGCACGGGCAGCACGTCGTGCGTGAAGTCGAGCGCGCGTGGTGGCTCGACAGGCCAGAGCGCGCTGATCGCGGCGACGAGCAGCAAGCTGGCCAGCAGATGGTTCATATCGCCCCGCTCATTTCGCCCTGCTCATTTCGCGCCGTGCTTTTCGACGTAGGCCTTCGCGCGCTTCTTGCTGTCGTCGTTGCCGTAGCCGAGGCTCAGTTGCAACTTGAACATCTCGACTGACTGCGTGCGTAGTCCCGCATCGGTGCCGACGCGCGTTTCGACCTCCGAGTACACCGCGTCGAGCTCCGCGGTGTCGGCCGCCAGCTGGATCGCGCGGCGCAGCAAGGCCCTCAGTTCCTCGTCCTCGGGCGGCTTGCCCTCGCGCGGTTTCGCCGTCGCAGCGCCAGGAGCTCCGGCCGGTGCCGGTGCTGGCTTCGCGTCCGCCCGCATGTCGGTGCGGTTGCGTTGAGCTCGCGCCTCGTTCATCTGTTCGACGCGCTGCAGCAGCATCGTGAGCTCGATCGCGAGCGTGCGCAGCTGTTCCGGATCGCGCGTCAGACGCTCCTCGACCAGCGCACGCAGGGCCTTGGCGTCGGTCGGAATCGCGCCGGTCGCTTCTTCGACGAGAGCGCGCAGGCGGCCGAGGTCGGCGCGGCCCGTGTCCGTGAACGCGACCGAACGGACCACGACGCCGTCCTTCGCGACGACCAGGGTCAAGGTCGCCTTGCGATGCAACGCGTAGCCGCCGGGGCCGTCGATGCCGTCCGGACTGATCACGATCGGTCGATACATCGAGAGCGCGTCGGAGCTGCGTTTGACCGCGGCCTCCGCTTCGTTGCGATCGGCGGCGACGCGGATCGTGAACGTCTCGAGCCCGGTCCACGCGAGCTGCACCGCGAGCCGGTCGAGTCCCGTGATCATCGGCGCCGTGTTGCGCGACAGGTCGTGCACGAACAGCAAGACCCCGGGGCCCTTCTGCAGCCGCTTGCTAGCGTCGAACTCGGTGCCGGCCAGCGGACCCGACGGCGCGTAGACCGGGCAGGCCGGCAGCGGCGTGCCGGGGCCCGGGCCCGAGACCAGCTCGGGCGGGTCCTGGGCCGAGGCCGGCCCGGCCATGGCGAACAGCACCAGAGCCCCGACTGCGTTCCGGCTACGGCAGGCGATGGATGGCAACTGCCTCTTGCGCGACGTCATGAATGTACTCCGACACGAGGGGTATGGGCCGTGCTGTGCTGGCTCGGATGGGGCCGACGGCGGCCCGCCAGCGCGCGGTGAGCGCGTAGTTCTAGCAGGTTCGTGCGTCGGGCGCCTTCCGCGACAAACGCAGGACACGCAGCTCGCCGCGCGCCGAGCGGTCACGACAGCGGTTCGAGCGAGTGGAACAGGCTCGGCAGATACTCGGACACCGTAGGGTGGATCGGCATGGAACGCGTGACCACGGTGTAGGGCGCGTTCGCGTACATGAGCTCGAGGATCGTGTGGATCACCTCATCCCCCTCGATGCCGAAGCAGGAAGCACCGAGGATCAGCTTCGTCTCCGCATCGACGAGGACCTTCATGAACCCCTCGACCTCGCCGCGCTCGTACGCGCGGCCGACGTCTTCCATCCAGTAGCGGCCCATGAGCACCTTGCGACCCGACGCCCGCGCCTCGCGTTCGGTCATCCCGCAGCGACCGAGCGGTGGATCGGTGTAGAGCGCGTAGGCCGTGATGCGGTCGCTGACCTTGCGGTCGCCACCGTCGAGCACGTTCGCCTCGACGATCTCGTAGTCGTTGTAGGAAGTGTGCGTGAAGCCGCCCTGTCCATTGCAGTCGCCGAGCGCCCAGATGCCCGGCACGTTCGTCTGCAGGCGGCCGTCGACGACGATGTGGCCCCGCGGATCCGTCTTCACGCCGGCCAGCTCGAGCCCGAGGTCGTCGGTGTTCGGCACGCGGCCGATCGCAAACAGGATGTGCGATGCCTCGAACTCGGCCGGCCCCGGCGGACAAGCCGCCGAGACGACGAGATGATCGCCGGCCCGCGCGACCGACGCGCAGGCGCTCTGCAGCCGCACGTTGATGCCCTCGTGCTCGAGCATCGCGCGCACGGCGTCGGCGACGTCGTCGTCCTCGCGCGGGATCAGCCGTTCGCCGCGCTGCAGGATCGTCACCTCGCTGCCGAAGCGGCGATACATCTGGCCGAACTCGAGGCCGATGTAGCTGCCGCCGACGATCACGAGATGGCGCGGCAGTTCGTCGGACGCGAGCAGGCTCACGTTGTCGAACCAGGGCACCTTGTCCACGCCCGGCAAGTCCGGCGCAGCGGCGCGGCTGCCCACGTTGACGAAGATGCGGTTGCTGCGCAGCTGCACGCCGCCGACGGCCACGGTGTCGGGCGCGACGAACCGCGCGTGCCCGCGGACGAACGTGATGTTCGGGTTGTGCTCGAGACTCTTGCCGACGCCGCGCCGCGAGCGCTCGACGACCTGCCGCATGCGCGCCTTGACTGCCGGCATGTCGGTCCGGACCGGGCCCGGCACCACGATGCCATACTCGGCGGCCCGGCGCGCCATCGCAGCGACCTTGGCCGAGGCGACGAGCGTCTTGGTCGGGATGCAGCCCGTGTTGACGCAGGTGCCGCCGGGCAGGTGTCGCTCGATCACGGCGACCTTCGCGCCATCGGACGCCATGCGGCGCGCCAGGGCCGGGCCCGATTGTCCGGTGCCGATGACGATCGCGTCGAAGCTCTTGCTCATCGTTTGCACTCCGAGCCCGAAAGGGTACCACGTGTGCGCAGCGACGACGAGCCAGCCCCTGCATGCTGAACGTTCTCGCCCACGAAATCATGCAATCCGTCGTCGACACGCTGGTCAGGAACGGCTACCTCGTCCTCTTCCTCTGGGTCCTCGCCGCGCAGGCCGGCATTCCGCTGCCGGCGATTCCGCTGCTGCTCGCCGCTGGCGCGCTGGCTGGCACGGGGCACCTCGACCTCTTCACCGCGGTGGCGCTCTCGCTGCTTGCGTCGCTGCTCGGCGACTCGCTCTGGTTCGTGCTGGGCCGGTATCGCGGCAACCGTGTGCTCTCGCTGCTGTGTCGCCTGTCGCTCGAACCCGACGCCTGCGTGCGCCGCACGCAGGACAGTTTCGCGCGGAACCGGGTGCTCACGCTCGTGATCGCCAAGTTCGTGCCCGGGCTCAGCACGATGGCGCCGCCTCTCGCCGGCATGTTCGGCATGTCGTGGTTGCGCTTCCTCTGGCTCGACGCCTTCGGGGCCCTCGTGTGGACGCTGACCTTCGTGCTGCCCGGCTACGCGTTCGCCGATCGGCTCGAGACGATCGTCGAGCACGCCGCGATCGGCGGCAGCTGGTTGTTGATCCTGCTGCTGGCCATCATCGTCGTGTTCGTGCTGGTCAAGGTCCTGCTGCGGCGCGCGTTCCTGCGCCAGCTGCGGGTCGCGCGCATCGAACCAGCCGAACTGCACCGCCGGCTCGGCGCCGCGGAGCCGCTGTTCCTCGTCGACCTGCGGCACACGATCGACTTCGAGTCCGAACCGCGTGTGATCCCGGGTGCGCTTCGTGTGCCGGCCGAGCAGCTCGAGCAGCTTCACGCTGCGATTCCGCGCGATCGCGACGTCGTGCTCTACTGCACTTGACCCAACGAAGCCAGCAGCGCCCGGGTGGCGCTGCTCCTGATGCGGCGCGGCATCACGCGGATCCGCCCGCTCGCGGGCGGTCTGCACGCGTGGCGCGATCTCGGACTGCCACTCTCGCCGCTCGTCGCCGAACCGCTGCGAACGGCCTGACCAGCCGGCAGCCGGCGGATCGCGCACACGCCCTGCCGCGGCCTCTCGTCTGACGATGGGGTGGAGGGGCGTTCTGATTCGGCAGATACCGTCGCCCGCTCAGAGGGTCGGCATCGCCGACGCGCGAACGCCTTTTCCCAGACGGTTGCCCTGAGCGCCAAGCCGCTCAAGGCAACTGGTCACTCCTCTCTGCGAGTGTGTCGCCACACCTTGCCCGGGCACGAGGGCGATGGCGTGCGCCCGTTCTGCCAGAGCGACGTGATACCGGGCCGCACGTGTAGGCGCCGCGGCTGCCAGGCTTCCTCGGTCTCGTGAGCCATGAGTGGACGCGGGTCGACCAGGCTCATGTCGCCGAGCAACACGCTCCACAGCCTTGGGAGTTCGTCGAGACCGAAGTGCTGCACCACCCGCCCGACCCGCGTGAGCCGCGGATCGACACACGTCGCGGAATGCTCCGTGTCGTGCGCGGACAGCGCGACGAGGTGTCGCCCGCCCCGAGCGTGCATCGTGCGGAACTTCGCGATCGAGCAGCGGCGGCCGTTCCGACCGATGTGCGATCGGGTGACGAACACCGGCCCCTTCGAATCGAGCTTCACCAGGATGGCGATCAGCAGACACGCCGGCGCCACCGCGACGAGCGCCATGGTGGCCAGCAGCACATCGAAGACCCGTTGCACGAGGCGGTCGCGCTGCTTCCCCACTCTGACTGTAGGCAGACCGCTCCCCGACGCACTGATTTCTGCGCACCGATTCTGGCTCATTACTGACTCACCAATGACGAACGCGGGGGGCGTACGAGGCGCGATTGTCCCGCCCCGTCAGCGGGGGACACGGGAATGCAGATCACCTGCCGTCCAGCAAGCGAAGAGAACTGATGGTTTGAGTGGGCAAGCGGCGCGTCGATGCAACCGGGGGCGAAATCGAGGCACTCATGCATCGCCGGGATCCCGCGTGATCCGGCAGGAGGATCCGATGCTGTTCGTGCCGCCTCGATGCCCCAACACCCTCTGCGATCAACACCTGAGACCAACGCCACGGTTCTTCTGCCGCCGCGGTTACTACCACCCCGCCTGTCGCCGTGAGCGCGTCCCTCGCTTCCGCTGCCGCAGCTGCAGACGCGGGTTCTCTCGCCAGACCTTCCGCCAGGACTACTGCGACCGCCGACCCGCGACCAACGTCGTCCTGTTCATGCTGCTCGCCAGCGGCGTCGGCCTACGTCAAGCCGGGCGCTTCCTGCAGATGAATCCCCGCTCGGTGCAGGACAAGAAACTCAAGATGACCAGGATGCTCGCTCTGTTGCACGACAACCTGAGTCCGATCCTGACCAAGGGCAGCTGCTTCGTGCTCGACGAGGAGGAGACCTACGAGGGCGCTTCGATCCGGCCGCTGACCATGCCGGTCATCATCGAGAAGCAGACCTGGTTCGTAGTTGCGACCGCGGTTGGTTCGATCCGGCGGCTTGCGCCCGTTGGCTCCGCGCGGCGTGCCCGCCAGGACTGGGAGGAACGACACGGCCCGCAACCCGACCAGAGCAGCGCGTGCGTGCGCAGGGTCTTGCAGGAACTCGCGCGCAAGGTGCCTGCACGCACCATCCTGCTGCGGACCGACCAGAAGCAGAGCTACGCCACGATTGCGAGGGAGGTGTTCCGTGAGCGGCTGGTGCACGAGACCACTGCCGGCAGCCTGCTGCGCAACACGAGCAACCCACTGTTCCCGATCAACGTCACGCTGGCGATGACGCGGGACAACTGCGGCCGGTTGCGCCGGAGGTCCTGGCTCGTGACCAAGAAGGCGGAGCGGCTGCAGAACCACCTCGCCATCTTCACCGTCTACCGCAACTACGTGCGGAGGCGATTCAACCGCGACAAGGAGGCTCAGACCCCGGCGGTTCTGCTCGGCTTGTTGCCGCGCAACCTCGATCGCGAGGAAGTGCTGGCCTGGCGGCAGGACTGGGGCGACATCAGCATCCACCCGATGAGTTCGAACGGCCTGCACACCGTGCGGGAGGCCGTGCCGGCGTGAGGCCGGGAGGTGGCCTCGGGTTCGCCGAGCGGTTACTCCAGGTCCACTCAAACCATCAGTTCTCGGAGCATGCTCATGAAGGAAACCTGGTACGACCTCGGCCCGATCGCGGACTTGCGGCAGCGTCCCCTTGCCCAGATCCGGGCCGGCAACAAGACCATCGCGCTGTCCTGTGTGAACGGCAGCTTCGGCGCGGTCTCCGGCGTCTGCAACCACGTCGGCGGCCCGCTCGGCGATGGTCACCTCGACGGCGACTACGTCGAGTGTCCGTGGCACTATTACAAGTTCCACCGCATCACCGGCGAGGGCGAGCCGGGTTTCGAGAGCGACAAGGTGCCGCGATACACGCTGATCGAGCGCGAAGGCCATCTGTGGATCGACCTCGCATCGGCCACGAAGCGACACAAGGTGCCGCATGCGCACGCACTCGAACGAGCGCTGCAACGGTCACCGGGCCCCGTGCGCGTGCTCGGCATCTCCACGACATCGATGGATGCCGCCCACCCACGCTACTCGACTTCGGAAGCCTTGCTGGATTCGGCGCTCGTCCACGCGAAAGACGGGCTCGGCGCCGACACGAAGCTGCTGCGTCTCTGCGAGCTCTCGTTCCGCACCTGCGAGGGCTTCTACAGCAAAGCCGCAGGAGCCTGTACCTGGCCGTGCTCGATCACGCAGATGGATCCGAAGGACCAGCTCGAGCAGGTCTACGAAGCTCTCGTGTTCTGGGCCGATGTCGTGCTCGTCGCGACGCCGATCCGCTGGGGCTCCGCGAGCTCGCTCTACTACAAGATGACCGAGCGCATGAACTGCATCCAGAATCAGATCACGACGCGCAACCGCGTGCTGCTGCGCAACAAGGTGGCGGCCTTCGTGATCACGGGCGGTCAGGACAACATCCAGGCCGTCGCCGGCCAGATGATGATGTTCTTCGCCGAGCTCGGCTGCCACTTCCCGCAGTTCCCGTTCATCGCACACAGCCGCGGCTGGACCGCCGAGGACATGGAACAGAACGTCGCATTCGTGCAGCAGAGCAAGGATCTGCACGCCGGTGCGCGCGCTCTCGCCGACCGTGCCGTGGCGATGTCCCGGCTGTTGCTGCAGGCGGACGCGGCGAGCGAACGCGTCGAGCGCGCGGGTCGCAAGGCCTGTCGCAGTCACGCCGAGACCAGGACCGAGGAGTGAGCCGCTCTCGACGGGGTCTCCCTCTCGACGGGGTCTCCCTCTCGACTGCGTCTTCTTCTCGACTGGGCGGCACCTCGCATGCACGATCCGTGACGATCCGCTGATCGTCGCGGTCCCTGGGTGTTTTTCGGGGCCTTGACGCTCCGCGCAGGCACCACGAGGATGGGACGTACGCCCAGTTTCCCTGCTCGCGAAAGGAGCCTGCCGTGCATTCCACTCTCGTCCTGGTGATGACTTCCGTTGCTCTCGGTGGGTTGCTGCGCGCCCAGACCGCATCGGTCCCGTGCTACGAACCGAACCTCGGTGCCCTGCTCGGCAGTGCCGACGACACCGTGTTCCCGGCGATCACGTTCACCACGCCGTTCCCTGCGTTCGGCTCGGCCTTCCTCCAGGCGGAAGTCAGCTCGAACGGGTTTCTGTGGCTCGGTGCGCTCAGCAACCCGGACTCGGGTTGTTGTTCCGGAACGGGCGCAGCGCTGGCCAGCGGCCAAGCACGCATCTGTGCGCTGTGGAGCGACCTGGTCACGGACGGCATCGACGGATCGGGTGTCTACCACAACTCGCTCCCGGGGCGCGAAGTGATCACGTGGTTCAAAGCGTTCGAGTCCTACGACCCGAACATCCGGTTCACGGTGCAACTGCAGCTGGCCGGGACCGGCGAGTTCACGGTCTGGTTCCACCCGAGCACCACGATCGCGCAGATTCCTCACACCGCGGTCTGCGGCGTGTCGCCCGGCGGCGTGCCCGATCCCGGTTCGACCGACTTCTCGGCGGTGATCCCCTACAACAGCAACACGCAGGCGACCCTCTACGAACAGTGGTCGACCACCGGCTTCGACCTCGCGCAGCGCACCTTCGAGTTCCTGCCGAACGGCAACGGCGGTTGGCTGCTGAACGACCGGCCGCTGTGTCCGTTCGTCAGCGGCACGTGGGCACTCTACGGCGCGGGCTGCCCGCTGCAGACCGGCATCAGCGGCGCGAGCTTCTACGAGACGTTCACGGGTGCTTCCCTCGACCTCGACAACCTCGAGTTCGAGCTCACCCCGATCGGAACCGTGGGTTACCAGGTGCAGGCGACGTCGAACTCGTTCTTCACGGGTTACGTGAACGTGGTGCCGCTGGGCGACGACCAGAGCATCGACCAGGTGCTGCCGTTCCCGTTCCCGAATCCGGGCGGCGTCTGCACGACGGCGGGATTCTGCTCGAACGGCTTCGTCTGGATGGACAACTTCAACAACGGCGCACCCGCTGCGCCCTACGTGCCGGCGTTCCTGTTCGAGGGCCCGCGCATCGCGGCGATGTGGACCGACATCGACCTGACCGCGGGAGGTACCGCCTACTACGACGCAACACCGACGGTCGCGTACTTCACCTGGTTCGATGCGCCCGACTACTACAATCCGAGTCTCAGGAGCACGTTCCAGATCCAGTTGTTCAGCGATGGACGCATCAAGCTCTGCTACCAAGGTCTCAACCTGGGCGCGACCCGGCCCGCTCTCGCGGGCTATGGACTCGGCGGTGCTTTGCACGACCCGGGGTCCGTCGACATCACGGCGAGCGTGCCCTTCACCAGTGGCACCGGCCTGTTGCCCGTGACGCTCGATTGGCGCGGCACACCTCCGGTGCTCGGCCAGCTCTTCCCGATGGAGACGGGCAACCTGCGGCCCTCCGCAGTGGCAGGCTTGCTCGTCGTGGGCGTGACGAAGTTCGACCCCGGCGTGCCACTCGCCGCGCTCGGCATGCAGGACTGTTTCGCGCGCGCGAGCCTCGATCTGCTGCTGGGTTTCGTCGCCACGCCGCCGACTACGCAGCTGAACCTGCTCACGATCCCCGGCCAGGCCGCGTTCGTCGGGTTCCAGTTGCATGCGCAGGTCGCGATCCTCGATCCTGGCATCACGCAGTTCGGCCTCGCCACGTCGAACGGCGGCACGATGACGCTCGGGTTCTTCTAGCTCCGGCGACGAGTCCGAAGCCGCTAGTCCTTGCGCTGGTCCGGCGCATTCTGCCGCACGTTGGCGCGGCGGTGCCCGGCTACGAGCCCGGCGGCGATCATGCCGATGCTCGGCCAGAACGTGAACATGGCGCAGATGCCTGGACCGACGGGATTCGGATTCGGGTCGCCACGGAGCATCGAAACCACGATCGCGACGACCAGCGGTCCAGAGCCGACGAGGAGCAGCGCGACGCCAACCCAGAGCAGTCGTGAACTCAGCAGTTTCGGCATCTGCGTCCTCCCACGAACGCAGGGCTCGGGTTGCGAACGCGATCTGCGTTACTTGCGCACATGCACTCGATCGTAGAGGACCCGCTTCGCTTCGTCCCAGCACGCCGCGCACAGAATCTTGAAGTCGCACGCGACGAACCACGTGTCGCTCGGTGCTCCCTGCAACGCCACGAGCTCGAGTTCGCACGCCGCACACCAGGCGTCGGGACGCGCGGTGTCGGTGTCGTCACCCCAGAAGAACCCGACGTCTTGGTGCGAGTCGATCGCGTGCGCCACGTGCGTGCAGACGAGCCCGATGCCCTGTGGGCCGTGTTTCGGACAGTTGGCGGTCTTGGTCATGCGTGCGCCTCGATACTCGGGCACCGACATCGGCATTCGCGGAGCCCCGGGTTGATGCGCGCTCGTGCGAGGCGTCGCAGCGCTTCAGATCTGCTTTCCACACTCCTGGCAGAACTTGGAGTCCTCCTCGTTGAGCTTGCCGCAGGAGGGGCACTTGATCATCACGACCTTCTCGGGCCGTGCGCCGAGACTCACATTGGCCTCCTCCAAGGCGTCCTTGACCATTCCGCCCGCCATGCGGCTGTAGGGCTCGAGGTCCTTCCTCGCTTTCTCGGGATCCAGCATGACGCCGGAACCCGCCAGCCCCCTTGCTCCGATTCCGCGCACGAATGCGCCGACGATGATCAGCGCCATTCCACCACCGGCTCGCAACATGCTCGACTTGGCGTTCGCGTCGAAGTTCGAGAAGTCCCCGAAGTCGAGGAAGGCGGTCACGAAAACGGACGCGAACAGGATGAAGCCCACATCATCAACCCCATGCCGAGGTAGAAGGCGGTCCTTCGTTCTCCCGAGATGTGTCTGGTCATCGTGCTCCTTGTGGCCGAGCGTGTCGGCCAACTTACGCGAACAACCTCTCGTATTCCCGTGCGCGGCGCCCCCCGATCGTCGCTCTCGCTCTCTGGCCACTCGATCGGGAGCGCCGCGCTGCATACAACCTGCGCGGCACATGCCGTCCCCTCCGGACAACACTGCCCGTTCGGCCTTCGACCCGCTCTGGCGCGGCCTGCGCGCGGTGCGCGCGGCGATCACCGTCGGCTTCTACCTGGTCATCGCCCCCACCGGCTACGTGCCGTTCGCGCTGTTCTGCCTGCTGTGGCGCGGCGATCAGCGCAAGCGCGCGCGCATCCTGCACCGGATCTGTGCGCGCGGTCTGCGCATCATGCATTGGTGGCTGCGGACGTTTCGCATCATCCACTTCGACTGGCGCGAGGTCGACCTCGGTCTGCCGGCTGGTCCGTGCGTCGTCGTCGCGAACCACCCGACGCAGCTCGATCCGACCGCGATGATCGCGGTGCTCGTGGACGGCTGCACGATCGTCAAGCCATCGGTCTATCGCCGCCGCCTCGTGCGCCCGTTGCTCGAGGGTGCGATGCACTTCGAAGGCCCGAGCCTCGACCCGATGTCGATCGACCACGTGTTGCACAGCGCGGTGGACCGCCTGCGGTGGGGCATGCACCTGTTCGTGTTCCCCGAGGGCACGCGGTCGCCGGAGGGAAAGCTGCACGAGTTCGGCCGCATCGCGTTCGAGATCGCGTGCCGCGCGGGGGTCCCGCTCGTGTCGGTCGCGCTGCGCTGCGAGCCGTGCTACCTGTCGCGCGAGACGCCGCTGCTGCGGCCGCCGGCGCGCATGCCGCGGCTGTTCATGGAACGACTCGCGATCGATGACCCCGCGAGCTGCGGCGGCGACAGCCGCGTGCTGCGCGAACGCGTCGAGACACGCTACCGGCAGTGGATCGCCGACGGCATGCCGCCGATCGCCGCGGCGGGTGAGCCGCTCGCGGGCGGGTTGCGCGCGAGACGATGAGTCGGACTGCGCCAATTCGCGTCACTTGCGCGTGGCCTGGCGCAGCAGCGCGCCGAACGCGGCCGGCTCGATGTCGGAGGCCGCGCGCACCTTGATGTGCCGCACGTATTGGCCCTTGCCCTCGAGCAGCTTGCGCGGGTCCTCGAGCGACGCGCCGTGGAAGAAGCCGAACTGCACGTAGCCCGTGTCGGAGTAGACGTACGAGACCGGGGCCTTCCCGTTCAGCCAGCACCCGTTGCCGTACTTCACGGACTCCTGCAGCTTCGGCGCCACGCGCTTCACGAACTTGCGCAGCGCTCGGATGATGGTCCGGTTCTTCGGTGGCTGGTCCGCGAGATACAGGTCGAACGTTTCGTAGGCCTTCATCTTCTTCATCGCGAACAGGCTACCCTATCGCGATGACCAAGATCACCGTGAACAACCATGGGCCGTACCGCATCGAAGGCACGTTCTCGATCACCGACGCAGCTGGCAAGGAATTCGGGCTGGCCGGCCGCACGGTGATCTCGCTCTGTCGCTGCGGCCATTCGGCGAACAAGCCGTTCTGCGACGGCTCGCACGCGCGCCAGGGCTTCCAGTCGGCGTGCGAGGCGCGCGAGCTGCCGCCCCAGAAGCCGAAGGTCTAGGCGAAGGGCACGTTGCACGGGCTCAAGTCGGTGTCCGGCATCGGCTCGCGACACCTACCTCTTGATGTACCACAGTGCCTGCTGGACCTGAGCCCGCACTCCATCGACGGGGTCGTCGAGGTGCTTCTCGAGGAATGGGATCGCCATGTAGGCGTCCTTCATCATGAGGTTCAGGTTGTAGGCAGCGGACGTGCGGATGTCGGGGTCGGGGTCATCGAGCAGCGTGACGCTCGTGTCGAGGGGCCCGGGGATCTCACCCGAGATGACGTGCAGAGCACGTGCAGACCAAAGACGGACTCGCGGATCGGCGTCGCCGAGAGCCCGCCGAAGACGAGGGCAGGCGTCCATCGCCACCGGTCCGATGCACTCCAGCGAGAGTGCGATGCACTTGCGCACCTCCGGGTTTGGGTCGTCGAGAGCGCGAATCATCACGGGGATCAGGGCCCTTGGCCTGGCGCCGATCGCGCCCCGATGAACAGCTCTGCGCATCTGGACGAGGTCCTCCTGCTCTGGCACGCACCAACGCACACCCCAGAACGAGAACCCAAAGCACAGCTCGCCCGCTTCCAGCGCGGCAAGAGATCTCTCCTCGTCGCTCCCGTCAGTCAGCTTCGCGAGTAGCTTGGACACCGGCTCTGTGCGCCGCGACTCGCCAAAGTCGTTCAAGTCGATCACGGCCAGCGCAGGTTCACGGACGCCGTACGTGGCTGTCTTCAGGTCGAACGGAGTCCGGTCGAACAGCTGCGGCCAGAATAGCTTGGACGTATCGACTGGCGCGGTAGCCGCCACCGGAGGTTCCTCGTGAGCCGGTCGCTCCTTCACCGGGGTCGCAGAACACGAGGCAAGGAGCAGCACCGCCCCGCGGGCCATGGAGCGTCGGCAAGAGACACTCATGCTCGTCAGGTAGCCCAGCACTGGCGCCTCGTCACGCCCCGCCCAAGAGGCGCGCGCCAGCTGGCGTCAGGACGCGACCTGCGTTCGCGGCCGCGCGGTCACCTCGTCGAAGCGCCGCGCGTAGTCGCGATGGTTCGTGCCGAGCAGCCGGTCCCAGACGTTGAAGTAGAGGCCGAAGTTGGCGTTGAACACCTGGTGGTGCTGCACGTGGTGCGTCGGCGTGTTGGTCAGCGCGCCGAGCGGCGTGCGCATCAACCCGCGCGGGAAGATCTCGTAGCCGGCGTGGCCGAGTGCGTTCTCGGTGATCTGGAACAGCATGAACGTCGCGAAGGCCAGCGGGTGGATCGGCAGCAGCCACGCGACCAGCGGGAAGATGCCGGCCTGGATCAGGGCCTCCGGGACGCTGAAGCTGTAGGCCGCCCACGCGGTCGGATTGGTCGAGCGGTGGTGCACGCGGTGCACGGCGCCGAACAGGAGCCGCGTGTGCATGAGCCGGTGCGTCCAGTAGAAGTACGCGTCGTGGATGACGATGGTCAGCGCGATGCTGGCAACGAACCAGCCGGCGCCGTGCGCGCCGAGGTCGGTGTAGAGACGCGTGTGACCGTGTTTGCTGGCCGTGAACACTGCGGCGCCGACGAGCCCGAACACGAGAGCGGAACGCAGCGACAACAGGACTTCGCGGCGCACGTCCGTGGCGGTGGACTGGCCGGGTTCGATCTTGCGATGCGGCCGCGTGCGCCGGCCGCGCCGGTCCAACAGCAGGAAGGCGGTCCCGACCACGAGCAGATAGCGCGTGACGTCGATCGCCGCGATCGCGATCGCGTACTGCCAGTAGCTGAGCTCGGGTGGCATGCCACAAGCTTCGCTGCGGGTGCGACGCGAGGCAACCCGCGCGTTGCCGGCAGGAATCACCGCACTGGGACTTTCACGGTGCGATCGGCAACGTCGGGAGCGTTCACCTTGCTGCCAACACGGATCGTCACCGTGGCTTTCTTCTGCGCTTCCGCAGGGACCCGCACGGGGCCGTGGAAGATGTAGCCTCAACACCACTCGGGCAGCTCCCAGTGACCCGTGAGCGTCTTGCCCTCGACGGCGGTGACGAACGCCACGTCGATCTCGGGCCGCAAGTCCGCGCGCTCGAGGGTCCGCGTGTAGACGAAGCTCCAGGCGCCGAGCCCCGGTGTGCCGAGCGAGACTTCGAAACTGCACTCCTGGCCCGCGGTGAACCGGAAGGGTCGGATGTTCTCGACCACCCCCCAAGTCGTCGGCGCGCCGAAGTGCAGCACGGTTGCCGTCGCGGGAGACTCGGCGAACTCGGTCATCGCGAACTGTTCGGGCTTGCCCTTGCGCTTCAGCGCGACCGTCGGGTTGCGAAGCGCAAGGTTCGCGCGCAGGATCTCCATGACCTCGGCCAGGTCGGCGTTGGCCTTGTACTCGAGGTTCCACTGCTTGAGCGTGAGTTCGAGCTCCGGGGCATCCTGCACACGCAGCAGCGCGCCAACCTTGTAGGTGTGCGTCTGCGCGATGAAGTGGTCGTCGTTCAACTTGCTGACGATCGGAGTGAACCGTTCGTTCGTCGCGTCGACGCGACCATCGCCATCGCAGTCGACGTAGAGCAGCTTGCCGTCGATCACGCACCAGATGGCGTGCTTGATCGGCTGACCGATCGCGATCAGAAGATAGCGCGGTTTGCTGTCGTACTTCGGTTCCGCCGCGGGGGCCTTGCGGACCGCTGCGAGCTCGGCGCTTGCGTCCTTCTGTTGACAGGGCAGCAGCGCGGCGAGGCCGAGAAACAGGACCGGCGTGCATCTTGCCATTCGCGCCATGCTACTGCCATGCGGAGCGAGCTGCAGGCCTCAACGCTGCGGCGCGAGCACTTGCGCGAGCGTCGCGGCCAGCGCGTCGCCAACGCGGCGCCAGTGCTTGCCCGCGAGCAGCGCCTGGTTGACCTCGAGCTCGTAGCCGCGGTAGCGCTTTCGTCCGTGCTGCCTTCGCAACGCGGTCGGCAGGCCGTCGGTGTCGCCGCGATACGGATAGTTGTTGCGCACACGCAGGCCGGGCGCGGCCGCGCGCAACCGCTCGCCCCATCGCCGCGCGAGGTCTGCCTCGGGACGGCGCTTGCTGTCGTAGAGGAACCCGACATCGGCGTTGCGCTTCTCCCCGTCCAGCACGGGCGTGAAGCTGTGGACCGCGACGTGCACGACGCTCCCGTGCGTGCTGATCGCGGTGCGGATCGCCTTCTCGACCTGCTGCCGGTGCGGCCGCCAGTAGCGCGCGAGGATCCGCTCGCGTTCGGACTGGGGCAGGTGCGCCGTGAATTGCGACCAGACCTTCTTCAGGTGTGCGGACCGATTCGCCTCGACGAGCAGGCGGCTCCACGAAGTGCAGAGCAACGGCAGGCGCAGCTTCCTGGCGATGAGCTTGCCGAGCGGCAACGCGCCCGGATCCCAACCGCGGTGCGAGGCCAGGATCGCCGCAGCACCGGCGAAGAGCCGCGCATACTCGCGCGGGATGCGGTTGCCGGCGTGTTCGCAGGTCAGCACGATCGCGAGAGCGTCGCGGCGACGCTGGCTCACTTCGCCCTCTTCGGGATGCGCTTCTGCCAGTCCTTGGGGCGGATGCGCATCAGGTTCCCGTCGTCCGAAGAGACGCCGAGGAAGACGGCGCCGAGAAAGCGCCACAGACTCGCGCGGTAGTACTTCGTGCCGTGCAGCGGGTTGTCCCACAGCGGGTCGGAGATGGCGACCGACTGGTCCTTGCTGCTGTAGCCGCAGAGCACGAGGAAGTGACCGAACGAATCGCCGTGCACGTCGTCGGGGCCCTCCTCCGTCTCGCGCGAGCATTGGTAGAGGTAGGTGCCGTTGGCGCCCGTCAGCAGCGGGGTCCCTTCGCTGAGCTGCTTGCCGAGGAACTCGGGTGACAGATCGCCCCAGTGGTAGCGCCCCCCGAGGTCGAGGAACTGCTCGATCGACTGGACCGCCGGGCCGTACCGCGGATCGGCGAGCAGACCCTTGGCCACGGCGCGCGCCTTGATCTTGGCCCGCAGGTCGGTGGGCTTCTGGAACCAGGTCGGGTCGACGTGCCGCACGTTGCAGATCCAGATGTCCACCTCGTAGCCGCGCTTCAGCGCGTGCACCGCGAGGTGCGCGCCGAGCGTGCCGCCTCCCGGGAGCTTGGGGGTCTCCGCGATCACGGTCGGCAGCGAGATCGGATCGCCCCAGTAGCGGTAGATCGCGTGCAGGCTCGTCGGACCACACGTCGTGTAGTCGGGTTGGCGCTCGATCGTCACGGGCAGCTCTACTTCCATGGCCGCGAGCGTCGGCGTCGCGGCGGACCGAGTCAAGCGCGTCACCAGCGCAGCAGCAGCAACTCACTGCAGAAGCCGGGCCCCATCGCCACCATCAGGCCGAGGTCGGAACGCCTGCCCGGATTCTTCTGCATCGTCTCCTCGAGGATCATGAGCACCGACACGCTCGACAGGTTGCCCACGCGGCGCAGGCACTGCCAGCTGCATTCGAGATCGGCGCGGTGCAGCCCGAGACCCTCTTGGAGAGCCTGCAGCACCTTCGGCCCGCCGGGGTGAGCGATCCACCGCGCGATGTCGGCGCGGGACCGGCCGAGATCGCGCAGGAAGTCGTCGACGTCGCCGGGCACCCGTTCGCGCGCGACGGTCGGCACCTCGGCCGACAGCACGATGCGGAAGCCGAACGAGCCGGTGTCCCAGCCCATCATCCGCTCGGTCTCCGGGTAGAAGACCGAACGCGTCGCGAGCACCTCGGGTCCTTCCTTGCGACGGCCGGCCCCCACGACGACCGCGGCCGCAGCACCGTCGCCGAACAGCCCCGTGCTGACGAGATTCGCGACCGAACGGTCCTCGCGCTGCAGCGTCAACGAGCACAGTTCGACGGTGAGCACGAGGGCCACGCCGTCGGGGTAGCTCTTGACGTAGTCCGCGGCCCGCGCGACGGCTGCCGCGCCGGCGACGCAGCCGAGTCCGAAGATCGGCACGCGCTTGCAGTCCGCGCGCATGCCGAGCCGCTGGATGAGACGCGCCTCGACGGAAGGGCTTGCCAGCCCCGTGACCGTCGCGAAGAACACGATGTCGACGTCGGCGGGCTCGAGGTCCGCGCGCGCGAGGGCCGCGCGGCACGCCTGCTCGCCGAGGTCGAGCGCACCTTGCAGCCAGGCCGCGTTGCAGCGCGTGAAGTCGGTCAGTTCGCCGTAGGCTTCGAGCGGCAGGATCAGGTGGCGACCCTGGACACCCGTGTTCGCGTGCAGCGAGCGCAGCCGTTCGGCGAATCGAGGCTCAGCGCCGAACGCCGCGACCAGGTACTCCGTCAGCGTGCTCTGCTCGTACCAGTGCGGCGGGAAGACAGTGGCGACAGCGGCGATCTTCAACTGCGGGACCTCTGACGGGCAGGACGGTACTGCATTCGACTCCCAAACGGTCGGGGAACCTCCCCACCGGCGGGATTTCGCACGCCTCCGGCTTCATGCCCTGCACGCTCACAACTTGCCATAGAGCGCGGCATAACCCACGGCCAGCGTGCGGCTCTCGGCCAGCACCACGGCCCCGGTGGATACAGTGCGCAGCAACTGCGGCGATTCGCCCGTGAGGTTGCGGCGCACGAGACCCACGGCCGCCGCCATGCGATCGAGCTCGTCGGGCCGCACGAACTGGCGCCAGTCGTGCGTGCCACGCGGAATGAACCCGAGGCCTTCGCCGAGCACCACCGCGAACAGACGCGAACGCAGCGTGCGGTGGATGGTGTTGACGAACAGCGAACCGCCGGGTCGCAGCAGGCGCGCGGCTTCCCTGACGGCGGCTGCTGGATCGGCGACGTGTTCGATCACATCGGCGAGCAGAACGACGTCGGCACAACCTGCCGCGAGTGGCACGCTCGCGAGGTCCCCGACGAGCGGGAAGAACTCGCGGGCCTGTCGGCGTCGCGCATCCTGCAAGGCCCGTCGCGCGAGGTCGACGCCGACCACGCAGGCCCCGGCCTCGGCGAGCGGCACTCCGAGCAAGCCGCCCCCACAACCGAGGTCGACGACCGTACGCCCGCGCCACTGCGTGCCCAGCCACCGCCCGATCAAGGTGAGTCGCAACGTACTCGCGGAACGCAGCGACGCGAACGCCCGGCACCGGGGATCCCACCAACCGTCGCGATCGAACAGCAGATCGGTCATGGTTCGCTCATTGGAGGTTCGCTGCCCGCAACACGAGCACGCCGTTCTCTGCCGTGATGCGCAGGTGCTGCGGTGCCTGCTCGAGCAACACCGGAGGTCGGCCATCGAGCTCGAGCCCGGCCGCAGTCGACTTCCAGGTGCCGTTCAGCGTCTGGAAGCTCGGCACGCCGTCGACTTCGGTGAGGGCGGCCGCCGTGTAGGTGCCGCCGGTATCGAACAGGTAGTAGACCTTGCGCAGCGAGAGCGCCGCGTCGCCGCGGATCTCGACCGACTCGTAGAGTCCCTGCAGCGGCAGGCCCGGCGCCGGTTCGAAATGCAGTGCTACCACCGGTGTCGTGACGAGGCGGTCCCCGGTGGCGACGACGTTCGAAGCGATGCAGCCGGACGGCGCGACGAGCGCCAGCAGGCCGCAGATGGCGAGCCTCGAACGCATCACTTGTGCCCCTTCGGCTGCATGCGCGCGCGCAGCGCGATCCAGACGACGACTTCGTCCTGCATGTTGATGATACCGAGCTGGCTCGGCACCGGTACCCCGTAGTCGCTGAGCTTGAGTGGCACCTGACCCGACACGACGACGCGCTTCTGCGGATCGACTTCGAGTTGCACGGGCATCGTCAAGCTACGCGTCTGGCCGCGGATCGTCATCTTGCCGTCGATGTCACCACGCGCGGTCTGCTTCTGGACGTCGATGCCGCCGGGCGCTGGCCGGAAGCGCTGGATCGCGAAGCGGATCTGCGGGTGCTCCTTGGTCGCGAGATGCTCCCACATGTCGGTGTCGCGGCCTTCGACGCCCGTCACGAGCGAGCCCGCATCGACCGTCACTTCGCCGCTCCACGCTCCTTCGGGGTCGTCGAAGTCGGCCGCGAAGCGACCGGCCACCTTCTCGGTCACGCCCGTGAAGTCGTGCAGCGTGCTCTTGGCATCGAAGCCGACGCGGCAGAGCCCCGGCAGCAGCGCGTAGTCCTGCAGCTCGTCGCAGCGGAACTGCACCGCGGGCAGCGAGAACGACAGGAAGCCCGGAGCGGGCTTCGCCTGCGGTACGGCGGGAGCGGGCTCGGCATGTGCCGGCGGGCTCGGTGCGACCTCGACGGGAACCGCTGCCTCGGCTGCGCTTTCCACGCGCGGGTTTGCCGGCGCCGGCTGCTGCTGCGGAGCAGCCTGTGGCTGCAGTCCGCGCACCTGTCCGCGCAGGGCGACGAGGTCCTGCGTCAAGCGGTCGAGCAGTTGCCGGGCCGTGCCGACTTCCTGCCGCAGCGCGATGACGTCGGCGTGCCGGGCCGCGGTGCGTTCCTCGATCGCGGCTTGCAGCCGGTCGAAGTTCTGCGACAGCGCCGCCTGCAGTTCCCCCATCCGACTTGCGAGCACCTGCACGTCGTCGCGCAACAGGGCCGTCGGATCGGGCCCGCTCGTGGGCGCGTCGGACTGCACGACGACGCGCACCCGATCCTTCAACACCAGGAGGCCGCCGATTGCTGTGGCGACGAGCAGCACAATGAACAGTGCGCCGAGCCACTGCAGCAACTTCGTCGCCATGCCGGCATGGTATGCAGGGCGCGCACGGCAGCAACCAGGGTTGCACCGATGGCTCCGCTGCACCCGGATCCACGACCCCGCAGAGAGCATGTCACGGAGCCACGCATTACATTGGGACCGTGCCACGTCTCCTCCCGATCCAGGTTTCCCGTGCGCTGTGACGTGCTCGTCCTCGGCGCCGGTCCAGCCGGCAGCGCGCTGGCCAACGAACTCGCTGGCTCTGGCTTTCACGTGTTGCTCGCCGACCGCAAGGCCTTCCCGCGCCACAAACCCTGCGGTGAATTCCTGAGTCCGCAGTGTGCCCCCTACCTCGAGGCCCTCGGGCTGCCCGCGCCCATGGCGAGCCTCGGCGTGCACCTGGTCGGCGGCATGCGGTTGTTCGGCTACGGGGCTCGAGCTCTGGGCCGGTTCCGCCAACTGCCGGGCCACCCCGCCTCGGACCGGGCCGGCTTCGGCATCCGCCGCGAGCGCTTCGACCACTGGCTCGTGCAGGCGGCACAACGCGCCGGGGCGACCTTCCTGCCGCGCCACGAATGCAGGGCACTGCTGCGCGGTCGCGACGGAAGCGTCACCGGTGCCGTGCTGCGCGACCCGAGCGGGGCGTTGCACGACTGCACGGCTCGTTGGGTCATCGGCGCCGACGGGGTGCACTCGGTCGTCGCACGCGAACTCGGCGTGCAACGACGCGAGGCGTGGCTCGACCAGTTTGCGCTCGTGGCCCACTTCGAAGGCGTGCAGCCGCTGCCGACCGCTGAGGTCCACCTGCTGCGAGGCGGGTTCTTCGCGGCGACGACCGTCGACGAGGACCTGTTCAGCGTGAACCTCGTGCTGCCGCGCAAGGCGCTGCTGACCCGAACTAGCCGCGACTGGGATGCGTTCGTCGCAAGCTGGTTTCCGTTCGCGCCGGGCATCGGCGAGCGGCTCGCGGGCGCGCGCCGCCTGGAGCCCTGGCGCGGCACGGGGCCGCTGGCCTGGTCGACCACGGCACAGACGTTCCGGGGGGCAGCGCTCGTCGGCGACGCCGCCGGCTACGTCGATCCACTGACGGGCGAGGGCATCTACTACGCGCTGTTCGGCGCGCGGGCCCTGGCCGAGGCGCTGCGGCAGGCGCTGCACGAGCCGGCCCGGTCCGCGCCGGCGCTCGCGGGATACGCGCGCGCCAGGGCGAGGGAGCTCGGGCCGCGGTTCGTCGCCGCGAAGGCGCTGCAGCGGGCGCTGCGTCACCCGTTGCTCGTGCGGTCCTTCCTGCGCAGCCTCGGCCGCTGGCCTGCGCTCGCGGATCTGCTCGTCACGCTGAGTGGCGACACGATCCACCCGCGCGATCTGCTGCGGCTGTCCTTCTGGCGCGACTTCGGCAAGGCAACCGCATAGCCGTTGCGGCGGAGCCGGCACCGCTTCGAGCGAGCGAGCCCCTTCCAAGGCGGCTGGCGCCGCGTAGTCTGCGCGCCGTGATCCTGCGCCAGTTCCCGCCCATGGGGGTCTACGAGACCCTGTTCCGCTTCGCCGAGGTCACCCACAAATACATGGGTGACCCGACCACGCATCCCTGGGCTCAGGGATTCCCGCTGACGACGCAGGTCCCGGGCGGCCCACCGCTGCCCGACACGATCGCGATCACGGCCACCGACCGCATGTATCCGAAGGCGGATGGCCAGCCGCCGCTGCGCGAGGCGATCGCCGACTACTACCGCAACTTCTACGGTGCGCAGATCACAGCCGACCACGTCGCGGTGTTCGCGGGCGGCCGTCCGGGTCTGTTCGCGATCCTGGCGTTCCTGCTCGAAGACTGGAAGGTCGCCGTCGAGGAGACCGAATACACGCCGTATTTCGACATGCTGCAGTTGCTGCGGCGGCCGCACCGGCTGATCGCGAGCAATCCGCAGAACCGCTTCCGCCCCACGCTCGCGGACCACCCGAGCACCGATCGTGTGGTGCTGCTGAAGAGCAACCCGTGCAACCCCACGGGCGTCACGGTCGCCGGCGCGGACCTCAAGCAGCTTGTGGCTGCCTACAGCGGCAAGGACCGCGGCGCGGTCTTCGACGAGGCCTACGAGTTCTTCTGCGAGGGCGAGGCCGTGAGCGCGATGCGTTACATCACGGACATCGACAACACGAACCTCTTCGTATGCGGCGCGGCGACGAAGGGGCTGCAGGTGCCCGGCATGCGCGTCGGTTGGGTCATCGGCAGCAAGCGCCACATCGAGGTCTTCCGCAACTACAGCTCGTTCGGCATGGGCGGCGTGTCGCGCGCTTCGCAGCTCTACGTGACGCAGCTGCTGCAGCGCGAACGCGTCGCGATGGCGCGCAAGGCGATATCGGGGTTCTACACGAGCCAGCGTCAGCGGTATGCCGCTGGGTTGCAGCGGCTCGGCTTCGAGCTGTTCACGGGCACCGGCGGTTTCTACCATTGGGCGGCTCTGCCGAAGGGCCTCACGGGGGATGCGTTCAACGAACGCCTGATGAAGCACGACGCGGCGATCCTGCCTGGGCGGCTCTGCGACATGGCGCGCCGCGGCGACAAAGGACCGCTCGGCAGCATGATGCGGTTCTCGTTCGGACCGCTGCAGGCCGGATCGTGTGACGAGGACCTCGCGATCCTCTCGCGCTGCGTCTGACAAATGAGAATCGGTGTCGCGGGTTGGCCGGTCCAGATCGATGGGAACCATAGCATCGCAGACTTCGCGAGCGAGACGACGCCGCTGTCGCGGGGCGACGCTCGAGCGTCAACCAACCTGCCCCGGAGGCGGGCTCGGCTTTCGGGTTCGGGTCTTTCCCGATCCTGCAACCTCCCCTTGCGGCTCGGCTACTCTGCACACGCTTCGTTCCCATTTCGTAACTCTCCCATGAAAGCGCTTCGCCTCGCCACGATCTGTTTGCTCCTCATTACGTCTCCCTCGTGCGGCGGCAGCGACCATTCTGGCCCGTCGGAGCCACCGGCGCCGCTCAACGGCGCGCCCGTGATGACGGTGCCGAGCAACCTGACCGGCACGAGCCCGCGCTACTCGTTCCCGCTGCCGACAGCCGGCTCGGAGATCCTCACGTTCTCGGCGACGGATCCGGACGGCGATTCACTGCAGTGGCAGCTCGGGGTGCCCGGGAGCGCTGCATCGGCCGCGGGCCTCGTCTACACGACTCCCGTTGCGGGTGGAACGTTCGTACTCTCCGTGCTCCCGGTCCTTGCGACGGCCTTCGTGCAGCTGAACCTGCTGGTCGATGACGGACATGGGAATGCAGCCGCCATCGATCTGCTGGTCGTGCGCACGGGGCCACCGGCGATCACGGCGGTCACGCCCGACAACGCGTTCCGCAATCACGCGCAGCGTGTCACGATCACCGGCAAGGGGCTGCAGCTCGGCGGCACCGTGAACACGACCGTCGGCTTCGACGGCCTCGCGGCCGCGAACGTGGTTGTCGCCAACGACACGACGCTCTCGTGCTCGACGCCCGCCAGTTCCGCGGCCGGCGGCACGATCGTCGGAGTCGCTCACCAATATGGTCAAGCGCAGCTGCCCGAGTCCGCGTTCACGATGTTCGAGTTCCCGCCGGCCTTCGCGGCGCTCGACCAGCGGCTCGACAACAACACGGTCGTGGACTTCCAGGTCGGGGTGCGCGGCGAGACCGCCCACGCGGTGTGGCAACAGGGCAATGCCATCTTGCATCGCGTTTCGAACGATGGCGGAGCCACCTGGTTGCCACAGGAGACCCTGAGCGGCAGCCAGGTCGCCAGCGAACCGCAGCTCGTGGTCGCGCAGAACCTCGTCACGGTCGGCTGGATCGCGGGCGGCACCCAGGTGTGGATCAGGCGATTGACCGAAGCGACGACTGAGTTCCTGCCGGCGCAACAACTCGATGCGGCGGCAGGGGCAGCACAGACGCGCAGGCTTCGCCTGAGCCAGAACGCCAACCACTGCTACGCGGCCTGGCTGGCCGGCGATCCCGGGATCGGCGCGTCGCGCGTCGTCGCCGCGGGCTCCTCGAATCTCGGCGCTTCGTGGTCGGAACCGCGAACCGTGAGCGACGGGCAGGCCAACCAGAGCAACCACGAACTGGCCTGTGCCGGAGCGGTGGCGTGGATCCTCGTCGAGGACGAACGGCTCGGCGCGTCCGTTCGCGGCATCTACGCGGTGCGCACGACCGACGCGGGCGGCAGCTGGGGCGACGCCAAGCGTCTCAACCTGGCGACGGCTGCCGGCGGCCAGCCCCGCCTCGCCGCGGCGAGTGGTCGCGTACACGCGTGTTGGGTGCAGAACGGGGCGCTGTGGTTCAACACCTCGCCGAACAATGGTCTGTCGTGGAACAGCGTCGCGACCACGGTGCAGGGTGCGCAGGGCGGAGCGGTCTCGGCGCCGTCGATCTGCTCCGAGGACGACCGCGTGTTCATGAGCTACGTGAAGGGGGGCAACGCGGTGTTGGTCTCGCGCTTCTCGCCACTCGGGTCGGTCGAGCAACACGTGGAGCTCGAGACCGTCGTCACGCCGTCGGCCCAGACGAACATCGGGTGCATCGGCAACTACGTCTTCGTGGCCTGGCGCGACGGGGACCCCGCCACCAGCGCCGCGCGCGTGAAGCAATCCGTATCGGTCGACGTCGGTGCGACCTTCGCGGCGCCGGCCGGACTCGGCAACGGCACCGCGAACCAGGACCAGGTGCAGCTGCGACACGACGGTGCCCGCCTGCTGCTCGGTTGGCTCGACAGCCGCGCCGCGAACGTCGGACTGTTCATCAACCGCACGACGCAGTAACCGCGCGGCGCAGCAGGTGCAGCGGCAGGTTGCCGCCGCAGACCACCACCGCGGCGCGCCGCCCGCGACGGTCGCGGTCCTGCAGGCAGCCGGCAATGGCTACGGCAGCAGCTCCTTCGACGAGCAGGTGTTGGTGTTCGAGCGTGGCGAGCAAGGTGCGCCGGATCGTGTCCTCCTCGACGTCGAGGTAGCGGTCGACGACCTGCTGGCAGAGCGCGAACGTGATCGCACCGGGTTCGACGCCACCCGCCGTGCTGTCCGACAACGTGTCTTGGCACGGCACTTCGACGATGCGCCCCTGCCGCACGCACTCGGCCATCGCGCGCGACCGGACCGGCGAGCAGGCGACCCACTCGATCGAGGGGCGCACGGACCGCGCGAACGCAGCCATGCCGCCGATCAGGCCGCCGCCCCCGAGAGCCACATAGACGACCTCCACCTCGGGCCACTGTTCGAGCAGTTCGACCGCGACCGTGCCCTGTCCCGCGATCACGTCGGGATCGTTGTAGGGCGACACGTAGGGCCGCCCGTTCGCGGTGGCGACGGCCCGCGCGTGCTGCTCCGTGACCACGCAGTCGTCCCCGTGCACGAGCACCTTTGCACCCAATCGCGCGATCGACTCCCGCTTCGGCACCGGGGCCGTACTCGGCACGTAGACGGTCGCCGGCACTCCGAGCTTCTGCGCGGCCGCGGCGAGGCCGAGGCCGTGATTGCCCGACGAAGCGGCCACGACGCCGCCGCTGCGCACTGCAGCCGGCATGCGCAGCAGGGCATGCGTCGCACCGCGCAGCTTGAAGGAGCCCGTGTGCTGCACGTTCTCGAGCTTCAGCCGCACTTCGGCGCCCGTCGCCGAGGACAACCACGGCGAAGGCACGGTCGGCGTGCGCACGACGTGATCGCGCAGGCTCTGCGCCGCGCGCGTGACTGCTTCCGCCACCTGGGCCGGGCTCGACATCTCGAGCTCAGCCCTTCGCCAACCTCTTGCGGAAGTAGGCGGTCGTGCGCGCGAGGCCCTCTTCGAGTGCAACGCCGGGAGCCCACCCTCCGAGCACACGCTGCGCCTTGGCGATGTCGGGGCGGCGCACCTTGGGATCGTCGACGGGCAGCGGCCGGAACTCGATCGGCACCTTGGACCCGGTCGCCTTCTGCACGGCTTCGCCGAACTGCAGGATCGTCATCTCGCGCGGGTTGCCGATGTTGACGGGCTCCTTCTCGTTGCTGTGCAGCAGCCTCGTGATGCCTTCGACGAGGTCGTCGACGTAGCAGAAGCTGCGTGTCTGCGAGCCGTCGCCGAAGACCGTGAGCGGCTGGCCGGCGAGAGCCTGGCTCATGAACGCGGGCAACACGCGGCCGTCGTTGAGGCGCATGCGGGGTCCGTAGGTGTTGAAGATCCGCACGATGCGGGTCTCGACGCCATGCGTGCGCTGGTAGGCCATCGTGATGGCCTCGGCGAAACGCTTCGCCTCGTCGTAGACGCCGCGCGGTCCGACCGGGTTCACGTTGCCCCAGTAGTCCTCGCGCTGCGGATGCACGAGCGGATCGCCGTAGACCTCGCTCGTGCTGGCCAGCAGGAAGCGCGCGTTCTTGGCCTTCGCGAGACCGAGCGCCTTGTGCGTGCCGAGCGCACCGACCTTCAGCGTCTGGATCGGCAGCTCGAGATAGTCGATCGGGCTCGCGGGCGACGCGAAGTGCAGGATGTAGTCGAGGCGTCCGGACACGTGGATGAAGTTCGTGACGTCCTGCTCGTAGAACACGAAATCCGGGCGGCCGAACAGGTGCTCGATGTTCGCGAGCGCCCCCGTGATCAGGTTGTCCATGGCTACGACCTGGCAGCCGTCGGCCAACAACCGCTCGCACAGGTGGGACCCGATGAAACCGGCACCACCGGTGACGAGGGCACGAGGTTTGTCCTTCATTGCTTCTTCTGGGGGGTCATGGACGCGGTGCCGGTGGGAGCCGCGAACGGTTGACCCTGCAGTGGATCGAGTCGCACCGGGGTACTCGCCTCGAGCGCGAAGCGGGCGCCGCACCAGGAGACATGCGCCTCTGCCGCGGCAGTGCCGCGCAGAGCGCGACCATCGGCCTCCAGCGTGATGCCCTCCGCGACCACGCTCGCGGGGATCGGGTGTGGCGGAGGTTGCAGGAAGAACGTGACGCGATGACCGGGCTCGAGCGTCGACTCGCCGAGTGCACTCTCGTAGAGCACGGGCCGCTGCCCCGCGTTGAAGATCGAAGCGCGGCCGCCGAGCCACCCGGGTTCGTCGGCGCGCAGCAGGATCAAGAGCGCGGGCCCCATCTCTTCGGCGGTGGCAGCGGGCGGTGTGATGCGGATCTTGCTGCCGTCGGGCAACACGAACGTGTTGTCGCGCTGCGAGACGCGCAACCGCACGCGCGTCAGCGAGTGCAGTTCGACGTTGACGGTGTTCTGGTCCATCGCGGCAAGACGCAACGCAACCGGGCCCTGGGACACGATGCGCGTACTGTTGTGCAGCAGCAGTTCGAATTCCCCGGCCTGCCGGACTTCCACCTGCGCGCCGACGCCGAGCGTGGCGAACTTGTCGTGGAAGTACAGCGGCACGAACGCATCCTCGTCCACGCCGCGCCACCACACGCGATCACCGTGGCGCACGAGCAAGGCCAGGTTCTCGGCGTAGGGCAGCGGTTCCTTGTCCTTGAGCCTCACCCACCGCGGCCAACCCGGTGGCTCGGGCTCCGCGGGCGCCAGCGGCTGCACTGTCGGCTGCAATGCGACGCGGCGCTCCTTGATTGCCAGCTGCATCTCCCTGAGGTGCGAAAGGTCCGGCAGCGTCCCCGGACGAGGGTAGGCTCCGTACCCGGTGAGCCCCTGCGGAAACACGGGGAAGCCCTGGAACGGCTGCCCTTGCGGGAGGTCGACCCACACCGGAGTCAGAGCTTCGAGCATCCGGCTCGAGGTCGGTCCTCGCATGGGGCTCGTGCGCATGGTCGGCGGCATGGCTCCTGGCGCCGGCTGAGGCGGCGGCTGTTGCTGCGCCGGCAGCAAGGCTGCTACCAACCACGCGGGGACCGAACGCAGGAACCTGTCCATGCCAAGACCAGGATACAGGCTCATGGCGATCCCACCGGCAAGAAGAACGTCTCGTAGCGGTCGAGGAACTTGTCCGTCAGCGTCTTGCGCGTGGCGACCGCGGCCTGGATCGGCACGTCGACGATCTCCCCGGCGCGCATCGCGGCCATGAAGCCGAAGCGTTTCTCGAGCACGAGACGCGCGGCGCGCGCGCCGAGCCGCAGCGCGAAGATGCGGTCGAACGCGATCGGCTTGCCGGCGCGCTGCAGATGGCCGAGCACGAGATGGCGTGCTTCCCAGCCGAGCCTTTCCTGGATCCGCCTGCTGACGAGCGCCGCGACGCCGCCCGTCTTGAACTCGCCGAACTCGTCCTTCTCGGTCGACGACACGCACACCCCGCGCTCGAGGATGCGCGTGCCCTCGGCCACGGCGACGATCGCCGACTTCGCGCCGGTGCGTCGCAAGCGTTCGAGGTTGTGGCAGACCTCTTCGAGATGCGCCGGTCGCTCGGGCACGAGGATCGCTTCTGCGCCCGCGGCGACGCCCGCGTAGGCCGTGATCCAGCCGGCGTGACGCCCCATGCACTCGACCACCATGATGCGCGAGTGCGACTCGGCGGTGCTGCGCAGGTCGTCCATGGCGCGCGTCGCGACCTCGACCGCCGAGAAGAAGCCGAACGTGAAGTCGGTCCCGTCGAGGTCGTTGTCGATCGTCTTCGGCACGCCGACGACCGGCACGCGGTGCTCGCGGAACAGGCGGTCCGCGGCGCCGAGCGTACCTTCGCCACCGATCGCGACGAGCGCGTCGAGCCGATGCCGCGCGATCGTCGCGAGCACCTTCGGCACCATCACGGCCTCGTCGCGATACGGGTTGTCGCCGCTGCTGCCGAGCAGCGTGCCGCCGTGGACGAGCATCCGCTGGAAGTCCTCGCCGTGCATCGGCCGCGTCGAATCGGCGATGAGGCCGCGCCACCCGTCCTGAAAGCCGATCAGCGCGGCGTCGGCCGCCAACAGGCGCCGCGCGAGGCCACAGATCGCGGCGTTGAGACCCGGCGCGTCGCCACCACCCGTCAACACGCCGACGCGAAGACTCACGGCGTGCCTCCGAGATTCGTGTCGTCGTCGATCGGATACTTGGGGCCCGTGAACGGCGCCGTGTCGTGCGGCGGCGGCACTTCGCCCTTCTTGCCGAGCTTGCCCACGAAACCCTGGAACTCGAGATCGAACTCCACACGGCCCCCATCGGCCGGTCGCACCATCTCGCCGAAGCGGTCGATCATCGCCTGCCGGAGACGCTGGCTTGCGGCGAGGTTGCTCTGACCCTCCGCGCACTGGAACTGGCCGGTGACGAGGATGCGCTTCTGCACCGACGTGTCGACCTGCACGCGTAAACGCGTGACCTCGGGCAATGCCTCGCCGGCGAGACGCAGGCCGACTTCGAGTGCCTCGCGCGACACGCGCACTGGCCCAGACGGCGTCTCGCTGACGACCCAGTTCGATGGCGGCAACCGCTCGGGACGGCGCACGAGCCACGCGAAGTTCCAGAACAGGAGCCCGACGCTCGCGATCATGATGCAGAACGCGAGCGCCGTGTCGAGCCGCAGGACCGCGAAGCGCTCGGTGGTGGTCGTCGGCAAGGCCAGCGGGCCGAGCACATCGGGTTTCAGGAACGTCACGACGGCCATCGCTGCCGCGGCGTTCGCGACGACCAGGTTCGCCACGAACAGCAGCCGACCCGAAACGCGTTGCTTTGGCGCCTTCATCAGCGCGGCGAGAAGTAGCGGTCGATGAAACCAGTGTCGACCTGTCCCGCGCGGAAGTCCGAGTGGTCGAGGATGCGCAGGAACAGGCTAGCGGTCGTCACGATGCCTTCCGTCGTGAGCTCTTGCAACGCGCGGCGCGCGACCTCGATGACCTGCTTCCTCGTGTGCCGGTGGATGATGAGCTTGCCGACCATCGAGTCGTAGTGCGGCGGCACCGTGTAGCCCTGGTAGATGTGGCTGTCCCAGCGCACGCCGGGACCAGCGGGCGCGATGAACGTGCGGATCGTGCCGGGGCTCGGCTTGAAGTTGTGGTCCGGATCCTCCGCGTTGATGCGGAACTCCATCGCGTGGCCGCGCAGGCGGATGTCCTCCTGGCGGAACGAGAGCCGCTCCCCTGCCGCGATCTTGATCATCTCGCGGATCAGGTCGGTGTCGGTGACGAGCTCCGTGACCGGGTGCTCGACCTGGATGCGCGAGTTGACCTCGATGAAATAGTAGTTCTTGTCCTTGTCGAGCAGGAACTCGACCGTGCCCGCCGACCAGTAGTTCGCGGCCTTCGCGAGCCGGACCGCGGCGTCG
>DASRJH010000272.1:0-16956 GCA_035649575.1 Planctomycetota bacterium
CCTCGTCGTTGCCTTGCACTGCAGGCCGGAACTCGCCGTAACCGGCGACGCTGATGCTGTCGGCCTTCAAGCCACCGCTCTGCGTCAGGAAGTCGGCCACGACCATCGCGCGTTCGACGGACAGTCGCAGGTTCGTGCCCCACTGACTGCGTTGGATCGGCGTGTCGTCGGTGTGGCCCTCGACGCGGACCTTCTGGTTCGCGAGCGACGCCGCCAGTTCGGTCAGCGTGTGCCGGCCCTGTTCGGATAGCGTGTTCTGCCCCGGCGCGAACAACACGCCGCCCGCGACGCGGAACGCGTAGCCCTCCGCCGTCGACACGAGCTCGACACCGGCCTGCGCCGACGGCGTCCCTGCGCCGTAGGTGGACAGCAGCTGGTCGAGCTTCTTCGATTTCTCCTCGAGGTAGGCCGCATCGACCGCGCGTTTGGACAGGTCTGCGACCTCGCCTTTCAAGCGCTCGTTCTCGACGCTCAGCTTCTTGCAGCTCTCGGCCAGGTCGGCGATCTGCGCCTGCAGCGCATTGTTGGCCCCCAGGGCCGCTCGGTGGGTCTCGGGATTGACGCAGGCAGCCGACGCCAGGACCAGCGCGGCCATCATCAAGGTGTGTTTCATGGCATGCCCCCTCGCTTCTGACTCGCTATCTGAATTGGGTGCTGCGCGACCGACCGGTGGTGCGGGCAGCGCGGCCCAACGTAGCGGGCTCGGCAGGCAATTGCCAATGAGACGCGTGCACGAAAACACGCGCCGGGGCGCCCGACCTCAGGGCCGCAGCGGCGGCTGGTGGCTCTTTCGCCCCGTACCGGAACGCCGCGTTGCGGCGATGCCGCTATTTGGGCGCTTTCGGTGCAAACGCGGAGGTGAAGAAGTTCTCCTGCGGCGACCGTTCCTTGGCGACCGAGTAACCGATCAAGCAGCCCCAGATCATGACCAGGGTCCCGAGGATCGCAGCCGCGGTTACCCAGCCTGGTTCCTTGCCGGGCTCGGCGGCCACGGCCACGCTGCGCCCGCGCCCCGACGGCGAAGGCCGCTTCGAGGGAATCGCCGCCGGCGCGACGTCCTCTTCGGCGAGCAGCGTGTCCTCGTCGGAGATCTGCTCGGTGACCATGCCCGTGTCGTCCTCGAGCGAATCGGCGAACGAGAGGTTCGAATCGCCGGAGGCCTTGGCAGTGAGCGCCGTGATGTCTTCCTTGCGGAACTTCATCGAGTCGCCGTCGCGGAACGCGCGGATCTCGCCTTCAGAAACCAGCTTCTTGAGTTCTTCGCTGCGCATCTTGAGCTCGCGCAGCGCCTTCTCGAAGGAAAGGAAATCTTCAGTCTTGTCGGACACGGACTACCTCACTACGGCGCAATGGAGAGGGGATCTGGATATGGGAGAGGACCCGGGCCGGCAGCGAGTGCGCGGCTCGGGGGCCCGGGGAGCTTACCCGACAATCCCTTTTTGGGTAGGCCTACTTCCGACTCGGTTCGAGGCCGGTCTTGACCTCGTGGTCCTTCCGGCCGCGCTTGTCGAACAGCTCCTTGAGCTGCTCGTACTCGTATTCGCTGCGGTCGTTGTAGCCCTGCAGCTGCAGGTCGAGGTCGATGCGGCGGGCGCCGACCAGCATGATCCGGCGCTGTTCGGCGGAGCCACCGCGCGCCTCGTAGACGGCCAATTGGCGGTTATGCGTGTCGATGAGGTAGAGCACCGAAGTGCCCACGCCATAGCTGCCCGTCACCGCGACGAAGCCGTTGCCACTGGCGGATTGACCCGACTCTTCGCTGTAGACCACGGTCGGGGCGGAAGGTTCGATCGCGGGCTCGGTCGGCGCCGGCGGCGGATTCACCGGCCCGCGCCCACCCTGAGCCTGCACCACGTTGGGCACGAACTGGCCGAGCAGGAAAGCGGCGCCGAACCCGGCGCCGAGGAGGAAGGTCTGTTGCCAGGACTTCATGTGTCGTTTTTGGGCGAGGAGGGGATTGCGGTCGGTCGAGCACTCTACCGCGGCTCGGCCACGGGCGCGAACCCCCGGTGCTTGAGGAAGTGCAGCACCTGGAGGATCGCCGCTGGATCGCAGGAGATGCTCGTGTGCCCCAGGGGCAGCGTCACGCTGTCGCGCGCGCCAGCGAGGCTCGCTTCGTCGATGGCCACGGTGCCATCGTCGTGACCCGGGATCGAAGCGTTGCCCTCGCCGATGTCACCCACGATGGTGCCCGATACATCGGCAGCGGGGATCGGCCGCTGGTGCAGCGCATCGCCCGGGGACAACTCGATGGCCGCCGTATGTCCCATCAGGAGCGGGAACAGGAACCAGTGTTTGCGCAGGTCCGCGAGCAGGGCGCCGCGATGCGGCGTAGCGAGATAGACGCATGCAGTGACGGGTCGCGCGTCGGCAGCGCGCAGATACTGCTCGATCACGAGCCCACCGAGCGAATGCCCGACGAAGGACAGTTCGTCGACCGGAGCCGTGGCGTAGATGCTCTCGACGACCGCGTGCAAGAGCACCGCGTGGTCCTCGATGCGCTCTCGCGTGCTCGGATAGCCCGGGTTGTGCACTTCGTAGCCGTGCGCGCGCAGCGTGCGCTCGAGTCGGCCCAGCGAAGCCGGCGTGCGCCACAGGCCGTGCTGCAACACCACGACGCGGCGGCGCCCGTCGGCTGGCGCCTGCAACGCGGGCACCGACAGGTCGCCGCCGAGGTTGATCGCGACGTCGAACGGCCACGAGATCACGATGCCGAAACACACGGCGACGAAGTGTGCGATGGCGAGCGATGCGAGGACGAGGCCCGCGATACGCAACCAACGCCGGCGCTTCTTCGCAGGCTCAGGCGTCAATCGGCGCCTCCGCGATCCCGCTGTGCAGCCGAGCCAACCGCGGTAGTTGGCGGAGGATCGCCGCTTCGTGACGGCCGAGGGCTTGCAGCCGCGGCGTCACGTCCTGCGCCGCGAGCTCGGCCGCGATCGCCACGTAGGCCGACTCGTGGCGCGCTTCGGCCTCGCAGAGGTCGCTGTAGAACGCGGCGAGCTCGGGGTCGTGTGCGCGCAGTGCCTGCGCGAGCAGCGCCATGCGCTCGCACGAGCGAGCCTCGATGATGGCCGAAACGAGCAACTCGTCGACGAGCCGCGCTGGCATCGTCGTGGTCACGGCGGCCTTCAGCCGCTCCGCGTAGCCGGACGGCAGCTGGGAACTGAATCCGATGCCGCGCCGGTCGAGCAGGCGCAGCGTGCGTTCGAAGTGCACGAGCTCCTCGCGCGCGAGCGCCGAGAGCACGCGTTGTCTCTCGGCCCCGCTGCGCAGGCGGAACATGAACGACATCGCCGTCGCGGCGGCTTTCCGCTCGAGGTGCGCTTGTTCGACCAGCAACTCGGCCGTGTGCGGGCGCATCGCGTCGGCCCAGCTTGCCGGCGTGACGAACGGCAGCGTGGTGCGGAACGGTCGGTCCGCGCCACCGCTGGCGCCGGCCTCGGCATGGTTGTGATCGACTTGCACGAGCGCGAGAGCCTATCCGGTCCCCCGCTGTGGTAGTCGCCGTCACAACCGAAAGCGATAGATGACGATGTCGTCGACCGCGATCGCGCGTGCCTTGGTGTCGAGCAGCTGCGTCAGCGGCGAGTTCCGGTGGTCGGGGTGCACTACGAAGGCGAGCGTGCCGCGGCTGCCAACGGCGCGACCGAGCGCGAGCATCGCCTCGAGACCCTCGGGCGTCGTGATCGAGTACCACACGTGCGTGTGTCTGAAATAGCCGTTGGCCACGTGGGGTGCGCTGGTCAGCGTCATCGAGCAGCCACGCAGGTGCGGCAGCGCCTTCTCGATGATGGCGATCGAGCCGTTCTCGACGAACTCCCAGCGGCCGATCACGACGTGCGTCCAGAGCGTTCCGAAGAGCGCAGTGCCGACGGTGGCCGCGAGCAACACCGAACCGAGCCAGCGCTTGCCGGCCACCGCGGTCGAGCGCAGCTGGACACCGGCGGCCGGCACGATCGCGCCGAGAGCAGCGAGGCCGGCAAACCCTTGCATCGGCCAGAACACGTGCTCGAGCGCGTGCGCGAACATCGCCATCTCGCAGCATACACCGGGCACCAGCAGCACGAGGCCCAGGCGCGCGATCGCTCGCGCGGAACCGTGGCGCGAGCACAGCGCGAGCGTGCCGCCGAGCAGTGCCAGCGCGAAGCACGGCCCATTGCCGTAGGCCACGAACAGCTCGTGCGAGGCGGCGAGCACACTCGATCCCACCGGCGCCGATTCCACGCGCGCGGCCTCGTCGGTGAACACGGTGAGAAGGAGCTCGAGGAAGACGAGCGGACCGCCGAGCACGAGTCCGTAGTGCAGGGCCATGACGAGAAAGGCCAGCACTGACACCGGGAAGAACGATAACACCGACCAGATGGCCTGCCGGCGCCGCGGCGCGATCAGCGCGAGCCCGAACATGGCGAGACCCCAGAAGTGGCCCGGGTGATCGAGCGAGGTAGTCGCGAAGAAGCAGACGGCCGTGCGCCACCAGGAGCGGGGCGTCGGAGCGACGAGGTGGCGGTCGAAGCTCCACATGGTCACGAGACCGAAGCTCAGCACGGCCCCGTCCTGCACTACCATGGGACCGAAGTACGCGACCACCGGGTTGGTCGTGAACAGCAGCGTCGTGATCCCTGCGACCAGAGCACCGAGCCGCCGCCGGGCGAGCGCGAACAAGGCCAGCAGGCCCGGCAGCAAGAGCACGAGTTGGACCAGCCGCAAGACGCACGTCTCGTGGCCGAACAACCAGGCACAGCCCGACAGGAACAGCCAGTAGCCAGGCGGATGGTGCCAGTTGACTCCCCGGATCAGCTCCCCGTCGTCATCGGTGATGAACGCCGGCGTCCCGAGCGTGACGCCGAGGCCGTAGGCCAACGTCTGCGACACGGCGCCATCCGTGAAGCCACCGCCGCACACGCCGCGCATGCCCCTCTCCCACGGCTTCGTGACGTCGCGCAGTCCTGCGACCAGCAGGATCAGGCAGGAAAGCGCGAACAAGAGCCATCCTGCGCGTTCTCGGCCCTGGGCCGCGTGCTCTCGGCCCGGGGGCGGCGTACTCGTCGGCTGTTCGCTCACCGCGGGAACTTCCGCTGCGCGCGAAAGGCTGTCAACGCCCGCAGCTCCGGCCCGCAGGAGGAACGCCGGGCATTCGACGATAGCATCGGGCCTGCGCATGGCTCCCACCGGACCCGAGGAACGTCTGTATTTCCGGCAGCTGCTCGCCGGCCGCGATTTCGCGGTCGGGGACGAGGTTGCCAAGCAGATGGTGAACTTCTGCTATCTGATCGGCGATGCGAAGAGCCACGAGGTCGTGCTCGTCGACCCCTGCTACGCCGTCAGCGAGCTCGTCGACCTCGCCGAACGCGACGGCATGAAGGTCACGGGAGTGTTGGCGACGCACTACCATCCCGACCACGTCGGCGGCGACCTGTTCGGGCAGCAGTTGGAAGGCGTGCGCGAACTGCTGGCGCGCTGTCCGTGCAAGGTGCACGTACAGCGGCCCGAGGTGCCGTGGGTCAAACACATGACGGGCTGCAGCGACAGCGACCTCGCCGTGCACGAGAGCGGCGACGTCGTGAAGGTCGGGGAGATCCCGATCCAGCTCATCCACACACCGGGCCACACGCCGGGGTCACAGTGTTTCCTCGTGCAGAACCGGCTCGTCGCGGGCGACACGCTGTTCTTGCAGGGTTGTGGCCGCACGGACCTGCCCGGTGGCGATGCGAGACAGCTCTACATGTCGCTGACGCAGAAGCTCGCGCACGTTCCCGATGGGGCCGTGCTCTATCCGGGCCACCTCTACGACCCGCGGCCGAGCGGGAGCATGGGCGAGACACGGCGCAGCAATGCCGTGTTCAAGCCGAAGACCGAACGCGAGTGGCTGCAGATGTTCGGCCGCGGCTGAGAGCGGCCGGCGAACCGCTCAACCGGCGCCGCGCCGGCGCTGCGACGCGCGCTTGAGCACGGACTTCTCGCGCTCGGTCAGGCCGCTCATGCCGACCTGATGCACACGTTCGAGGATCTGGTCGACCTCGCGGTCGAACGCGGCTGCCGCCTCGGCGGCCCGCTGCGCCTTGCGTTCGGCACGCGCGCGCCGCCAGCGTGCGAAGAAGTGCCCGCGGCGGGGTGGTGCAAGCGGTCCCGCGCCGCGTTTCCACGCATCGGGATCCGTGGCCCACGGATCCTGCATCGCTTGCTGGTAGACGAGCACGTGGCGTGCGAGGCGTCGTTCGTTCAGACACGCCGAGATGTTCGACAGGCCGATCATGATGAGGATCGCGCTCTCCACTTCCTTGCGCATGAGGCCGAGCACGATGAACAGTCCCCCGCCGATCATGCCGACCGTCGTCGCCCACATCGTGGCGAGGTTCGGATGCACGCGCATCGAGAGCAGTGCCCGCAGCGTGCGCCCGCCATCGAGCGGGAAGAACGGCAGCAGGTTGAAGAGCATCAACCAAGTGTTCGCCTTGACTAGATACCCGACCGCGAACGTGATCGGACATTTCACGCTCCAGCCGTCGATGGCCAGCACACGATCGGGCAGCAGCTGCTGCAACGGCCAGAACACGGCGAGCCAGAGCAGGTGCACGGCCGGGCCGGCGAGCGCGATCAGCAGTTCGGCGCGTGGCGTCGCCGCGGGCGCGTTCATGTGCGCGGTGCCCCCGAGCGGCGACAGCGTGATCACGTCGGTGCGGATGCGAAAGCGCCAGCCGCATGCGATGTGCCCCATCTCGTGCGACCAGATGATCGCGAAGAGGCCGAAGAACCAGATGGCCAAGAGCACCAGCGTCTCGCCCGCGGTGTTGCCACCGCCCCAATACCAGAACAGCAGCGGCATGCCGATCGCCGCCGCCCAGTACATGCGCACGTGCACGCCGAAGAAGTCGCCGATCGCGAAGGTGCGCGTGACGAAGCGCAGCAGCTGCATCAACGGCGAGTTGTCGTAGTCACGGTAGGCAGTCACGCGGTGCGGATCTTACGCGGCCCGAGCCGCGATGCACCGCCCCACCGGCATTCACACGAGCCAGATCACGCCCGCCGCGACCAGGAACAGAGTGAGCACGACCCAGCACAGCCAGAGCACGAGCACCCTCGTGCCGTCGTGTTGAAGATCGTCGCGTTCGCTCGCCATGCGGCGTTGTCATCGGCTGCGCGCTGGCAACAGGATGAGCCCATGGCACTACCCGGGCCGGCGGCGTTCCTCGAGCTCCTCGAGCGTCTTTGGCCAATCCTTCTTCAGCAGCGTCGACAACCCGCGGTCCGCGAGCAGCCGCCCGCCGCACTGGCAGTGCGCACAATAGTTGCACTCGTTGTCCGCGTAGCGGATGCGCTGCACCGGCTTGCCGCAGCGCGGACACGGCTTCTGGAAGCGCCCGTGCACGGCCATGCCCTCGCGGAACGCGGTGACCTTGTCCGGGAACTGCTCCCCCACCTCGGCGCGCAGGCGATCGGTCCACATCTGCAGCGTGGTGACGCACGCCTCGCGCAGCCGCTCGACTTCTGCGTCGGCGATCTTCGAAGTCAGCGCGACCGGACTCAGTTGCGCCCGGTGCAGGATCTCGTCCGAGTAGGCGTTGCCGATACCCGAGAACAGCGTCGGATCCGTGAGCGCGCGCTTCAGCGTGCGGTTCTCGCGCCGCAACGCGGTCGCGAACGCCGCCGGCGAAGCGCCGAGCACTTCGAGCCCGCCGCGGTCGAACGCCGCGAGCCGGCTGCGGCCCTCGACGACGTGCAGCGAAGCGCGTTTCTTGGTACCGGCTTCGGTCAAGACGAGCGTGCCCGAGGAGAAGTCGAACGCCGCGAGATCGACCCGACCGCCGAGCTTGCGTTCGCGCGCGTACCAGCGCAGCCGGCCCGCGATCATCAGGTGCAAGACGAGGAACAGCTCGCGCGGAAACACGAACACGAGCCGCTTGCCGAGCCTTTCGACGCCGAGCAGCGGCTGGCCGTGCAGCGCTTGCAGTGGCGGCGCGACCGAGCGCAGCAGGAACGGACTGCGCAGGCGAACGGCCTCGAGCACCTGGCCGCCGAGCAGCGCTTCGATGCGCTCGCGGTAGATCGTGACGTCGGGCAGCTCGGGCATCGCCCTTCACCCATCGACGGTCACGACAACCTCGTCGAGCCACATCTCCCCATGGTTGACCAGCACGACCTCCACGGTCGCACGAACTGCACCCTTGGTCGACCACTGCCTGCGAGCCTGTCGCCACTTCTCGTCACCGCTCTCGGAAACGAGGCTGGCGTCGCTGTGAATGGGCTTGTTGTCCGCGCCATACAGCCTGATGTGGACACCGGCAGCGTTCACGCCCTTGAGGCGGTACCGCACTGTCGCAGTGAGCGTCTTGCCGGGAGGTAGCTCGAAGTGCTGCTCGAGTACCCCGATGCCTCCGCGACCCAGCGTCAGATACAACGACCCACTGCCGGCTTTCTCATCCGTCACGACACGCACGCCCGGATCACCTTCGGCGACCGTCCATCCCTTCGTGCCGTCCTCGAAGCCGCCGTTGGTGACCAGGTTGACGAGCTTGCCATCGCGCTTCGCGACAGGCGGTGCGGGCCAGTCTGGCTTGCCCGCCGGTTCGTCCGACAAGAGCCACTCGAGCCCCTTGCGGAAGCGCGGCAGAGGCGTGTCCTGCCAGCCGTGGCCACCCGCATACGTCGACACCTGCACCTGCGCACCCGCCTTGGTCAGTGCTGCGTGTGCAGCACGCACGTGCCAGAAGACCGTGGTTTGGTCCTCGGGGGACTGGTCGAGCACGTAACGGCGACCCTTCACCGCGGTGAGGTCGCGCAGGTCGGGCCAGATCGACATGGCGACATAGGCACGCGCGAAGGGCGAGGCTCGGCTCGCCAGCAACGGGTGCATCGCAGCACCGCTCGACGACCAGGCGACGACGACGCGACGCGCCGGGTCGATCGCGTACTCCTTCTCGACCGCCGCCACTACCGCCCCCACGTACTCCTCGGTGGTGTACTTCATGCCGGGGACTTTGTCGGCCGCGGTCGGCCACACGACTTGCTGGTCATCGGTCCACTTGGTGGCGGTGACCAGCGCGCCGACACAATCGCCTGGTGCCTGCGCCAGCAGCCCGCCTTCGACGAAACCGAGGAAGTCGCGGCTGCCAGTGCCACCTGGAAGCACGACGACGAGCCCGAGCTCCTTGCTTCTCGGTGGAGCCTCGCGCGGCGGCAGCAGGAACCACAGGCTCCTCGGCAGCTCGGCGATGGTGCGTTCCTGCGCCTTGCTCGCCCCGTCCTGAGCCGGAGCCGACGAAGACAACGCACCGGCGAGGACGATCAGGGCGACGGGACACGACCTCATGCCGCGGAACTGTAGCAGTCGAGACCAGCGGCCGTATCGTGCTCGGTGCGCATGAGCTTCCCCGAACCGTTCTACACCTGGCGCCCCCATCCGTGGCATGGCATCTCGCCGGGCCCCAAGCCGCCCGAGATCGTGCAGGCCTACATCGAGATCACGCCGTTCGATCTCGTGAAGTACGAGATCGACAAGGTGACCGGCATCCTGCGTGTCGACCGCCCGCAGCGTTCGAGCTCCTCGCCGCCGAGTCTCTACGGCTTCATCCCGCGCACGCTGTGTGGCAAACGCACGGGCGCGCTCACGCACGGCGCCAGCGGTGGCGACGGCGATCCGCTCGACATCTGCGTGCTCTGCGAACGCCCGATCAACGCGCGCGAGATCCTCGTCAAGGCGAAGGTCATCGGCGGTCTCACGATGCTCGACAAGGACGAAGCCGACGACAAGATCGTCGCCGTGCTCGCGAGCGACTTCGTCTGGGGCGACGTCGACGACCTCGCGCAGCTGCCGGCCGTGCTCGTCGAACGCCTGCGCCACTACTTCTCGACCTACAAACTGCTGCCCGACGCGACGCCGATCGCGATCACGCCCTACCCGAAGGCCCGCGCCTGGCAGGTCATCGAAGCCGCGTTGCGCGACTACCGCGAGATGTTCGGCGGTCCAGAGGCGCCCTGACGCAATCGCTGGCGACGCTGGAGCGGACCGGGGCCACGGCTATGCTGGCCCGCCGAATGTCGCCCGAAGAGACTCCGACCTACAACCCGCGCATGCACCGCGGCGGCAAGCTGTCGTTCCGCAGCCGGCTGCCGGACGGCGACGACAATCCCGGCGAGTTCCTCGTGATGGGTGGCATGGATCCACCACCGCTGGCCGAACTCGTACCGGCCAACATGCGCGTCGAGATCGAGATCGGCCCTGGCAAGGGCGCGTTCGTGCTCGCGGCCACCGAAGCACGACCCGATACGTTCCTGCTCGGCATCGAAGCGGCGCCCGGTTACGCGAGCCTCGCGGCGCAGAAGCTGCGGCAATCCGGGCGCAAGAACGGGCGCGTGCTCGTCGACAACGGCAAGATCTACCTGCAGGACCGCGTGCCCGACCAGGCCCTCGACGCGGTGCACGTCTACTTCCCGGATCCCTGGCCCAAGCGCCGTCACAAGGGCCGGCGGTTCTTCACGGACGACGTGCCGGCCGTGCTCGCGCGCGTGCTGCGCGACCACGGCTTCTGCTACGTGGCCACGGACAACGCGGCCTACGCGGGCCAGGTCGCGCGTGTGCTCGGCAGTGCGGCCGACTTCACTCGCGACGAAGAGAGGGAGGTGAGCGCGGTAGCACTCGGCCCCGGGCACGCCTTCACGCCGACCAGCTTCGAGCGCAAGTATCTCGAGCAGGGCCGCGTGATTCGCCGCTACGCGTTCCGCAGGCTGCCGCGAGGCCCGGCCAGATGAGGACGGATCAGTCGAGCCGCTGGGTCGACGTCGGAGCCGTCGCCGACCTCAAGTTCGCGCCGGGGGCCCCGGTGCAGATCGACGGCCAGTGGATCGCCCTGTTCCGGCTGGGCCAGGACTGGTGCGCGATCGACAACAACTGCCCGCACGCGAGTGCGCCGCTCTGCGACGGCACGGTCCAGGGCGGCAAGGTCGTCTGCTACCTGCACTGCTGGGAATTCGACCTTCGCACCGGGGCCTGCGACGTCGGTCCGCAGTGGGACGTGAAGACCTACCCCGTGCGGGAAGTCGACGGCCGGCTCCAGGTGCAGTGGTCGAAGCCGGGCCGCGGCTAGCTGCCCATCTTCTTGCGCGGGGGTGCCGGTACCAGGAGGGGTTCCTTGCCGGCGACCGGGTTGCGACAGAGCCTCCGGCCATCTTCGAGGACCCAGATCGGTGCCCCGCTCGCATCCGACTCGACGTCGACGACCAGGGGCCGCAGCAGCGGGTCCGGACATTGCGGGGCAGCCGCTTTGCCCCGCGCGGCTCCCTTCGTGAGGCCGTCGGGCTGGTTGAGGACCAGGCCGACCGGCGTCGCTTGCCCCATGGCTGCGGCCGGGATCCGGCCCTCGTTCGCGTCGCGCGGGCCGCTGCGGTTCTGCGCGAACGCGACCGGTAGCACTGCTTCACCCACCGGGGTCGCCGGCGGGGCCGCATCCAAAGGCACGGCCAGGCCGGCTGGGCGACACTTGCCGAGGAATGGGTTGCCGGCCAGCAGCGCGGCGAGCAGCGCCACGACGGCCAGCATCAGGAAGAGCTTCGGTCGCATGGGAGAGGGCTGAGCAGGATACTCCAGCGCGGCATCCGCCCGGTCGGCATTCCTGGACCGGCCGGATCGGCTGCAGCGAATTCTTCCCTAAACCCGTTCCGCGCCTTAGCATCGCGCACTTGCCACGGCCAAGGACACGGTGACCGACGGTATCGCCAACGACCGACTCGAGAAGCTGCAGGAGCTGCGCAGCACCGGGGTAGATCCCTTCCCCGCCCGGGTCCCCCGCGGTCAACCGATCGACTCGGTGCTGGCCGAGTTCGCGGGCCGCGTTGGCCAGACCGTGACCCTGTGTGGGCGCCTCGGCCAGATCCGCGACTTCGGCAAGCTGCGCTTCTGCCACCTGCAGGACCGCACCGGCTCGATCCAGATCGGGTTCCAACGCGACCGCCTGCCCGCCCACTGGCCGCACCGGAAGCTGCTCGACGGCAACGACCTGGTCAGCGTCACCGGGGAGCTCGGCACGACCCAGAAGGGCGAACCGACACTGTGGGCCACCGAGGTCACGCTCGCGGCCAAGGCGCTGCGCCCAGCTCCCGAGAAGTGGCACGGTCTGCAGGACCAGGAACAGCGCTACCGCATGCGCTACGTCGACCTGTTCGCGAACCCCGAGGTGCGGCAGGCGTTCGCGATGCGGTCGAAGATCGTCCGCGAGGTGCGCCACTACTTCGATTCGCTGGGATACCTCGAAGTCGAGACGCCGATCCTGCAGCCGATCTTCGGCGGCGCCGCGGCGCGCCCGTTCACGACGCACCACAACACGCTCGACATGCAGCTCTACCTGCGCATCGCGCCCGAGCTGTATCTGAAGCGGCTCATCGTCGGCGGCATGGAGCGTGTCTACGAGATCGGCCGCGTGTTCCGCAACGAAGGCATCAGCACGCGCCACAACCCCGAGTTCACGATGCTCGAGAGCTACGAGGCGTGGGCCGACTACCGCGACATCATGGCGCGCGTCGAGGGGTTGTTCGCGCATCTCGTGAGCTCTGTGCTGGGCGGCAACGGCCGCGTGCGCTTCCGCGAGCGCGACTACGAGCTGCAGCCGCCGTTCCAGAAGGCGCGTTACCTCGACCTGTTCGCCGAGCGCAATCCCGGCATCGACTGGTTCGACGAGGCGGCCGTGAAGCGCCGCGCGAAGGAACTGCATCTGCCAACCGACGGCCTCAGCCCGCACAAGCTCGCGAACGACGTGTTCGAGGCCACCGTCGAGGACACGCTGCAGGGTCCGATCTTCGTCTACGACTATCCCGTGGCGATCAGCCCGCTCGCGAAGCGGCTCGCGAGCGATCCGCGCGTGACGGAGCGCTTCGAGCTGTTCGTGGCCGGCATGGAGCTCGGCAACGCGTTCAGCGAGCTCAACGACCCGATCGACCAGCAACAGCGGTTCGAGAGCCAGCTCGCGCACAAGGACGAAGAGACCCCGGGTGAAGTCGACCTCGACTACGTGCAGGCGCTCGAGTTCGGCATGCCGCCCGCCGGTGGGCTCGGCATCGGCATCGATCGACTGTGCATGCTGCTGACGGGGTCGACGTCGATCCGCGACGTCGTGCTGTTCCCGCTGCTGCGGCGGATCGATCCCGGGGCCGCGCAGAGCGCGCCCGACCAAGGCACCACATCGCCGTGATGCCCGCGTTCAGCCCGTTCCTGGCGCTGCGTTATCTCTACAAACGGCGCATCAACCTGCTGGGTGTGTTCGGCGTCTCGTTCGCGGTCTGGGCGATGATCGTCGTCAACAGCGTCTTCACGGGCTTCGTCGCCGAGATCCGCAGCGACGTGCGCAACAGCGCGCCCGACATGCTCGTGACGGACCTGCCGCACGACACGAGCTACGAGAAGCTGCGCACCGTGATCGCCGCGGACCCGGGCGTGCTGCACACGGCACCGCGGCTGCGTCACCACGGCATGTTCCAACCGCTGCGCGTGCCGAGCGGTGGCGATCCCATGGTCGCGAGCTCCGAGGTCGAATTCGACCACACCGAGAACGGCTTCGCGCTGCTGCTCGGCGTCGACCCCCTGCTCGAGGAGAACGTGACGGGCCTGCGCGGCTGGCTGCAGGGGGCCCCCGCCGAGTTCACCGCGCACTTCCGCGACTACCGGCCCGAACCATCACCGGTGCTCGACGAGAAGGACCCCCTGCGGCGCGCGCGGCTCTTGCTGCCCGACGAGATCGAGTGGGAGGCGCGCGTGAACGCGAACCTGCCGCGCGACCGGAACGTTGCCGACTTCCGCAGTACCTGGCCGGGCCTGCTGCTCGGCTGGCGCCGCATCCGCAGCACCGGGTTCCTGCACGTGGGCGAGCCGCTCGACCTGATCTGCGCGGGGTTCCGTCCCGACGCTGGACAGGGTGCGCAGCTGCGGCCGCACTCGATGCGGCTCGCGTTCGCGGGCTGGTTCGCGACGGGCTACAGGATGTTCGACATGACGACGGCGATCCTGCCGATCGAGACCCTGCGCACGCTGCTGGGCCACGATCTCGCCAACCCGCAGAGCATCGATCTCGTCACCGACGTCGCGATCGCGGTGCGCCCCGAGCTGCCCGTCGCCGAGTGGCCGGCCATGAAACGCCGGCTGCAGGTGGCGGTGCAGGCTGCGCTGGGACCTGGCAGCGCGCCGTGCTCGGTCCTCGACTGGGAGGAACAGAACTCCGTGTTCCTGAGTGCCGTCGCGCACGAGCAGGCCATGATGCAGTTCGTGCTGTTCGTGGTCATGCTCGTCGCCGCGTTCGTCATCTACGCGACGCTGCACATGATGGTCGTGCAGAAGGTCAAGGACATCGGCATCATGGCCGCGATCGGGGGCACGCCGCGTGGCATCGGTGCCGTGTTCCTGCTCGGCGGTTTCGTCGTTGCCGCGCTCGGCGCCGCACTCGGTACGGTGCTCGGCGCGCTGTCGGTGCACTGGCTGAACCCGTTCAACCAGTGGCTCTACGAGACGACCTCGCTCGAGCTGTTCCCGCGCGCGCTGTTCGACCTGCCCGAGATCCCTTGCCGGCTCGAGGCCGCGTGGATCGTGCAGGTCGTGCTGGGCGCCATGCTGCTGGCCCTCGTGGTCGCCTTCGTGCCATCCCGCAAGGCGGCGCGCATGAACCCCGTGAACGCGCTGTCCTACGAATGAGTCCTCCGGTCCTCAGTGCCGTCGCCGTTGCGAAGAGCTTCCGCCTCGGCAGGCAGGACATTCCGGTGCTTCGCGGCGTCGATCTGCAGGTCGCGCAGGGCGAGATGCTGGCACTGCTCGGCGCGTCGGGTGCGGGCAAGTCGACGCTGCTGCACATCCTCGGCCTGCTCGATCCGCCGACGAGCGGCCGCGTGCTGTTCGACGGCAAGCCGGTCCACGACCTGCCGATCCAACAGCGCGCGCGGCTGCGGCACGCGCACACGGGCTTCGTGTTCCAGTTCTACCACCTGATCCCCGAGCTCACCGCGCTGCAGAACGTGCTGCTCGCGGGCATGATGACGACGTCCGTGCTGCAATACTGGCGCGAACGCAAGGCCGCGAAGCAGGCCGCGATCGACATGCTCACGCAGGTCGGCCTCGGCGACCGCTTGCGGCACCGCCCCGCCGAGTTGTCGGGCGGCGAACGTCAACGCGTCGCGATCGCACGCGCGCTGCTCGCGCATCCTCGTGTGATCCTCGCCGACGAACCGACCGGCAACCTCGACTCGGCAACCGCAGCCGGCGTGATCGACCTGATGTTCTCGATCAGGCAGCAGCGGCAGATCGCGTTCCTGCTCGTGACGCACGACGAAGAGCTCGCGCAGCGCTGCCATCGCGTCGTGCGACTGAAGGACGGCGTCGTGGTGTCCTGATGTATCGCCTGTTCCTCGCGATCCGCTATCTGCTGACGCGCCCGATCAACCTGCTCGGCATGGGCGGCATCACGATCAGCGTGTGGGCGCTCGTCGTCGTCGTGTCGCTGTTCTCGGGCTTCATCGAAGTCGTCGAGCACCACGTGCACTCGGCGACGGCCGACATCAGCGTCGGCAATCTGCCGCAGAAGACGCAGTGGTCGCGACTGTCGAGGGCACTCGCCGATGACCCGAACGTCGCTGCGTGCGCGCCGCGTCTGTTGCACTACGGCCTGCTGCAGCGGCCCGGCGTCCGGCCGCCGCCGCAGCCGCTGCCCGGGCGCGGGGCACTGCACGGCGGCGACCAGCCGTTCCTGTTCGTGCTCGGCGTCGACAGTGCTCTCGAAGCGAAGGTCACTGGTTTCGCGAGCTGGGTGCAGGATGCCGCGATCCCGCCCGCGCTGCGTGTCGCCGATCCGAACGCGCCGCTGGCACGACTGGAGGGCAAGCCCGTGGTGCTGCTCGGACTCGATCGTATGCAGCGCGAAGGCCTGCGGGCCGGCGACCACGTCGTGTTGACGACGGCCAAGCTGCGCGCCGATGCCGCCGGCAACAAGTCACCCGAGCAGGTCACGGTCGACCTGATCGTCGGCGGCGCCTTCAAGACCCAGCACGGCGGCTTCGACGGCAACAACGTGTTCGTCGACCTCGCCGTGTTGCGCGCCGAAGTGTTCCCCGAGGTTCCGGACTTCGTGCACGAGGTGGCCGTGCGCGTCGCAGACGCGCGGACGCTCAAGGAGACGGCCGATCGCCTGCAGCGCTCGGTCGTGCGCACGGTCGGCGTCGGCACGCGCTTCGTGCTCGTGCAGACCTGGCGCGAGAAGAACCAGCCGTTCCTCGAGTCGGTCGGCCACCAGCGTGGCCTGCTCAAGATCGTGCTGATCGTGATCATGGTCACCGCCGCGTTCCTGATGCTCGCGACGTTGTCGATGATGGTCACCGAGAAGATCTCGGACATCGGCATCCTGACGGCCATGGGAGGCACGCCGTCGGGCGTGACGCTCGTATTCCTCGCATGTGGTCTCACGATCACGCTGGTCGGCGTCGTCGCGGGCCTCGCGACCGGCGCGGTCACGTCGATCTACCTCGAGGAGATCCGGCAGGCCATCCGCTGGGCCTTCGGCATCGACCTGTTCCCGCTCGATGTCTACAACCTCGACCGCGTGCCGTGCCGGATCGACCCGTTGTGGCTGCTGCAGGTCGCCGGGATGGCGTTCGCGACGGGTTTCGTCGTGTCGGCGATCCCCGCGCTGCGCGCCGCGCGCCACGATCCGCTCGTGTCATTGCGCGGGATCTAATCCGCGACATCGCAGGCAATGTCGCTGGCCTTCCGACAGTGATCGCGCAAAGATCCCGGCCGCCACTCTCGTATGCGGGCCGCGAGGCCTGCTTCTCCAGCAATGAACATCAAGCAAGACGGGATCGCTCCCAATTCGGGGCGGCTCCTATGGGCCGGCTTCACGGCAATTCTCGCTGCGGGCATGGGCTTCGGCATCCGCGGCGGCATCCTCGCGGCGTGGAAAGGTGAGTTCGGATTCACGGACCAGGTGCTCG
>DASRJH010000273.1:0-3846 GCA_035649575.1 Planctomycetota bacterium
CTCTGCGTGCTCGACAACACGGACCCCGAGGGCATCGACCTCGCGATCGAACGGCTCGGCGCGCTGCAGGATGCGGTCGTGATCGTGATCAGCAAGTCCGGCGGCACGCCCGAGACCAGGAACGGCATGCTCGAAGTCGAACGAGCGTGCAAGCTGCAGGGACTCGCGTTCGCGCCGCGCGCCGTGGCCGTGACGCTGCCGGGCTCGCAGCTGCATCAGCGCGCCGAGAAGGAGGGTTGGTTGGCCACGTTTCCGCTCTGGGATTGGGTCGGGGGCCGTACCTCGATCACTTCGGCCGTCGGCCTGCTGCCGGGCGCCCTGCTCGGCATGGACGTGCGCGCGTTCCTCGCCGGGGCGGCCGCGATGGACGACGCGACGCGGCGCAAGGACGTCTTCCAGAACCCGGCCGCGATGATGGCGGCCTTCTGGCACCACGAGGGCAAGGGCAAGGGCGAACGCGCGATGGTCGTGTTGCCATACAAGGACCGGCTGCTGCTCTTGTCGCGCTACCTGCAGCAGCTCGTCATGGAGTCGCTCGGCAAGGAGCACGACCGCAAGGGCAGGGTCGTGAACCAGGGAATCGCCGTCTACGGCAACAAGGGCTCGACCGACCAGCACGCCTACGTGCAACAGCTGCGCGACGGACGGCACGATTTCTTCGCGGTGTTCGTGCGCGTGCTGCAGGACCGAACCGCGGGGCACTTCGAGGTCGAACCGGGCATCACGTCGGGCGACTACCTCGACGGGCTCTGGCAGGGCACGCGCGCCGCGTTGTTCGACAAGGGTCGCCATTCGGCGACGATCGGCGTCGGTCGGCTCGACGAACGCGTGCTCGGGGCGCTCGTGGCGCTGTTCGAGCGCGCGGTTGCGCTCTACGCGGAGCTCGTCGACGTGAACGCATATCACCAGCCCGGCGTCGAGGCCGGCAAGAAGGCCGCCGCGCAGGTGCTCGAGCTGCAGCAGAAGCTGCTCCTGGCGCTGACCGGCGAACGACTCGACGTGAAGGCGCTCGCCACGAAGGTGCGCGCCGACGCCGCGGACTGCTGGCCCGTCTTGCAGCATCTCGCGGCCAACCGGCCCGAGATCCACGTGGCGCGCGGGCACGATCCGACGACGGCAGTGTTCCAGAAGCGCGGAGGGTAGATGCGGGCGCTCTGCACTGTCTGCACTGCGCTCGTGCTCGGGCTTCATGGCTGTGTCGGGTCCGGTCCAGCAGCGGAGCAGCAGGCCCGTGAACCAAGCGCGCGGCTGCCCGTACACGTCGAGTTCGTGCCACCGTTGGCGGCACCAGGCCAATTGCGCATCGCGCACGAGTGTGGCGAGCAACTCGTCGTGACCACAGCTTGTAGCTCGGTCGATCTCTGGCTTCCCCCGGGGCCGGTCGTGTTCGTGCTGCAGGCCGGCGGCAGGGCGCACGAATACGCGGCCACCGTCGCGCCCGGCATGGCCGCGATCGTGTGGAACCTCGCTACAACGCCATGGACGAGTCCATGAAGAGACTGCCGTCCTTCGCGTTCGCCGTCACAGCACTCGCTGTGATGGCCCATGGCCAGGGCAAGACCGACTATGTGGGCGACGTCAAGTGCGCGGTCGACGCGATCGAGAAGGAGTGCAAGACGCTGCTCGCGAGCAAGAAGATCGAGTGGACACGAGTCGTCGCACCGCTGGTGGCTGAAGCGAAGAAGACGAAGACCGACGAGGCACACCTGCTGCTGCTGTGGCGACTGCTCGCGCGGCTGCAGGACGGCCACGCCAAAGTGGAACCCCTCGAGGCCGGGAAGAACGTCAAGCTCGACCTGCCGGACCGTTCGAGCAACGGCCCTGGCCTGTTCCTGTGCCGCGTGCAGCAGGCCGTCTTCGTCAAGAATGCCTGGGGCCCCGCGGCTGCGGCCGGTCTAGCGCCCGGGATGGAGGTGGTGACGATCGATGGCCTCGGCGCAGACGCCTGGCTGCAGCGACGCACGGCCGAGCTCGCCGACCTGAATTCCTTCTCGACGGCGCAGCAGGCCGCCTTCTTCACCTGCCACTGGGGCCTCAGCGACGTCGCAGGCACGCGCCTCGAGCTCGAAGTGAAGACCGGCGGCGCGAAGAAGAAGCGCACGATCACCTACGCCAGGTGCAACCAGACGCCGCAGGGCCCCGCGTTTCCGCCGCCTGAGCTGAAGGGCGACAAGGACGTGTTCTACGGTTCGACGGCAAAGGGTCTCGGCTACGTGCACGTGCGCCGCTGCAAGGACGACCTACCCGCGCAGATGGACGACGCTCTCGCGGCGCTCGGCAACGTACCGGGCCTGATCCTCGACTTCCGCGGCAACTCGGGTGGCGGCTTCGACCACGAGGCGCTGTTCGGCCGGTTCCTGCCGGCCGGTACGACGTGGCAGGGCGGGGCCCGCTACGCGAGCGCTGGTTCTCATCCGTATGGAGGGCCCGTCGTCGTCATCGTGGATGCCACGGTTCGCAGTGCCGGCGAGACGGCAGCCGGCATGTTCTCGGAAGACGGCCGCGCCTACATGATCGGCGAGAGTGCCACCGCCGGCATGGCCTCACAGAAGACGACCATCGAGCTGCCCTCGAAGCTCTTCTCGCTCCATGTCTCGGTCTCCTCGAACAGGGCGCGCTTCCAGGGCGGCAAGGGCATCGAGGGCGTGGGGATCGCTCCGCACGAGCTCGTCGTGTTCGACCCCAAGGATCTCGAGGCGCAGCGCGACACGCTGATCGCGCGCGCCGAGGCCCTGTTGGCCGCGTTTCCGCAGGGCAAGGTGCGCTACGACCCGGCCAAGGCGGGGTGGGGGCCGAAGAAGTAGCACCTCGCAGCGATGAATCGCACGACACCGATGGCAGCGACGCCGGAGCACCGCTAGACTCGTCACGCTTTCCCGACCACCGGAGAAAGCCACTTGGCTGAGTTCCTCGGCGAAGGCCTCACCTACGACGACGTCCTGCTGGTGCCGCAGCTGGGCTCGGCTCTGCCGCGCGACGTCGACATCAGCACGCGGTTCTGCCGCGGCGTCTCGCTGCAGGTCCCGATCGCGGGCGCTGCGATGGACACGGTCACCGAGTGGCGCATGGCCGTCGCGTTGGCACAGCAGGGTGGCATCGGCATCGTGCACAAGAACCTCGCGGTCGACCGGCAGGTCTCCGAGGTCGACAAGGTCAAGCGCTCGGCGAACGGCGTGATCCAGGATCCCGTCGCGGTGTCGCCCGACGACACGATCGGAAAGGCGAAGGATCTCATGCAGGCGCACAAGATCAGCGGCCTGCCCGTCGTCGACGGCCGCCGCGTCGTCGTCGGCATCCTGACGCACCGCGACCTTCGCTTCGTCGAAGCGCGCGACGCCAGGGTCTCGACCGTGATGACGGCACAGAATCTCGTCAAGGCCGCGCCGAACACGACGCTCGACCAGGCGCGCCAGATCCTGCGCCGCAACAAGGTCGAGAAGCTGATCCTCGTGCAGCAGGACGGCACGCTCGCGGGCCTGATCACGATGAAGGACATCCGCGGCACCGAGGAGTACCCGCGCGCCGCGCGCGACCTGCGCGGCCGTCTCGTCGTCGGCGCCGCGGTCGGCGTGCACGACCTGCAGCGCGTCGGCCAGCTGGTCGAGGCCGGCTGCGACGTCGTCGTCGTGGACACCGCGCACGGCCACAGCAAGAACGTGATCGACAGCGTCAAGGCGATCAAGAAGGCCACCAAGGTGCCGGTGGTCGCCGGCAACGTCGGCACCAAGGACGGCGCGATGGCGCTGATCGACGCCGGTGTCGACGGCGTCAAGGTCGGCATCGGCCCCGGTTCGATCTGCACGACGCGCATCGTGACCGGCTGTGGCGTGCCGCAGCTGACTGCCG
>DASRJH010000274.1:0-3621 GCA_035649575.1 Planctomycetota bacterium
GCTTGTGGCCAGCGGCAAACAGCGAGCTGCGCGCGAGAGTGAATGCACGAACGGATGCGTGAGGTCATGACGATCCTTGCCGGGTGCTCTGCCCAAAGGCGAGCGCGATGCTAGTTGCTCGCGAATGCGGTGAGAAGGCCGCGCTGCTCTCGGCTACTTGACCGGCAACATCGCTATGCACTCGACCTCGACTCGCGAGCCCAACGCGAGGCCGCTCGCAGCCAGCGCGCTGCGTGCCGGGAACGGCGCGTGGAAGGTCTGCTTGTAGACTTCGTTGAACGCGGGCCACTCGGCGATGTCGGCGAGGAACACGGTGACCTTGACGACGTCGCGCAGCGATGCGCCGTGGCGCTCGAGCACGGCCTGCATGTTCGCGAGCGCCTGCTTCGACTCCGCTGCGATGCCGCCGGACGGCAGCTCGAGCTTTCCCGGCAGGTTGCCGATCTGCCCCGCGACGAACAGGAAGCCGTTCGCCGCCACTGCTTCCGAGAACGGCAGCGTCTGCATCGCGCCCGGTGGAGCCGCGAAGAACTCGGGTGGCCGCGGCGGCGCAGTGGTCCTGCACGCAGCGAACAGCATCGACATCAACGACGCTGCGAGCCAACCGGCGCGCCGTTCGTGCGTGATGTGAGCGGGCGCGATGCAACGGGGAGCAGCCGGCGGGGCGAAGTCGAGCATGGTCGCGACGGAGCTTACCGCAGGCCGTGTGGACCACGCCGTGATAGAACTACCTCCCATGAGACGCGCCTTCACCGCTGTGGCCGCGACGTCCCTGCTCGCGGGTCATCCGGCCGCTGCGCAGCAGAAGCCCGCCGCGGAGCCCCCCGCGCCCACCGTCGTGTGCGCGGGCGGCACGCAGCCTCACCTCGCCGCCAGCGCGGACGGCAGGTTCTACGTCGTCTTCCTGCGCAACGGGAACATCGAGCTCGCCGTCTCCACCGACCAGGGCAAGACGTTCGCGGCGCCTGTCACGGCCATCGATGCCAAGGGCCACGCGCGCGGCGGCATGCAGCGCGGACCGCGCGTCGCGATCGACAGGAGGCACACGATCTACGTCACGGCGCCGCTCTGCTTCGACGCCGAAGAGCTCGGCAAGCGCTACCCGACCAACGACCTCTACCTCGCCGTTTCGACTGACGGCGGCCAGACGTTCGGCGCGCCCGCGCGGATCAACGACGCGCCGAAGCAGGCACCCGAAGCGCTGCACTGGCTCGCGGCCGCGCCGGGCGGCGAAGTCTTCGTCGCGTGGCTCGACCGGCGGCAGCGCAAGGGCCCGGGCCAGGACCTCGGTTATGCGGTCGTCGGCGACCGCGGCAAGAAGATCAGCGCGAACACCGTGCTGCAGGGCCCCGTCTGCGAATGCTGCGCGCCGGGCGTCGCGATCGACGAGAACGCCAACCCGATCCTCGTCTGGCGCGAGGGCGGCAACCGGAAGAATCGCGCGTTGTGGATCGCGACGTCGGCGGACCGCGGTGTGACGTTCACGGCGCAAAAGCGCCTGAATCACGACGACAGTCGCGTCGACGGTTGACCGATGGACGCGCCGGTCGTTGCCGTGAGCAGCGACGGGAAGATCGGAGCCGCGTGGATGGACACGAGGGCGGGCGGTGGCAATCGCGACGTGCAGTGGACGATGGGGCAACGCGGGACGTTCGCCGCCGAGAAGCGCGCCAACGACGAGAGCGACGGCATCCAGGGCCACCCATCGCTCGCGTTCGACGGCAAGGGCACGCTGTGGTGCGTTTGGGAGGATGCTCGCGCCGGCGCCGACAAGCAGCGCATCTACGCGGCCGACTTCGGCACGAAGCAGAACGTGCAGGTCAGCGCTGACTCCGAGGGCAAGTGTGCCTTCCCGAGCCTCGCTGCCGGCGGCGATGTGCTCGGCGTGGCCTACGAGACGCCGGCGGGGATCTCGTTCCGCGCCGTTGGCCGCTGAGGCCACTGGACAGGGTAGTCCAACCGGCATTCAGCTGCGCGCGGCGACGGCCTGGCCGACGAGCTCGCAGAACTTCGACAGATCGATGTTGCCGCCCGAGACGATGGCGACGACCGGTCCCGGCCCCGCCTTCCCGCTCACCGCGGCGGCCACCGCGAGCGCACCCGCGCCTTCGGCGATCACGCGCGCCTTCTCGGCCAGTAGGCGCATCGCGCGCTTCGTGTCGTCGAGGCTCGCGACGATGCTGCCGTCGACCACCGCCCTCATGCGCTCCCACATGCGCGGGAAGACGCTCTTCCCACCGGCACCGTCGACGAACGACGCCTTCCAGTCCACGAACGCCTGCGGCGAGCCCGTCGCGAGCGAGAGCGCGAGCGGTGCCGCCGTCTCCGGTTCGGCGCCGAACACCCTGGTCCCGGGCTTCAGCGCCTTCAGCGCGCTGCCGACACCCACGACGAGGCCGCCACCGCCGATGCTCGCGACGACGGCCGCGACGTCGGGTGCCTGTTCGAGGATTTCGAGACCCATCGTGCCGTGACCCGCGATGAAGGCGTGATCGTCGAACGGATGGATGAAGGTGCCCTCGACGCCCGCATACGCTCTGGCCTCGAGCGTCTGCCACGCGACGTCGTAGCTGACCAGGACCAGCTTCGCGCCGAGCGCGCGCATGCGCTCGAGCTTCGACGCCGGCGCCGTCTCGATCGCGACGACCGTGCAGGACACGCCCGCCTCGCGCGCCGCATGAGCGACGCCCTGTCCTGCGTTGCCGGCGCTGATCGTCCACACGCCGCGGCTGCGTTCCGCAGGCGACAACATTGCGACGGCGTTCGCCGCGCCGCGCAGCTTGTAGGAGTTGATCGGCTGCAGGTTCTCGAGCTTGAGTCGCACGTCGGGGAACTCGGGCCCGAGGTCGAGTCGCACGAGCGGCGTGCGGATGATGGTGCTCGCGATGCGCCGGTGCGCCTCACGGATCTCCGCGAGCGTGACTGAGCGAACGGGTTCGATCGTCGGCATGTTCTCGTTGCACGATGGCCAACCTGCGAGGACCCGTCAACCCACGGGCCGCTGCGCCGCTGCGCAGGCCGGCAATCATCGTTCGCCGGCCGTGATGTCGGCGAGCACCGGCGCGAGCACGGCCCTCCATTTCGCGAGCTTCTGCGCGACGCGCATCCCCGCATGCGCGGGACTCGTCGATGGCATCTGGATGCAACGCAACCCGTTCCACGGCGGCCGCAACTCGGGCCGCACGCGGGCCGTGAACAGGCTGAACGCCGTGCTGCCGTTGCACAGCACGAGACCGATGCGGCGGTGGCGTGAGAGGAAACCCGCAAAGTCGTTCGTACGCATCGATTCCCGCACGATCGACGAATCGAGGCTGCCGGGGCGCTCACAACTCAGCAGCACGTCCCACAGCGCGATGCCGTGTGCGCGCAGCTGGCGCGCCCGCTCGCGATACGGCGCACTCGGCGAGAAACCGCAGAGCGCCCCGAGGATGGGCCAGAAGGCGTTGTGCGGGTGCGCGTAGTAACGCCCCGCAGCTAGCGAACGCGCGCTCGGCATGCTGCCGAGGATCAGCACGCGCGCCTCTCTCGAGGCGATTGCAGGGAAGCCAACGTTCGCGGTCACGGCAACGCGCACTGTTACTGGCACACCGTGCCCCGAGAAAACCCAATCTCGATGCGACC
>DASRJH010000275.1:0-12380 GCA_035649575.1 Planctomycetota bacterium
CGCACGAGCGCGCCGAGCTCGCGCCGCGCGAGCTGGATCTGCTCGACGCTCGGAGCGGTCATGCTGCTTTCGGCGGTGGGGTTCATGCGCGGAGCGGTGGGGATCACCAGCGGTGGAACGCGGGATGTCCTTCCTTGACGGCGACGAACAGCCCGTCGCAGGTGGCGCACACGCGACCTCCGGCTTCGAGCGTGCCCGCGATGCGCGCGCGGTCCGGCTGCGTCTCGACGACCTTCGCGCGCAGCAGCACGGGAGCGTTGGTCGGTGTCGGCCGGCGCATCTTGATCGTGTACTCGGCGGTCACCGTGCACGGTGGAGTCGCGAGACCGCCCGCCTGCATGAGATGCCAGGCGGCGGTCCAGTTGCAGTGGCAATCGAGCAGGGCGCCGACGATGCCGCCGTTCAGCACACCCGGAAACGCCTCGTGCATGGTCTGCGGCTGCCAGGTGCAGACGACCTCGTCGCCTTGCACGAAGCTCTTGATGCGCAGGCCGTCCTTGTTGGCCGGGCCACAGCCGAAGCATGCGTTCTGCGGCGCGAACCGGTCCTGCAGGCTCTGGTCCATGCGAGCATGATCAGGGGGGCGCCGGTCCAGGGCGAGATTTTCTCTGGCAGTCCGTGTGCGGGAAAAGCGCATTGCACCTGGCGCTTCGGCGCCAGGACGGCCGTGCCCCGTGCCCATTGCCGTCCCTGCATCGAGCCGCGCACGCTCCCGTCGCACCATGGCTGACCCGGTACCCTACGCGAGCTCGCGCCGCGACGACTTCGCCGCCTTGCAAAAAGCAGCTTCGATCACCCCGCGAGCTTCCCGCTCACGCTCGGCCACTCAGGGCGCCTGTGCGCAGAATGCCACACGACCCCGGGCGTGTTCACGGGCCTCAGTACGGCGTGTGCCTCGTGCCACCTCGACGACTACCAGAGGACCACGAATCCGCCGCACGCGGCGTTCCAGATGAGCCAGCAGTGCCAGAATTGTCACACGACCGCGAGCTGGCCGCAGGGCCACTTCGTGCACCACTTCCCGATCACGAGCGGCAAGCACCGCGGCTTCGCCTGCTTCTCGTGCCACACCAACCCTGCCAACCGCATTGCTTTTGCGTGCATCGAGTGTCACACGCATCGGCAGACCGCGATGAACAGCGAGCACCAAGGCGTGGGAGGCTACGTATGGGCGTCGCCGAACTGCTACGCGTGTCATCCCGATGGGCGCCACTGAGGCAGTCCTTCGTGCGCCGAAAAAAACAGGATTTTGCGAGCCACCTGGAGATGCCGGTACGTAGGGAGACTTCTCAGGGACCGGACGGTGGCACCGTGCTCGACGAACAGGGGTCCAGCCTGTTGCGAGCGGTACCTCCCGTCGGGGCTCGAGATTCTTCGCGCGCCGAAAAGCTAGGGGTGGTGGCACGGGGGCGGTGAGTGCGCCAGATTCTTCTAGACAATGGGGCGCCGTGAGCACCTCCCCCCCGGGGGGGTGCCACGGCGACTGCCCGCCTCGGCGATCGTTGATGCGTGCGCGCTTGCGGGTCGTCGGGAATGATGCCGCGATGAGCACTTCACGCCGTTCGTTCCTCGGCGTCGTTGCCAGCGGCGCCGCGATCGGCTTGTCCGGATGCCAGGTGCGGCCGCGGCGCGGGCCGCGCAGTCCCGACCAACCTGCGCGGCTCATGATCGTCGGCGTCGCGGGCCGCGGTGGTGAGAACCTCGACGCTGTCGGAAATCAACACATCGAGGTGCTCTGCGACGTCGACCGCCGCCACCTCGAGGCCGCGGCGCGCAAGTTCCCGCGCGCGCGCCTCTGTGCCGACTACCGCACGGTCCTGCAGGATCCGGTCGAGCTCGCACGGCTCGACGGCGTCGTCGTCAGCACGCCGGATCACACGCACTACCTGCCGGCGATGTTGGCGCTGCAGCAGGGCCTCGACGTCTACTGCGAGAAGCCGCTGACGCAGACCGTGGCGCAGGCGCGGCGCCTGACTGCCCTCGCGGAGGCCAACGGGTGCGTGACGCAGATGGGTACGCAAATCCATGCGAACGCGAACTACCGGCGCGTCGTCGAAGCGATCACGGCCGGCGCCGTCGGCGTGGTGCGCGAGGTGGTCGTGTTCGTGAACGGCACCGACTGGTCCGCACAACGGCTGCCCGATCCGAAGCAGGTTCCTGCGCATCTCGACTGGAATCTCTGGCTCGGACCGTCGGCGCCTCGCGCGTTCTCGGATGGTTATCACCCGATGGGTTGGCGTCGCTACTGGGCGTTCGGCGGCGGCACCACGGCGGACATGGCCTGCCACTACGTCGACCTCGCGTTCTGGGCGCTCGATCTCGACGCGCCGACGTCGCTGCAGGCCGATGGACCGGAGCCGGATCCGGAGTGTGCGCCCGCGGGACTGCGCTGCGAGTACGCATTCCCCGCGCGTGGCCGGCGCGCGCCGATCGTGCTGCGCTGGCACGCTGGCAAGGACCGCCCCGCGGAGACGCTCGCGAAATACGGCCTCGAGCAGTGGAACAACGGCGTGTTGTTCGTCGGCGACGATGGGTGGCTCGTCAGCGACTACGACCGGCACGAGGTCGGCCCGGCCGCGCGCAAGGCCGCATGGCAGGCGCCGCCGCAGTCGATCGCGCCGTCGCCGGGTCACCAGAAGGAATGGCTGCTCGGCTGTGCACTGCGGACCCGGCCGTCGTGTTCGTTCGCGTATGCGGGACCGCTCACGGAAACCGTGCTGCTCGCGAACATAGCACTGCGCGCCGCGCGTGGTCGCCGGCTGCAGTGGGACGCCGCCAACGTGCGCACGGACGACGCTGCCGCGAACGCGCTGCTCGACGTGCACGCGCGCAGTGGGTTCTCCGCGTAGCGTCTGTGGCGAGCCCCGCTTGGGCGCTCGTCGGCTCTTCACCGTGTTGGGCGGCAAGTGTAGACCCGAACAGCAGGACGTGCCCTACAGCGCCTTGGGCAATCGCTTGAACTCCCAAAACCTGTCGCGCGTCGCCGGGGTCGGATCATCGACCTCGAAGAACTCCACCTCGGTCGGCTCGAGCAGATCCTTGTAGCAGTCGTGTCGAACGACAGCGCTCGAGCCGGGAACGATATCGGAAACACGCAACCAGGCACCCCCTCGGAGATTCGGACCTTCGACTCCGATCGTGAGGAACGGCAGCCGCATGGTAGATCCGTTTTCCACCTCGAAGGTGGCGTCTCCGTTGGCAGCAAAGCCGACGTGCCGCCAGGTGAAGAGTCTCCGAGCTCCGACGATCGACTGCTCGTGCTTGGAAAACGGTCTGACTTGCCTCGCACGCTTGCGAGCCTGGTCCTGGCCAATGCCTCTGTCGCAGTCGCAGCCGATTGCTTGGCCGCCACAAGCGGGGCACTGCTCGACATCGCAGGATGGCACATGCAGTTGCCCCTTGAGGACAGCGCAGTCTCGGCACGGATGCTTGTGTGCTCCCCAGTCCTCGGACTCATCGCCGTAGGGGATCCGCGGAAGGTCAATGCCCGCGATCGAGACTGTCAGGACGGTCTGGGCCTCCTCGATCCGCTCGGGCCATCCCTCGACGACCTCTACACCATTGTGGACGACGCGGCGCTTGCTCATGCGAGTGGTCTGTCCGCCACTATGGCTAGAGCATCTTGGGTCGCCGATGGACTGCGAGGCGCGCGCCGACTTCCATCAGCAGGCGCGTCTCCGCTTCGCTGAAGTCATGCGCGACCGGCTTCGCGATGCCGAACACGCCGCACAGCCGGTTGCCGTCGAGCATCGGCGCGGCGAGCGAACCCTCCATCTGCGTGAGCTTGGCGCCGGGTCGCACCACGCCGCTCTGGTCCTTCTGCAGGTTGCAAACCTGCACAGGTTCTCTGCGCTCGGCGGCGATGCCGGCCATGCCCTTGCCGATCGGGATCACGCCGACTTTGTCGAGCACGGGAGGCGGCAGGCCGCGTTGCGCGGCGAGGTGCAGCATGCCGTCCTTCGGATCGAGCAGGTGCACGGTGCCGACCGGACAGTCGAAATGCCGCGTCACACGATCGAGCACGTCCTGCCACGGCGTTTCCGGTGCTGTGGCGAGCTGGTTCTCGAGGGCGGCGAGCAGCGGGTGTGGTGGCTGGGGCATGGTGTGCCCATGGTAACCGGCGACGCGTCGCTCAGGGGGCCCGCACTGCGGCGACCACGCGAGCGATCATCGCCGCGTCCGTGACGCGCAGCGAAAACTCGTCATCGGGCGGTTGTGTGCCCATCGGAACACCCTGTTGCCGGAACGTCATCGCGCTCCGGCGCCACGCCGTGGCCGAAAGGTGCAGTTCGCGCACGCCGGTCGCCGCGACCAGGGCCCGCACGTTGTCGTCGCGCACGCCGCCTCCGGCCATCACGGCAAGACGGGTTCCGGCGCGAGCCACGCACGCCTCGATGCATGCGGTGCCATTCGGTGCTGTGGCCGCCTGGCCCGACGTCAATACGCGTGCGGCTCCCAATGCGACGAGCGTCTCGAGGGCGCGCGCGGGGTCCGCGCAGAGGTCGAATGCGCGATGGCACGTGAACGGCAACGGCGCCGCCGCAGCAATCAGCTCGCGCATGCGCGCTTCGTCGAGCTCTCCCGAAGCGAGCAACACGCCGGCGACGATGCCATCGACGCCGGCCGCCTTCAGATGCTGCAGGTCGCGCCGCATCACCTCGAACTCGCTGCGTTCGTAGAGGAAGTCGCCGCCGCGCGGCCGCACCATCGCGAACACGGGGATCTTCACGGCCGCTCGCACCGCCTCGCAGAGGCCGAGGCTCGGAGTCAGTCCGCCTTCGACGAGGCTCTGGCACAGTTCGAGTCGTTTCGCGCCCGACGCAGCGGCCGCGGCGGCGCCAGCGACGGAGTCGACCGCAACCTCGACCAGGACCTCGGCATTGGCGGTTCTGCGCACGCCCCACTATGGTGCGCGGATGCGTGCGCAATTGCTGCACCTTTCCGGGGCCGCTCGCGGTCGCACCTCGACCTACGAAGCGCGCGTCGTCACGATCGGTGCTGCACCGACCTCCCAGGCCGTGCTGAAGGCGCCCGGCGTGGCCGACCGGCACGCGCAGATCGAGTTCGTGGAAGAAGAGTGTCGCTTCCACCTGCGGCGGCTCGATGGCCAGGTGTTCGTGAATGGTGCCGAGATCGAGGAGGTCATCCTGCAGGACGGCGATCGCCTCGAATTCGGCGCCGGCGGGCCGATGGCGCGGTTCCGCATCTACGTGCCGCTCGGCGCGGTGTGCAAGCCCGTTCACCGCATGCTCGCGGACGCCCGCGACGTCGGCCGCGTGAGCGGCGGCGCCGCGGCGACGAAGACGTTCACGCGCGACCTGCTCACGCAGTCCACGAGGAGACTCAAGATCACCGTGCCGCTGATGCTCGTCGCAGGTGCGTTCCTGGCGGGCTGGCTCGGCGGTTGGATCGGTCAAGCCGCCTCGGCGGACCACGTGACGCGCAAGGCGCTCGAGCGTCTGCGCGAACAGCAGCAGACGATCGCCGTGACCCAGGCCGAGCTCGATGCGCTGCGCAATGATCAGCAGAAGCAGCGGGAGGAGATCGCGACCCTGGCGCGCGCGAACTCCGGCGTGCTGCGGATCCAGAAGGAGTGGAGTCGCGGCGTGTGTCTGCTGCACGGGATCTACCGCCTGCGCATGCCCGACCAGGGCTGGTTCTCGCTCGACGGAACGGAGCCGTTCGAGTGCGAGTACACGGGCTCCGGCTTCCTCGCGAGCCCGGCCGGTTACATCGTCACGAACCGTCACGTGGTCGCGCCGTGGACCGAGGAGCGCGGTATCGCGACGCTGATCGAACAAGGGGTGCAGCCCGAGTTCCTGCACCTGACGGCGACCTTTCCGGGCCGGAATCCGCTCGACGTGCCGCCAGCTTCGATCCGGCGCCGCAGCGACGACCGCGACGTCGCGCTCGTGCAGGTCGATCCGAAGAACCTCGAAGGTGTGCCGGTCCTGCCGCTGCAACAGACTCCTGTCGAGTCCGAAGACCAGCGCGCGATCGTCGTCGGTTATCCGACGGGGCTCGGCGCGCTGCTGGCGCGGGCGAGCGACCGTCTCGTGGATGACCTGCGGCAGCGCTCGGCGAGCATGAGCGACGCGATCGCCGCGCTGGCCACCGCGGGGCAGATCACGCCGATCATCACGCAGGGTGGGATCAGCGAGCAGAAGGAGGACATGATCGTCTACGACGCCCTGACGACGCACGGTGGCTCGGGCGGCCCGGTCTTCGGCGGCAGCGGCATGGTCATCGCCGTCAACTTCGCGATCCAGCCCGGCTTCACCGGCGCCAACTACGGCGTGCCGATCCGGTTCGCCCAGGAACTGTTGCCCAAGTGACGGGGATGCAGCGACCTGCGCCCAGTGACACGTAGCTGGGGCGCGTTCGGAGCCGGACACAAAAAGTGGAATGGTCGGCGCATTTCTGCGCGCGATTTGCGAAGCTATCGGGGCGCAGCCGGTCAGCTGCGCGCGGGGTCCGCACAGGACCCTTTTGCAACATGGATCGAGCGGCTCCGGGGCGGCAGACGCAGGCAACCGAACGCGGGGGGTTGGGACCTCGCGGTCGCGGCATCTTCACGCGGCTGTTCGACGGTTTGCGCGGAACCGCGGGACCGCGGCAAGAGGCGGTTTCGATCGCGATCGCGAGCGGCAAGGGCGGCACGGGCAAGTCCTTCCTCGCGACTTCGCTCGCAGTGTTGTTGCATCGCGCCGGACGCCGAACCGTGCTCGTCGACTGCGACTTCGGTCTCGCCTGCGACCACCTGCTGCTCGGGGTCAAGCCGACGCTGACGCTGCAGCAGTTGCTCGCCGGCCAATGCACGCTCGACCAGGTGATCACTGGCTCGCCGTGTGGGCCGCGGCTCTTGCCCGGCGCGTCCGGCGTGCGCCGCATGGCGACACCGAGCGACAAGGAACTGCTGGCCTTCTCACGCGAGCTCGGTGCGCTCGCGGCCCGCGAGGACGTGTTGCTGCTCGACCTCGGCGCCGGCATCTCGCCGGCCACCGTGTTGACCATGCTCGGTGCCGACTGGATCGTGCTCGTGACGCAGGCCGAGATCGCCGCCCTCGTCGACGCCTACGCGGTCGTGAAGTGTGTCGCGCAGTTGAACGAACACGCGCGATTCCTGCTCGTCGTGAACCGCGTGGGCACCCCGGGCCGCGGTGAGCTCGCATACCAACGCCTCACCGAAGTGGCGCGCCAGCACGTGGGTGTCGAGTTGCACTACCTCGGCGAGATCCCCGACGACGACTCCGTGATGCAACACCGGCTGGGCCAACTGCCGCTCGTCGCAATCAACCCGGACGCACCGACTTCCGTCGGGTTGCGCGGCCTTTCGGAGCGCCTGCATGAGCTCTGCGGTGGCCTGCAGCCGCGCGAGATCGCCGGGGACCACGGCATCGAAGCGAGGTTCCGGCAGCATCGCCTGTTCTTGTGAGAGCGAGCAGGGCTCGCCCTCACAAGACAGGCTCGCTCGATTGCTGCGACGCAACGCGGGGAAACAACAACGGCGAAACACGCGGCCAGCCCCGCGGCGGCGCCATGGCGGGTTGCTCGGGACCTGATGGCGTAATCGTGTTCGTTCTGTTGGCTCGTTGAAGCCGCTCAGGTGCTGACGCGGTTGCGCCCGGCGGCTTTCGCGCGGTAGAGCGCTTCGTCGGCTTTTCGCGTGAGCTGCTCGGCGAGCTGCCCATCCTGCGGGAAGACCGCGAGGCCGATCGAGATCGTCGGTTGCACCGTGACGGCGCCGCGCTCGATCGCCTCGTTGGCGACGGCAGCGCGTATCTCTTCCCCGAGCTGCAGTCCCTGCTCGAGATCGGCGTTGGGCACGTAGGCGGAGAACTCGTCGCCGCCGAAGCGGCTCACGACGCCTGCGGCTCTGCCGATCAGCACACCGAGGCGCCTGCCGACCGTCGCGATCGTGTGCGCGCCGACGAGGTGCCCGTGGCTGTCGTTGATGCGCTTGAGCCCGTCCATGTCCATCATCAAGACGGTCATCGGGCGCGACCGCCGCATGCACGTCATGAGCGCTTCGTAGAACTTGCCCTGGAACACGCGCTGCACCGGCAGCCCCGTCAGGTCGTCGATGTTCATCAAGCTGTCGACCTGACGATGGAACTCCTCTTCGAGCTCGTCGTGAAAGCAGAACTTGAGCACCGTCTCGCCGACGTGGACGCGATCGCCGTCGCGCAGGACCAACGAGGTGATGCGCTGGCCTTCGACCATCGTGCCGTTCGTCGACGAGAGGTCGACCACCTGCCACGAGTCCGGCGTCGGGCCGCATTCGATCCGGCAGTGCACGCTCGAGACCTGCGTGTCGCCCGGCACGACGAGATCGGCGCGGTCCGGACGGCGTCCGATGACGAGCGACTTCTCGTTCAGCAGATAGCGCCGGCCGACCTGGGCACCGCGCATGACGACGAGCACTGGGAGCCGATGAAGACTGCCGCTGCCCGAGGGCTGGTTTGGTCGCGAGAAAGCCGTGCGGCTGAACTCGGTGTCGCCTGAGTCATGCATCGGTTCGTGCATCGGTGACTGAACGGGGGCGCCGGATCCTAACCCCGAACAGGTTCGGCTGCAGCGCGCCGGACCAGTCTCATGAGCAGGGCACCGGCTGCGGCAGCCCCCCCGAGGCAGCACAGGGCCAGCAGATACTCGCCGAAGATGACGTGTCCGATGCCGGGCAGCGTGAGCCAGATCACGGTGGTACCGAGCACTGCGCAGACGAGACTCCGACCCAGAGTGCCGTCGGGACTCGCGTTGGGTGCGGCCACGGCGATGGGACCCCACCCGGGGCCGTCGGGACGGATCTTGCGGTAGAAGGCTACGAGGTGTTCGAGCGGTTCGGGGCGCGTGACCATGGTCGCGACGAGCCAGAGCACGAGCGTGCTGCTCGCGACGATGAGGCTGCGATACTCGGTCGGCAGATCCTTCGTCACGTGCCAGGAACTGACCAGGGCATAGAAGAAGAGCGACCCGACCATCGCCGTGATCTCGCTCCAGGCGTTGATGCGCCACCAGAACCAGCGCAGGATGAAGACGGCCCCGACACCGGCGCCGAGCGCCAGCAGGAACTGCCACGCGGCGTCGATGCTCACGTCGCCGACGATCATGTAGTAGCTGACAGCGCCGCCGAGCAGCAGCACGATCCCCGACGCGAGCCGCGAGGCACGCAGCAGCTGCCGCTCGGTTGCCCGAGGCGCGACGAATCGTTTGTAGAGGTCGTTCGTGAGGTAGGAGGCACCCCAGTTCATCTGCGTGCTGACCGTCGACATGTAGGCGGCCGCGAAGGTCACGAGCATGAGTCCGCGTATGCCGACCGGCGCCAGCTCGCGGATCAGCATCGGGTAGGCCGATTCGGGGCTCGGCACGGTCTTCGGATCCGCTGCCGTGGCCCAGGTCCGGATCTCCGGATGCATCGCGAGCGCCGCGAATGCGACGAGGATCCAAGGCCAAGGTCGCAGGCAGTAGTGCGCGAGCTGGAAGAACAGCGTCGCCTTGACCGCGTGCCGCTCGTCTTTGCACGACGCCATGCGCTGCACGATGTAGCCGCCGCCGCCCGGTTCGGCGCCCGGATACCAGCTCGCCCACCACTGCGACAGCACGAGCGCCAGGAACACGCCGACGGGCATCCAGGGATCCACGGCAGTGAAGTCGGGGAAGAAGCCGAAGGCCTGCGCGCCGTCGCCGAAGTTCACGGCGACCTTCTCCTGCAGCGCCACGGTGCCGCCGACGTGGTCCACGGCGATCACGGCGAGCACGGTGCAGCCGATCATCGCGAGCCCGAACTGGATCACGTCGGTGATGGCCACGCCCCACATGCCCGAGATGACCGAGTAGACGCCCGTGACGAGCAGCATCACGGCGACGAGCCAGAAGTCGGAATGGCCCGCCGCCGCGCCGGCGGGGCCCGACTCGTAGAGCACCGTCTGCTCGAGCACGCTGGCCATCGCCTTCGTCACCCAACCGATGATGATCGAGTTCATCACGACGGCGACGTAGAAGCCGCGGAAGCCGCGCAGGAACGCGGCTGGCCGGCCCGCATAGCGCAACTCGATGAACTCGACATCGGTCAGCACTTCGGCGCGGCGCCAGAGCTTCGCGAACACGAACACCGTCAACATGCCGCCGAACGCCCAGGCCCACCACAGCCAGTTGCCCGCGAGTCCGTAGGAGGCGACCTTGCCCGTGACCCACAGCGGCGTGTCGGCCGCGAATGTCGTCGCGACCATCGACGTACCGGCGATCCACCAGGGCAGAGAGCGGCCCGACACGAAATAGGATGCCAAGCTCTCGTCGGCGCGGCTCTTGTACCAGATCCCCACGAAGAGGGAGATCGCGAAGTAGCCGGCAATGATCGCCCAGTCGAGCGCGTGCATCTCCATGGAGGCGGGATGTTGCGGGTGTGGCGACAACGATGCCACGCCGTCGGTCGGATTCCCTCGCAAGCTGTCGCGCAGCTCGCCAGTTTGCGAGACTACGGGCCCATGGACCTCGTCGAGGTGCACTTCTCAGTCGCGGACAAGACCGTGTTCGTCGGGTCCGGTACGACTCTGCTCGAGGCCGCCGGCATGGCCGGCGTCGAGATCCTGACGGGCTGCACCCGGGGCATGTGCGGCACCGACGCGGCGCGCGTCACCACCGACCGCATCGATGGACTCGAGATCCCGGCCGCGCACGAGCGTGGCACCCTCGATCGCATGGGTCTGGCTCCTGACTGCCGCCTGTTGTGTTCGGCCCGGGTCCGGGCCGGCCGGATCGAAGTGCTGGGGGATGCGCTCGACACTCGAGCAGCGCGCGTCGGGTGAGTTCCCCGCGGCAGTTCCTGCGCAGTTCCTGCGGCCACGGCTTGTTTGCGTGCGCGCGGAGCGGCAATGTTGAGCTGTGCAAGTGACGCCCCGTGCGCGTGAGCCCGAAGGCAACCCCGGCAGGTCGCTCCGCGATGGCTTCGGCTTCTTCGGCAACTTCCTGCGCAATCCCGCGCGTGTCGGCGCCGTGTTGCCGAGTTCGCGCTACCTCGCGCGCGCGCTCGTGGGGCGGCTCGACCTCGCGCCGGGCGAGCTCGTGCTCGAGTACGGCCCCGGCACCGGGCCCGTCACGCAGGTGGTTCGCGAGCGGCTGCCCCAGGGCGTGCACTACCTGGGCATCGAGCTCGAGCCTCGCTTCCACCGGCTGCTCACGGAGCGGTATCCGCAGCTCGGCTTCCACCTCGGTTCTGCCGCGGACGTGCGCGACATCCTCGCCGAACGCGGCTTGCCGCGTCCGACGCGCATCATCTCGGGCCTGCCGTTCGCGAGCCTGCCGGCCGCGGTGCAGGACGGGATCGTCGACGGCATCGTGCACTGTCTCGAAGGGACCGATGGCGACTTCCGCACGTTCCAATACGTACACGCCTATGGCCTGCGCGCGGCGCGGCGGTTCCGAGCGATCATGGCCGAGCGCTTCGCCGGTTTCGAACGCAGCGGGCCGGTCGTGCGCAACGTGCCGCCGGCGTTCGTGCTTCGCTACTGGAGTGCGAAGTCGTGAATGCAGGGCCGGCTCAGCCCGGTCCGCGCTCTCGCGCGGGATTCCGCGCGTAGTCGTCGGATCCGCCGCGCGGGATCGACAGGCTCTGCCACGCATCGCCGGCGAAGGTGCGCGCGAGCTGCACGATCTGGCCCGTGTGGTAGGCGACGTGCGCCATCGACCGCATCAGTGCTTCGAGCACGGTGAGCGGCTGCTTGCGGATCGTCACCGAGCGCTCGAATACTCCGGGACCTGCGTCGTCGACGGTCGCGAGAGCCGCGCCGAGGACCTGCCAGGCGTCCGTCCAGGCTTCGAGCAGCTCGGCGCGGCCGAGCCCCGGCTCGTCGAACTCGCGATCGCGATGCCGCCACGGTTTCTCGCCATCGCTCGTGAGGAAGTCCGTGAAGCGCGAGCGCAAGTTGCCGGCAAGGTGCACCATCGTGATCGCGATCGAGTTGCCGCCGGGCCCCGGGCGTCGCGAGAGATCGGCATCCTGCACCTGGGCGATGGCGAGTTCGACGAGGCGCCGATGGCGCTGGTATTCGGCCCGGATCGCGGTAGTCAGATCCATCGGTGCTCCTTCACATCGGTGGCAGGGAACGCCGCGCGCGCCGTTCGACTTCGAGTGCGTCGGCTTGGGCGGCGAGGCGTTCGAGCTTGTCCTCGAGCACGCGGATGCGGTTCTGCATCGTGTTGGCGTGATGGAACGCGGCCAGTGCGACCCACAGGAGGCCGAGCACGAACGTCACGACGCCGATGCGCGGCGAGGACCAGTTCGGCAGGTGCGTGGTGGCGAGGTGCTCGAGGAACAACGACGCGATCAGCAGCGCCGCCATGCGCAGGTGGAAGGCCGTGTCGTTTGGAAAGCGCATGCGGCG